>JAKSBG010000043.1 GCA_022361255.1 Verrucomicrobiales bacterium
AGCCGGCAAAGTCGAAAGTGTCTCCGCAGGCGGAAGCGTATCTCCGCCAGATCCAGGATGAGTTGCGTGGTCGGTTCTCCACCAACATTGCGATCCAACACGGCGACAAAAGAGGCAAGATTGAAATTGAATATTACGGCAACGATGATCTTGGCAGGATTCTCGAGTTGATGGGCATCAGGCTGGACTAATCAGGGAGGAATGAAAGCTGGTTCCAGTTCCTTTCTATTCAGCTGCCTGGTCGTCTTTCTCTTCAGCGGCTGCGCAGATCCGATTCCGGAATTTACGGAAGAGAACGCGCTGTCCCATAGAGTTTCCGGGGAGCGGGCTTTTCAACATGTAAAAGCACTTGTGGGCTTCGGTCCGCGGCCTGCGGGATCGGAAAACCTCGAGAGATCGCGCGTCTACATTCAGGAGCAGCTTGCCGCAGCCGGGTGGGAAATACGGCGGCAGTCCTTCTCCAAAAAAACGCCGGAGGGCGAGATCGAATTTGTGAATCTTCGGGCGCGGTTTGGAGCTGGACGGTGGGGTGATCCAGTCGACGGGATTTTGTGTTCTCACTACGACACAAAGCTCTTTGAATCGTTTGAATTTCTAGGAGCGAATGATGCAGGTTCGAGCACAGGGGTGTTGATCGAGCTCGCCGGTGTACTTTCTGAAAAACCCTGGCTGGCGAAGCGCCTCGAACTGGTCTTCTTTGATGGCGAAGAGGCTTTTGGCACCAATATCACAAGTAAAGACGGTCTCTACGGCAGTCGGTACTACGCTGCGGAAATCACTCTCACCAAGCCGGAGACGCGTCCCAAATGGGGCGTCCTGCTTGATATGGTGGGAGACAGGGACCTGAAGATCCGCGCTGCGGTTCAGGTCCCGGGGGCGTCTCTTCGTGAAATGGCTGACTCCGGGGGTTCCGGTTACCGGGTCGATATTGCGTTGGTGAAGCAACAATTGCAGGGGATCTCCCGCGACCTTATCGCCTCAGCCGAGGACCTCGGAGTGAGAAAGCATGTCGGGATAAGTCCGGATTACATCATTGATGACCACATTCCGTTGATAGTGACAGCGGGAATCCCAACCATTGATCTCATCGATTTCGACTATGACTATTGGCACACTCCCGGGGATTCTCTGGAGCAGGTTAGTGCCGAAAGTCTCGAGATTAGCGGGCGGGTTACGATGCAGTTGGTGGAGAAGTATCTGATCCGAAAGGAGTAGGCGCTTCGTCGCTTTTCGTCGCTGTATCGAAGGGGAATTCGACTGTTTCTGTAATAGGTCCGAAGAGGGAATTTGGCGGGGCATTCACCGGTTCGTCAAAGAGCCTGTCGGCTGGATCTTGCTGCGAATCATGAGGTCGGGCAGTTGGAACGTATTCCGGCGGCATTGGAGACGCCAATTCGGGAACAGGGGAAAACATGCTTGCGGCACTGCTTTCCTTTGCATCTGTCGCCGTGGTCATTTTCCCCGGAACTGTGTCCTCCCTATTTTCACGGGGTGTTTCCCGGTCGGAGGACGGAGTGGCGTGAGAAGAGGAATTTCCCTCTTCACCCAATGCGTGCAATCCGGCCGGAATATTCTTCCGGAAAGTCGAGGACACCCGTCTCGAACGAAAAAAGTAAGTGCCGAAGATTAAGACAGGCAGGAGCCCCTTGAGTAAATCATTCATCACTTCGGAGCTGCCTGTCGCGACCGGAGACATTTTAGCGACAGCAAAATTCGCCAGGTTCAGAATGAAGGTAAGGCCGTAAAAGGCGAGGATGATCCGGGGAGCCGTATAGTGTTTCTGGAAGAACCGAATCGCGACAATGATTGAAAATGGAAGGAGTAGTGCCAGCCCGGCTGCGTTGACAGCGAGGACTGCATTTGTCTGATTTGCCACATCTTTCATTTCAGGAACCGAGTTGCCTGCCTGCGAAATAAACCCGAGCGAGGCGATTCCGATAATGGCGATTCCGAACACGATCGGATTGACGGTGAATATGACTGCGGGAAGAATCAGCCATCCGCGAATTCCGTCGAGACGAGCCTCATAAGGGTGGCGGAATTTGGGGCCGGGTTTTCGGGCCATGGCGAATACGGACAGAAAAAGCCCTGACAGAAGCCCAATCGCAACAGCGATCAGCACAGTTGGGGTGTTGCCTGAGGAGGAATCGGAATTGATTCCATGAGCGGGAGGCAGATCAGGGCTTCCTGTCTTCGTGCCGACGAATCCGTCTGTGGCAGTGGTTGCGGAGGAAACGTCGGCGTTCGTGAAAGGCAAAGAGGGGGAGAGATCAGGTGCCCCGGTTTTTTTCGCTTCTGCATCCCCACTATTCCCGGGAGAGCTGGACTGTATTTGTGCCTGTCGGCTCTCCGCATACTGTTGGGCTGTCATGCTGCCATTGTAGAGCTCTTTGGGAATCCATAATGCGTAGGCAGTTGCTTCCATTGCCCTTTTTGCATCATCTGTAAAGCTTGGCAGTTGATCAGCGGAAACTCTGTCGGTTTTTGATTCGTAAAGAAATGTGAATTCGGAGGTGGTATCGTTCTGCTCCGCCTGGTATTGGTAACGAAAGGTGGAGTTGTCGATGCTCACGTCATTCGTGGCGATCGGTATCGCGACCGGGAGTTCCACTGTAATTTTGTGGTCGATGTAGAGAGGGTGTGTAACGGCGAGCGGATCAGACCGCTTCGGGTCGGAGGGAGCGGTGAGAGCTTTCATGCAGGGTTGCGATCCGAAACGGGCCTGCATCATAGACTTGTCGTTTGCTTTGGGGCCCCACATGTCAGGGATCCGGTAAAAGCGATGTATGGTAAAAATGTTTTTTTCCTGGTTATCTTCGAATCGGAAAGGCTCGCCCTTTTCCACCCCCGGATGAGACTCCCGGTCGGATTCGTAGAATTTCTGTTCAAGTACGGAGTGCTGTTCCGATGCAAAGAGGGCTCGCACGGTGTCGGCGCTCTGTCCGTGATAGTGGGTAATGATTTCGACATCTGTTGGTTTTGTGAAGCCCGCCAAGGTGTATTTCTCGCGAATGACCTTCCGGCTCTTCCGATAGCCCTGTTCCCCGATCTTGATTAGGTCGCCTTCTCCGTCCCGGACGAGCATTGCATACCCGTAGTCAGGGAAAAACAGATCGGCGAGAGATCCTCTTTGAAAGGAGCCGGTGGGGTCCATCCAGTATCGATTCCCTTCGAATTCAACAGACACGACGAGATGGTCAAATGCGTTGAGGCTCGGAAGCCAGTCCGATATCGCAGCACCTTGTGACGTGTTTACGAGTGCAGGTGATGCGTTGAAGCCCAGTCTCGTGAGCAGTGCGCAGAGGAGAGTTGATTTGTCTTTGCAGTCGCCGAAACGGCGGGTCATGATCTCTTCAAGATTGTGCGGCCGATGGGAATGGACGCCCTCAAAAATTCCCAGGTAGCGGATTTCGTCCTGAGCAAAACGAAGCGCGGAAAGGATTTTATCCTCCTCCGATGGGGCTTCGGTCTCGATCTTCCGGGCAAGATCCTCGAGTTCTGCGGGGAGACTTGACGGGGGAGGGTAGTTTGTGAGCGCCCAGTTATGGATTTCTTTCCAAGTGGAGGTGGTGGATGCTTCAATTGTGTCCATTGCCGGCAGATCGGCAGGAAGATCCATGTCTGGTACAAACTCACCCGGCTCTTCTATTACCCAGCTGTAAACGGCATCCGTCCCGTCGCGGCTGAGCTCGGGATCCCAAATCCTGCCGCGAGAATTGAAGTAAAGTTCTGTGCCCATCGGGGCTCGAACCGATGCCTTTACCTGCCCCACCGGAAAAGGATACGAAGTGGGCAGGCTCCAGTGAAAGAGTTCCCCGAATACGGGATTGATACCGGAGATCGAATAGGAGTAGTCTATTACGTCGCCGACTCTGGTCCCTTCCAGTAGTGCGATTGCACGGAGACGGTTGTCGTAGGTCTGCCTTTCATGGTCCTGCTCGCGCTGGAGCAGCTTGAAATGCTGTTCGGGCAACAGATCAATGATTTTTCCGTCACGGTGGATCCTAAGTGTGTGGAAGGCGATGTTTTGATAGGCGGGATCGTAGGAAACTTCGATCTGTGATTGGTCCTGGAGTCCCGCTTCAGTATTCAGGCGCTTTGCGATTCGAAAATACTGTTGCTCTGTGGAGAGATCGTAGTGATTTTCGATCAATGCGACATAGGTCCCGCCTGTGCCGGCAGATTCCTTCTCGACTTTGGTGTGATCAATACGGGTAATCGCAATCCTCGCCGGGGTAGAGACTTTCGGAACGGAGCCCTCTACATGGTTAACCAGCGGATTGGCGAAGGCACAAACGAGGGCTAGAGCGATGCGGCAACGGCACGCTAATATGAAGATCGTCTCCAAGAGGGGTGAGGGTAGCAATTAACCGATTATGGTAATTGTAGATCTTTATTCGCAAAGAATCACCCTCAAATTCATAAATTCTATAAAAATTGACTTCTCTGGCCTTGGAGTCTCTGCCAATTTCCCCAAGCGAGCATTCCGAGTAAAATCAGACCGAAAAGTGATCCTCTCACCAAATAGCTGTAAAGAGCGAGCACAACTGCCAGGATAATTCCCACCCAGAGCACCGTTCGGAAATTTCGTGGTCCCGCTACTGATGCAAAAATCTGTCCGCCATCGAGTGGATAAAGCGGGAGCAGGTTGAAGATGGCCCAACCGACATTTATCCAGAGGAGCAGATCGATTGTTTCATGATACACCAGGTGCCCCGGTTGAGGCGGGTATGCTTCCTTCACCAGCCAGACTACGCCTCCCACTGCGAGATTTGCGAGTGGACCGGCTGCCGAAATCACGATTGACTGCTTTCTGGTAAAAGAGCCGGGGCCGACGCACAAGCCACCAAATCCGTGCAGGACAATTTCGGAATACTCCGCGCCGTATTTCTTTCTGGCCCAGGCATGTCCCAGTTCATGCCAGATGATCGAACAGAAGACACTGACAGTACAGATTAGAAAAAGACTGATTCCGACGCTCCCTCCCGCATCCAGATACCGCATTCCGAGAACGAGGCAGAGAATCCAGAAGAACCACTCCACTTTCACAGGGTAGCCAAAGAGTTGGAACTGTAGCATGAGAAAAAGAAAAAGCTGGACTCCAGTGAAGTCCAGCCTTGAAATTTGGCTGCAGGTTAAAATTGCCTGCCTCCTGGTTCACAGGCGGTCAGAATGTGACATTCAGACTCACGCCGCCGTGGAGCACGTCGCCCTGAGGAAAATACACACCCCACTGCTGGACTCCCTGATACCCGATGTAGGGGGTAAGCGAGGTGCGGCAATTCAACTCGATAGGAAGCGAAGCGTTGATGTAGTAATGGCTCCAGTCATGTGTTCCCGGAACATTGAAATAATAGCCGTCGTGGTATCCGACGCCACCGCTCAGAACAAGTGTAGAGGATTCGCAAAGAGGAATCGCTTTCTCAAGGCCGGCTCGATGAACCCAGCCGCTACCACCACCTGCAGCGAAATATCCGTTACGGGAGTTGATGCCAAGTGTGGAAGCCGCAACAAAGTCCACCGGCCCGAGACTGCGGCGGATATCAATGCCAAGATCTCCATAGCTCCCGTTGAACCCGGGAAAGGAGGAAAAATGGAGGAATCGGTGAGTGTAACTCAGCCCGACATTGAATCCTGCATACTCACCCACTTCGGCGCGGACATAGACATCTGTCTCGTCGACAGGCCCAATAGCAATAAAAGGGAATTTCCGGTCGATGCCACTGAGATGAGTTACTCCGAGCGTAACAGGCACTAAACTTTCGAAAGTATAGTTTACATCGGTCCAAACGGTGTCGCGATTGACTCGCAGGCCATGGAGGATGTAGTCCGACATGTAACCGGCACTGATTTTTCCTCCGATATCGAGGCATTCCTCAATTACGGGCGCTTTGGCGGGAAGCGGGGCTTTTCCCCAGTCGCCAGCTTGAAGTGTTGTCATCGACAATACGCAGAATGCCAGGGGGTAAAATGCTTTCATCATGGATGATTCGAGGTGAGTGGATTTCAATTGGATTGTCCCTCCGTTTCCGGAGGGTAGCCTGAAAACAGGGAAATCCAAAAGAGAATTTCGTTTAGCTGTAAGTTTGCAAAGAGGTATTTAGAACAAAGAACTTGGTTTCAGTGAAGAGTTTTTCTTTTTCTTTGTCTTCAGCTGAATCTTTGCCTTGGCGAGGTCAGTTACGGAACCGTAGCGCAAAGCGAGTTTTCCGGTGAACTTCCAGTTTCTGGCGCGCTTTCTGTTCAGGGTGACTTTTACGTTTTTCGATTCGCCTGCTGCCAGTTCGATACTTCCTCCCCGAGCCACAGTGGAAGTGAGATTGCGACCGCCGACTATGTATCGGATTTTCTTACGACCTTTGCCTTTCGATCCGTAAAGGGAAACCAAGCCCGGGTAGTTTCCGTCGTTTTCGATTTTGGCGAAGTATTGTCCCTTGAGACGTCGTGCCGTTTTCTTCACTTTGATTGTCTGCCCCCTGCCAGAGCGGTTGTAGGTATTGTCACCGCGCAATCTCGAGCGTTTTGTCCCGATGGAAACGTCGGCGGTGGCGAGTATGCCAGCCTGGGCCAGCCCATTGGTGATGAACGAAGAGTCAAGGCAATCACAAGCGGGGAGAATTTCTTCAGAAAGCGCAGTGACATTCCCGGTGGTGTCCACTTCAAAAATCGCGTCACCCACGAAAAATGGAATTGTGAAGATGAATTTTCCAAGCCCTACATAGACGAGTGAAGCGGGATTGGTGGACAGGATGTCCCCGTTGAGCATGATGCGGGTCGCAGTTCCGGTTCTCGTCAGCTGGAAAAAGGCAAGCTCGTCGTCACGTTCGTTCCAGAACAGGAGGTAGAAATTGCCGTCTTCCGGATTGTATTCCAACTGGTAACTGTTTCCATAGGGAAGATCCGGAAACTGAGCCGTTTCAGAGATCTCTCCGGTGGAGAGATTTACTTCACCCAGCTGGGGATTGATATCGCCTTGGCTAAAGCAAAAAAGCCGACCACGATCATCAAAAGCGACAGTTTCAACAGAGTAGGGTGAAATCCCTTCTTCTGAAGGTTCGAAGAATTCGTGATCGAGGCCAATCACTTCAACCTTTTCCGTACCGTTCCGGATAACCTCAACGAGTCCAATACCTGTCGAACCGGGATCCCCGGGCGAGTCGAGTCTGCGGCGTCGCTTTCTGCGATCCGGCCCTACGAATCCATAGATTCGACCTGTTCCGGGTTGGGTGATGAGGGACTCAAAGAAGAGGGGGAATCCTCCGAGCGAAGTTACTACAGATTCTGTCATCGTAGGGGCTCCTGTCAGAGTCTTACGTTCGAGGAAACCATCTTCTTCGACGACGATTCCGGTAGAGTCGGAAGTCAATTCCATTGCTCTAACCCTGTCTACATCCGCAGTACCGAGAAGTGTAGCGGTAAATTGGAATTCCGGATCCGGATCCACTCCTGATGCCGCCAGGCTCGTGATCGTCAGGGTGAAAAAATCTTCTTCATCGCTATTGTCGTAGACCAGAAATGTTCCGCCCCCCGTGGCAACGCATCCCTGAAATCCGCCGGGGAGATCAGCGGTCGGCGGGCCGCCATGGTTCGCAGAAATCGAGGTTCCACTTCCGACATCAATAATCTCGACCATGGGAGTGCTGCCCAGGTCGTTATAGAAATGAACCAGTCCCAGGTTGGAATCATGGGCCAAACCGTGTGCCTCTCCGTCAGTCTGACCCCCAATGTAGATACCCGTGCCGGTGATTGCACCGGTTCCCGTATCGATTGTCACTAAAATGAAGCCCGTATCGATTGAGGGAAGCGTCTCATCTTCGGATTCAAGGCTGGGAAGAAATTCATTCCTCTTAATAATAGCGTAGAGGACTCCGTCGACAAACGTCATTGCAGGGACTTTCGGAATGGCAAACGGGCCTGCTTCCGTATCGGAGAGATAGGCGACTGTGGTGGCTATGCCGGTCTCTTCGTTTAGTGTAACGAGTTGATTTGGTTCGGATACAGCATAAAGCACTCCTGAGCTGCTGCGAGCCATCGCGGTGAAACTTCCGGGAGATCGGGTTGTGTAGACTTGATGTTCGAACAACTCGCCGGTTTCAGTGTTGAGGTTTGAGACTCGTGTGACGGGACTACCTGTGGGACCCATCCCGACACTCAGAATGCCGGTGTCGGAATTGGCTGAAATCACTGTTTCAGCCGTGATGGAAGAGTGGGACAAGAGAAATCCCGCGATCAGAGTTAGGCATCGGTACATAGGAGTATACAGGTGAGAAATCACAATTTTTGGGTGAGCGGTTGATAGCACAATCCGGGAATGTTCGTGACAAGGAGGATAACGCACGAACCCGGATTGAAGCGGCGCGGCAAGTATCTTGATCAAGCAGAGGATTGCAATCAGAAGTTGAAGCGCATTTAATGACAATTTTGTTTAATGCGGATTTTGAGACTCCGTTCCACCAGAACCGGCATTTATACGGCCTGAAAGCCGTTACGGAACCATGGCGGTTTCATTCGAAACGTCATTGCGACCTCCGTGGCGGGGATGGCGGACAGGGCAAGAGGGGCACTTCCTCGATTTGACTTCCAATTCAGGGGGTATTGCGTTGCAGATTTGAATGGAATCGTCGATGATAATTGGATTTCTGACCTCTACGCGGCAAGCGTAGGATCGGATCGACAACCTGCAGCTCATGAAAATCCCGGCCCTCATACTTCTCGTTGCGACTGTTTCCCTTCCGCCATCCGCATCTTCCGCGCTGGAACTCCATCCGCTCTTCACTGACCACGGGGTATTGCAACAGGAACTCCCTGTTCCGGTCTGGGGCACAGCGGAGTCCGGTGAAAAGGTGACCGTCAGCTTCGCAGAACAAACAGTTTCGGCGAAAGCGGATCAGAAGGGGGAATGGATGGCCATCCTTGCGCCACTCGTCGCCAGTGCCGAACCGGCACAACTAACTGCAACCGCCGGGGAAAAATCGATCGTCGTTTCAGATATACTCGTGGGAGAGGTCTGGGTTGCCTCCGGTCAGTCCAATATGGCTCAGTCGGTCAGTCGCACCTTTCAGGCGGAGGCGACCGGGAAAGAAGCGGAGGAGGGAAAATTCCGGAATGTCCGGCTCTTCCGCGTTCCCGTTGCCGGTGCTGATGAAAGAACGGAAACCGTGAATGCAGAATGGACTGAAACCGATCCTGCAAGCGTCTCCCGTTTCTCCGCTGTCGGCTTTTTCTTCGGAGCCGGACTGTCCGAAGACCGTTCCGTCCCCGTCGGCATCATTCAATCCGCCAACGGAGGCACGAACGCCTATTCCTGGATCAATTCCGAGACCCGAGACAAGGATCCGGCTGCCGAAGAAACCCGGAAATACTACGCTGCTGCACTGAAGGCTCACCCCGCCGCCCGCGCCAAATACGAGAAAGCTCTTGCTGCCTGGAAAGAGAAAGCAAAAGCGGCGCGCGCCGCAGGGGAGAAATTCACGACCCGCTCCCCCCGCCCGCCGCAGGGCCCCGACAACCCGAAGCGTCCCTCGGGGCACTACAACGCTATGATCGCCCCTCTTCAGCCCTACGTGATTCGCGGAGCGATCTGGTATCAGGGCGAAGCCAATTCCCGCGTGCCCTTTTATCCCGGATACCGCGACCTCATGTTTGCCCTCGTCGAAGACTGGAGAACCGACTGGGCGGCCGCTTCCGGCGGCAAAACCGAAAGACGTGATTTCCCCTTTTACCTCGTCCAGCTACCCAACTTTGCCGGTGGCAGCCCCGAAGGGTGGCCCGGCATCCGTGAACAGATGCTTCGCTTCTGGCAGGAGGGAAAAAACACAGGCATGGTCGTCGCAATCGACAAGGGAGAAGCCGACGACATTCACCCCCGTGACAAGAAACCGGTCGGGGAGCGCCTTGCGAGATTTGCACGCGCCAACACCTACGGCGAGGACATCGTCTTCTCCGGGCCGATTTACAAGAGCGTTCGCATCGAAGGAGATGCCGCCCACCTCACCTTCGATCACACCGGTGGTGGACTGAAGTCCTTTGACGGAGAAGACCTCCGGCATTTCGAAATCGCGGGAACCGATCAGAAATTTCATCCCGCCACCGCAACCATTTCCGGAGACGGGCTCATCGTAAGATCCGCAGAAGTTCCCGAACCCCGCGCCGTCCGCTACGCCTGGAAGACCAATCCGGAAAAGATCAACTTTGGAAACGAAGAGGGCCTGCCCGCAAGCCCCTTTCGGACGGATTCCTGGTAGGACTCAACCCTGTCAGGTCGCACACCGAACAGGGTTAGGTCCCTCACCGGACCCTGTTCAATTTTCTTCAAAAACCTTGCTTGAAGCAGGAAAAAACGCGTGTATCTTCCCGCCCGTTCGAAAATCCTCTTTCGAACAACGACGCGTGGGTAGCTCAGTGGTAGAGCGGCTCGTTTACACCGAGTTGGTCGGGGGTTCAAATCCCTCCCCGCGTATTTTCTCAACCTCGTTGCTCACGCCCTCGTGAAGTCGTTTGAGGTTTCCCCGACCAACAAGGTCGGGACTGCCTGTTGATCTCTGATCACCCCTCAATCCCGCGAAGCGCAAATGTGGCAGGTCGGCGAGCGAAGCGAGCTGACAATTCAAATCCCTCCCCGCGTATTTTCCCCGAACGCATTTTGGATTCCCTTATTGTGTGTTTCGACGTTTCGCTGTAGTGGTTTTGGTGATGTCCCACGAAGTAATCGCAGAACCGGCGGGGGTTCCGTGCTCGAATGTATTAAAAGCGCTCGCCGATGAAAATCGCTTCGCGGTAGTCCGGCTGTTGTTGGATAAACCCCGTCTTTTTATGGAGCTCCAGGAGGCCCTGGAGGTCGAGCAGAGTTTGCTGTCTCACCATTTGCGACTGCTTCGGGAGCTGGGGATTGTCACCTCGGAGAGGAACGGAAAATCGGTCCTTTATTCTCTGACACCCGGAATTGAGTTCCAACAAGACGGGCAGTCTCTCAATTTTGGATGCTGCCGGCTTTCCTTTCCTTCGAATCCTCAGGGTGGCTGAACAGATAATTTATTCGCAACAGAGATAGTCTTCAAACCCGGGAATATTGTTGCGTGACCGAAGCTCGTCGAGGGAACCGGAAGCAAGCAGGGTTCCCGTTCCGTCCTGCAAACCGATGAAAGCGACAAGGTCGCAGACCTTATCAGCCTGTCGCATATTGTGGGTGACGAGAATGATGGATTGCTGCTTTTTGAGCTGGTGGATCAGACTTTCAATCGCTTCGGTTGAACCCGGGTCGAGAGCGCTGGTGGGTTCATCCATGAGAATGATTTCCGGATCGGTCGCGAGCGAGCGGGCCAGGCATAGCCGTTGCTGTTGACCGATGCTCAGCTCCTTCCCGGGTTTCTTGAGGCGATCTTTGACTTCTTCCCACAGAGCAGCCTGCCTGAGCGCTCTTTCGGCAAGGTCTGGCCAGTCCTTTTTGGGAATCGTTTCGGTATGTCTCACTCCAAAGATTACATTGGCGAAGATGGAAGTGGGAAAGACGACCGGTTGCTGAAAGATCATACTGACCCTTTTGCGAAGGGCGTCGACATCGACGCCGTGATGGTAGAGGGGAACTCCACGGTGAAACACCTGGCCATTGATTTGAAGTCCGGGGGTGAGTTCGCAAAGACGATTGAGAGTTTTCAGAAAGGTGCTTTTCCCCGCGCCGGAAGGTCCAATGATCCCGAATACTCCATCTCCGGGTATCTTCAGTGAGACGGGATTCAGAATGGACTTCTTTCCGGCTGAGACGCTCAGGTTTTCGGTTCGCAAGACTGATTTATCCATGATCGGCTTCTTCGTGGATTTTGAGGCGGGCAGGTAGTGCAACGATGCTCATGGCAAAGACCAGGATGACGAGTACGAGCGCGGCGGCCCAGAGGCGCGAGTTTACTTCCGGAGAGTAGGAATCCTGGGCGAGGATGAAGATATGGTAGGGAAGGCTGAGAACTGGATTCTCCCGGATACCGTTTGGAATGGTCGCTCCCGCGAAAATCGTGGCGGTAAACATAATCGGAGCGGTTTCCCCGGCAGCCCGGGCCAGGCCCAGCAGGAGTCCGGTCGCGAGGCCCCCGGCGCTTTGGGGTAGTATGACAGAGCGAACGATTTCAGATTGCCGGAGTCCCAGCCCGGCGGCGGCCTCGATGTATTTCCGGGGGATGCTGGCGATACGTTCGATCAGGGTTACCGAAACAGTGGGGAGAATCATGAACCCAAGAAGAATTCCACCAGCGAGCCAGCTTTTTCCCCAGCCAAACCATTGGACGAAAACAACCAGTCCGACGATTCCGAAAAGAATGCCGGGGATGCCGTTAAGAATATAGAGAAGAATCGTGATTTTCTCGCGGTGACGATAGTTGCGGAGGTAGACTCCGTGGAGAAGAGCGATACTGAGGGCGGTGGGAGCGGAAACCAGAAAGGTGGTCGCCAGCAAAATTCCAGTACCAACGAGGTTGTAAAAGATCCCCCCGGAGGCACCTGCCCCGGTGATTTCCCCGGTTAAGAAAGCCCGGGAAACAGCGGAACTTCCCTGCTTCACAATGAACCCGATGATAGCGAGCAAAACCGCACAGGAGAAGACAACACAGAGGCAGGTGGCCGTCCGGAACAGGAGGTCGAAAAATTTACGTTTCATTTTTCCTCCGGGCGAGATTTTGCAGGCCCAATCCGGCGAAAGTAAGTGCCGTAACCATGATCATAAGAAGAATGCCGAGTCCAAGCATGGCACCCCAGTGGAGCGGTTCTCCGTATGCAATATTGGTCTCCGATCCGCCGAGTTTGCTTGTCAGCGTCTGTCCTGACTCGACCAGCGGTTGAAAACTGAAGAGGGATTCCGGAAGTTGATTGTCCTGCCTTCCCACAACGAGAAAAACAGCAATGGTCTCCCCGAGGGCCCGACCCATTGCCAGAAGAACTGCTGCGATCAATCCGGGAAAAGCTCCACGAAGAGAGATGTTAATCGCCGTTTCTGTGGCGGTGAGGCCGAGACTTCGTGCGGCCATTCGCTGGGCTCGCGGGACGCTCTGCAGTGCATCGTCCGCAAGTGTCATTATGGTGGGGAGGATCATTACCGCGAGAAGGATTCCCGCTGTCAAAAGGGTGTCTCCGCTGAGGATATCGAGACTTTCCATCGAATCGTAGACCCAGTTCCGGAGGAGGAGGATGCCAAGCAGCCCATAGATTACTGAGGGGATTCCGGCGAGCAGCTCGATCACAATTTTCAGCCCGATGCGAAGGCGACCGGAAAGAAATTCGGTTCCGAAAATGGCGGCGCCGACTGCGATGGGGGCGGCTATGAGGATAGCGATAACTGCCACCTGCAGGCTGCCGTAAATCATGGGTAGCGCACCGAATTCCCGTGCTCGATAGAACCAGTTCCTGCCGGTGATGAATTCCAGACCGGAGTGGCGCCACACGGGGATGCTTTCGACGAGCAGGAGGATCAGTCCTGCGGTAACAGCGACAAAGGCCAGTGAAGTGAAGAACCAGCTGGCCGCTTTGATCGCACAAAAGCGATTGTGTTTCGGCAACTTTGCGGCTTTGCCCATGAGAGCGGAAGGGTAGTAGATTATTCCTCCAGGTCTGCGAGAGCGAGATAGCCGTGCTTGCGGACGAGTTGTTGCCCTTCTTCGCCGAGAATGAAGTCTATCATCACTTTTGCGCTCCCGACAGGATCCCCGTTGGTGAGAAGGTGGAGCGGGCGGCTCATCGGGTAGGCCCGGGAAACGATGTTCGCTCCGGTGGGAAAAACCGTTTCATCTGTTTCGGTTTCGATGCCGAGAGCGAACACGCTTTCATTGTCAGCCCAGGAGGACGAGAGCTGGGAAATGGCACCACGGGTTGTCGATACCTTGTTCCGCGTTTCTTCGTTTCCGCCCACTTCCGGAAAGCTTACCTGCGGGCTTTTGTGATGATCGCCGTAGGCCCAGTTTGCAAAGACTTCCCAGGTGCCTCTCCCCGGCTCCTTGTTGAAGAAAGCAATTTTACGATCCTCTCCCCCCAGTTGATTCCAGTTGGTAATCGAGCCCTCGTAAATTCCCTTCATTTCGCTTTTTGAAATCGAGGTTACGCCGCTCTCCCACACATCACGGGAGACGATGAGAGCAACGGCGTCTTCACCGATCCGGATCTCCCGAAAGTCACAATCGGGGAACTTTGCCCGATCTTCTGCCCGGATTGCCCTGGAAGCCATTCCCAGCTGGACCAGCCCCTCTCCGAGAGTGGAGATGCCTCCGGAACTCCCTCCCTGCGTGTCGACCTGGATCTGTAATCCTTCCCGGGACCGAAGAATCTCCGCAGCTTCGGCGACGGGGGGATTAACGGTGGTGGAACCGTTGATTTTGAGTGGTAACCCGGAATCAGGTCCGGGTCGCCGGTTGCTGTTGTCGCTGCAGGAGCTGGACAGAAGGATCGCAGTAAGGGTGCAAATCCGGAAGACGGACAGAGGAAAGTTTGGCATCGCTACCGGAACTTGTTAGCAGCTGAAATTGAGCTGTCCAGTTTTGATATGAATAAAAATTCATATTAATGATCGAATGTATGTCACGATGCCTCATTTTCAGCATGGATGATTACCAGTATTTGGTGACTGAAACGCGAACCTGACGTGGTTCGTAGGGGTGGACATGGCGATCCTCGATACCGGCGGCGGGTTCACCCGGAAGTCGGGAAGTGTAGAAATACTCGATGTCGTTATCGATGTCGTCGAGCAGGTTAATGATTTCGAGAGCTATTTCCCAATTTCCTTCGACGCGGTAACCTAGCCGGGAGTTGAGCTGCAATGCGTCCTGCGATTTCACTCCTCCGTCACCGGTGAGAGGGCGGGGGGAAAAATACCTGGCTCTGAGTGATGCGAAGGGGCCTGTTGGAAGGCCGTAGGTGATACCTCCGGAAACAGAAACAGGCACAGCGTTTTCGATCTCCTCCCCGGTTGCGACGAAGCGACCTTCGGTGACGGTGAATTCTGAATCAATGGTGATCCAGTCTTCCGGCTTCCAGTAGTTTGACCATTCGAGACCATAACGTTCGCTGGCGCCTCCGGCCTCGATATTGCCGGCATCCCCAACATAGACCAGCTCGGAATCACTTTCGAGGTACCAGAGCGAAACGCTGGATGTCAGATTCGGGATGGCCTGCGTTCGAAGGCCGACTTCCGCTCCTTTGGTTCGAACGAGGGCGGGGACTTGCGAAAGCGCGGCCCCCGTTAGCGGATCTCTCGTGATCGTGACTCCTCTGGCGTCGTTGCTGTGAAACCCAAGTCCGCCGTTCAGGTAGAACTCCGTGTCATTCCAGGGGCCCAGAATAAGACCTGCCTTGGGGCTGACGATTCCATCCCAATCGGACCCGGAGTTGGCTGCGAGTGATTTGGAGTCCACATCGAAATGGTAGAGGTCTCCGCGAATTCCGGTATTGGTGCGGAGCCAGTCATTCCACGGAACTTCGAGGTTCGAATGAGCGGAGAAGCTGGACTCATAGACTTCGTCTTCCCGAACGGTCGCAAGTCGCTGTCGCTTGCTGGTTTTATATAATCCGACACCATCGATGAAATCGTGATGCGTCTGAACACCAACGGCGAGAGTGGAATCACGGTCAAAAATCGACACGTCAGTGAAGGTATGGTCGAGAGTTGCCCCGGCGAACCATCTGTCGTCGAACTGGTTGAACTGGTCCCCGTTGACTGGATCGTCGAGGAACAGGGTGAAGTTGGAGAAGAGGTCGAGTTGATAGGTTCCAGCGTAGATGGATCCGACCGTGACGCCTGAATCACCGGTTTTCCGGAAATCAGCTGAGAGGCTGTAGCGGTAGGACTCGCCACCGACGGTGGGATCGACGAATCCGAGCCGGTCGATAGTGCCATTGTCGACGAGGCGTTGCGGCACCTGATCCGTGGCGTTCCAGGTGGAATCGTATCCCATCAGGGTAAGGGAGGCGAAATCATCTTCGTCGCCAATCACGTAACGAAAGAAGCCGTTCCAGCGGTTCAACTCATCCGGCATGACCCAGGGGCCGTCATAGTAGTTGTATTCCAGAGCGAACGTGGCGATGCCCGGACCTGCCTGAACGGAATCAGCAATGAGGCCGCGGTAGAAATTGTCTGTGCCAAGAGTGAATGAAGCGATTCCCTGAGGGAGTTCCCGGTAGAGGCGAAAGCGGGCGGCGCCTGCGGTGCTGAAATCTCCGAACCGGGAGAAATAGGGGCCCTTCACGTATTCCAGTTCCTCTACCAATTCCGGGATGAGGAAATTGATGTCCGCGTAGCCCTGCCCGTGGCCGTGTGTGCGGTTGTTCACCGGCATATTATCCACGAAAATGGCGAAATCGGTGCCGTGATCGAGATTGAATCCCCGCAGAAAGTACTGGTTTGCCTTTCCTCCGCCACTGTGCTGCGTCACGATGAGTCCGGGAACAACTTCAAGAAGTTCACCTCTCCGCAGGAAAGGGCGATCCATCAGTTCCTGTCCGCTGGCGCGCCCGCTTGATGCACTTGGTGCGATGGAGATGAGGTTTTCGGGTTTTCCCGGAGCCACTTCAGCGACAAAATTGGTAACTGTCGGTGCTGAAACGCCGGTTACGGAGCGCGAAGCGCGGTTGGGGCTGACTGCGGTAGGCGTCGCTGTCACGACGGTGACGTCAAGCGAACTGACTTCGTCTTCCGGTAGAAAGGCTTCCGGGGCTTCGTCGTCGAGGATCACCGGCGAGGTTGTTTCCCCGTCCTGAGCGAAGATCGAGAGTGGAAATGCAAATAACAGGGCGATGCAAATGGAGTGTCGTTTCATAGCGGTCTGGCGGGATCGAATTCCCGCCATAGATATGAAACGAAACGTATCCGTCGACCCCACAAAAAATGAAAAAACGGGCTGTCAGCCTTTGGTTTCCTCCTTGAGGAGGGTCCTGGCGCGATAGAGTCTCCCTTCGACTGCCCGGGTGGAGCAGTTCAGAATTTCGGCACATTCGTCCTGACTGAGGCCCTCATAGGCATAGAGAATGACAGCGGCTTGCAGTTTTTCAGGGAGTTTCAATACGGCTGACTGTAAGCGTTCCCGCTGGTCCAGCTGCGCAGCGTTTTCGTCCGGTTGTGCCAGGGGGCATACCGGGGAATCGAATTTGTTATCGAGAGAAAGAGTGACCTTTTGCTGCTTCGATTTTTTGGAGCGGATGTGATCCCGGCACAAGTTCAGAGCAATCCGGTAGAGCCACGTTGTAAATTTTCCCTGTTTGCGATAGCGCGGAATGGCTTCGTAAGCCCGCACAAATGTATCCTGCGCGGCTTCCCTGGCATCTTCATTATTTTGCAGCCAGCGACAGCAGAACTGAAATACCTGATCCTGATGCAGTTCTACGAGGCGCGAAAAAGCGCTGTCATCGCCATTGGATGCTGCGACAACCCATCTATCTTCAAGGGCTTCCGAAATCGATTTTGCTCTTCTTGACTGACGGGATGTAGTCCCGAATTCAAGGCTCTCAATTGTGATGTCCATGAATGATACTATCGTGTGTCCAGCGGAGCAGTTTCTCCCCCTGTTCCTCTGAAAGGTGTTGCTTCATCGCAAAGAAATGATCGAGGGTTGCCTGTTGCAGCTCCCCCTGAAGAGAGGTCAGCCTTTCCCTCGCCTGCGCGACTTCGGCGGAGTCTGCGTCGAAGTTCCTAATGGCGTCTGCAAGGGTCAGACCGGCTGATTCCATGTTTTTCCGTATTCGCTCTCTGTCCTTTTCGTAGTTCAGTTCGAAAGGGAAAAGGAGTTTCTCCTGTTCAGGAGTAATCTCCAGATTTTCGTGAAGCCAGTCGTGAAAAGTGGTTTCCGATTCTTCGCGGTGTCCCGAATGCTCATGTTCACGGGATGCTTCTCTTGCGACAAAGAAGGAAACAATTGCCGCCATACAAATGGTTCCCAGGCACCAAAGCAATGATCGCAAACGAATCATTTCGTTGAAAACGGGCTGCTCTCAAAATGAGGCTGAAACAAGTTCAACGGAGGGACCGTACCTTCGGTTGATAGAAGAGGTAACAGCGCACCGAGACTGATTGCGATTAGAAGTGAAATCAGGCTGGCCCAACGAAGCCATTTCCAGTGACGCTTTACACTCGCGCGAAACTGTTTGCCGCGACGCAATACCGAAGCTGCCCAATCTTCGGGCAGGTTCTCCCGGGGAACCCCTTTGTCGGATTTTTCCAGAAACTGAAAGTCGGCCCTGTCCATCGTTTTATTCAGTCATGGCATTGGGTTCCGGTCAAGTATGCGGCAGTTGATTTTCACGCTTTCGTGAAAAGTGGGCAGGTTCGTAGCTGCTTCACGTGCATCACTTCAATTCAATTACCACTGCAGTAGTGTTGTCCTTGCCTGAATTTTCGACGCTCTCCGCTACGACTGTTTCTGCTCCGGAAAGTTCAGCGTATTTTTCGGGGGGCGTTCTCAGATAGGATTCGATATTGATGTCAGAGAGGCCTTCGTTCAATCCGTCGGAGCAAATTACGAAACGGTCACCGGTGTCGCAACCCACCGCCCCGATATGAGGGGTAATCGTGCGGGGCAGGGCATTGAGCGACTGACTCAAGCGATTGCGGGACGGATGAAAGCGGGCCTGGGCGGGGGTGATTTTCCCGTTTCGCAGAAGCCATCCTACGTGGGTGTGATCTTCTGTGATCTGTTCGATGCCTCCTGATTCCGGTAAAAGGTAAATCCGGCTGTCTCCAACGTGGCAGAAATGCATCCACCCCGGGGAAATCCAGCAAAGACTCAAGGTGGCTCCCATACCTTCCAGTTCGCTGTAGGCCTGGCCCAGTTTCTGAATCTCACGATTGATCTCATGAATCAACTCATCGAGTAGATCAGTGGCCCCGGCTCTCATTCCCTGGGCCTCGAGGCGGAATGCTCTTGGCAGCAATTCTGTGATTTTTTCCACTGCGATACGGCTCGCAAATTCTCCTGCATTGTGGCCTCCCATTCCGTCACTGACCGCGAAAATGTAATCACCATCGGCGAAGGACGCGTTTCCATATTTGCCGAGCCGTAGAACTTCCCGGTGATCCATTTTCAGAGCAAGGAAAGCGTCTTCATTGTTCTTGCGGAAACGACCTACGTCAGTAGTTGCCGACCATGAGAGGCTGGTCGCGGGCTGCCGGTTGGGTAGAGAGGTGATTTTTTCTGCCATATGATGATCCTTCCTCTACGAAATTCGCTGTTCCCGTTCCAGCTCTTTCAGCCTTCTGGATTCCTCATCTGCCTGAGCAACCGTCAGTCCTTCACCGGATTCCAGAATAGTGGAAAATTCAAAGTCGATGACACAGAAGCATCCTTTGCGATTATCGTAGGTAATATTTCGATCCGCCTGATCGTTGTGGCGGACGCCGAATTCTTCGAGGGAGCGAAAGAGGTCCTCAATCTTCTTTTGGCTGAGTCGACTTGCTCTCGCGCCGCAATTGCTGGTTACCAGATAGAGCTCACTTTCGTCCGAGTCCAACACGCGCGGGACAAATGGGCATCCTTTTGCCTCGAGGTATTCCAGAACGCGACGTTCATTTTTGAATCTCTCCACCGCCAGCGGGCCGCGAAACCATTTGTGGACGCGCCCGTCGTATCCGACTCTGACTTTGGCGACTTTTGTATCTTTGACGTCGCCTTTCTGTTTCGCTCCTGGGTTTTTCATCCGTCAGGGTGGTTGAGTGCTGGAAAATCTGAAGAAAGTACGCTTCTCAGAGAAATTTCCTATCCCGTTGACATTTTGCCATGGCCGGTTATTCCGGGGACGCTCCGCAACCCTAACAAACATTGATTACTCCGACAACGATTTGGTTTTTGATTGCTCAGCGGGAGGAAGTTTGATTTCCTTTTCAGATTTCCGATCCATGTCCTTCGGCTTGAGAGATTCCGATACTGTTCCATGTCATCACTTCAGCAAACTCTTCTTCTCACGACGATGGCAGGGTTGGCGATACCTGTTGGTGCTCTTCTGGCCCGGATAGAGCAGATCAAGCCGCAGTGGCTTGAGGAAGAGTTTCGGCATTCTGTGATTGCCTTCGGCGGAGGCATCTTGATCTCGGCAGTCGCTCTCGTGCTCGTTCCGGAGGGTGTGAAAGAGCTGTCCTTATCCGGTGTTATCGCTGCTTTTCTGGCGGGAGGAGCCGTTTTCTACGGGATCGAATATTTGCTGGAGCGATCGAAAGGAGCCATGTCTCAGCTCGCCGCCATGCTTTCTGATTTCGTTCCGGAAGCGATTGCGCTGGGGGCTGCTTTTGCCGGGGGAGGGGAAGCGGGATTGCTACTGGCTGTATTGATTACTCTGCAGAATCTGCCCGAAGGATTCAATGCCTACCGCGAGATGGCGGACGGCGACAACTCCTGGAGCCGGACAAAAATAACTGGGGTGTTTTTTCTTCTCGTGCCGCTCGGCCCTGTTGCGGGTTTTGCCGGACATGAGTGGCTCTCTTCCTATCCGGCAGTGATCGGGTTTATCATGCTTTTCGCGGCAAGCGGAATTCTTTATCTCACATTTCAGGATCTGGCTCCGCAGGCGAAACTGGAAAAGCGAAATGCACCGGCACTTGGGGCGGTTCTGGGTTTTCTTTTCGGCCTTGTCGGGCAGCAACTGATTGGCTAACCGAAGAATCGTCCTTCGGGCTTCCGGGAATCAATTTTCGTTGCGTGGACCGCGATTACGACGCCTTCTTCTTCGTCGCGCGGGACGATCGGTACGGGAGTTTTCGTCGCCCCTGTCCGATGAACGGTTACTTTGATTCTTTCTGCGGCTCCCGCTGCGACGCTGATTTCCACCGCCACGGTTACCGTCATTTCTCTGTCTGTTTTTCTGTCCGTTGTCCCGCGTGGACAGTTTTGATTTTTTGCCGCGGGCATGCAGATCGGCGAGCTCCGCGAGATGAGCAGGGTGGTCTGAATCAACCGGGACGGATTGTTTGATGAGCTTTTCAATGTCGATGAAAAACTCATGTTCTTCCGGAGAGCAGTAGGACACAGCATTTCCGCTCGCTTCAGCCCGGCCGGTTCTACCGATCCGGTGCACGTATGCCTCGGCTTCGTTCGGAAGGTCGAAGTTGATGACGAGGGTTACGCCTTTCACATCGACACCCCGTGCCGCAACGTCGGTTGCCACGAGAATGGGCAATGCGCCTTTGCGGAACCGGTCCAGTGTTTTTTCTCTCTGAGGTTGGGAACGGTTTCCGTGAATCGCTTCAGCGG
>JAKSBG010000042.1 GCA_022361255.1 Verrucomicrobiales bacterium
TCTGGAACGGTAAGTCCACGAATATCAGCATACACTATCTGCGGGAAGCCGCTCACCCTGCGTGTATCTCTCTACATCCCCTACAGCTTCTTCGAAAAGCTGGCGCACCGTTGGCCACCCAACGGAAGATTATACTTTTGCCCTTTGACAAACACACAGCCATATCAACGTCTGAGACCTGCCACCCGAAAAAGAGGGCGAGGTCAACGAAGCAGGGTAAGAAAGCGAATCACAGAAGTCAATCGACACGCAACGTTTTTCGGGTTGGTCAGCGTCGCCTTGTTCGCATTTTGG
The DNA here is from genome assembly GCA_022361255.1 of Verrucomicrobiales bacterium. Taxonomy (GTDB): domain Bacteria; phylum Verrucomicrobiota; class Verrucomicrobiia; order Verrucomicrobiales; family DEV007; genus Arctic95D-9. Next base: position 295 of record JAKSBG010000042.1, read on the forward strand.
GAGTTCTTCGGGAAAGGATTACTTCTCATCTTTGTCTGAGTCCTCGCGATTCAGAAGGCGAGGCAACCCGATCCAAGCGAAGAGGCCGATGGAAATTAAAATAAGCCCAGTTATGGGAGCCGGCTCTCCACCTGAGTATACTTGCTGTCCTCCGTATTTACCGGGCATCTTCACTCCACCTCCGAACATCATGCTACATCCGACGGGTATGGTGAAAAAATATACCATTACGAAAAGGGCTTTGAACAAACATCCGCCTGCCTCACGAACTTTTTCGATAAAGCCTTCTTTGAGATCATGCAAGAGAAGCAAAAACATGTTTTCTCTGTTAGGCTTCTTCATGCGAACGTCCGAGGTGTGGCAGCGGCTACTGGGAGCGCCACCTCGAAACAGGGTTAAGTGTTGGAGTACAGAGGGTCATGTCGACTCAGAGCGAGTAGCCGCTTGTCCACCACCGTCTTGTTCGCTGCTTTCGTTGGTGAGGCGCTCAGCGTATTCGGCAAGTGTGCCCTCCCAACCGAAGCTGCCGTAAATGGAATGCACTGTTTCAGTTCGATTACCGCAACGAGCAGCTGCGTCAGCAAGGAGTGGGCTATCACACCAATCTAGTCCCATGAGGGCGTGTCCGGCCACAACAGCATCATCCTCACCTGCCGCTTCCGCCAAAATCGCTTTTGCATCATCCTCATATCGGCGAATGAACTCAGTGCCGGCCTGGTAGGAAATCGGAAGAGTCCCCGCCCGTCCTGGCCCTTCCCAGATAGTCTTTGTTCCGGGGGTAATATCGTCCGCCTCGCTGATGAGCTTGCGAATCGATGGCCAACTGTCCGTTGCGGAATCACCGAACGAGGCATGAATCCGTTGATCTTGCTTCTCTTGGAGTTCCCTCCATGTCCACTTGTGGCCCATTTTCTTCAGCGAACGTCCGAGGTGTGGCAGCGGCTACTGAGAGCGCACCTCCGAGACAGGGTTAAGTGTTGTAGTAAAGAGGGTCATGTCGACTCGGAGCGAGTAGCCGCTTGTCCACCACCGCCTTGTTCGGCTGCGTGTTTGATCTCCCACTCAGTGAACGAGTTTGGAGGATTTTGCGGGGACCGGCCAGAGTAAATTGCTTCAGCATACAGGCCCGAGAAACAGGACTTCTTGTAGTAATCTCGATAAAGAATTCCGATGGGAAATATGAGCGTTCCACAGTCTTCGCTCACAATGGACCACACTCCATCGTCTAAACGGAAGTTGCTCTCCTCAAAGAGAACAAACTCAAATCGCCAATCTGAAGTCAAAGCGATCGCTCGTGCGAGTGAGAAACCTAGAGCGGAAAGAAACTTGCCTTCGACGTTCGCGTCCTGCCAGTCCCCTGGAAGAATATTCTTCAAGGTCTCGAAATGCTGGGTTGGATTTAATGCGAGTTCTGCAGCGTTGCTCTCGGTAACTTCACCGATCCATTTGCTGGCGTTGTCCCAAACCACATCGGCGTAGCGACCTTTCCCGATCTTACATTTCATAGCCGAACAGAGGGAACATCACAATATTCAGTGTGTTTCTGTTCCCTTTTATATCCACACACTTCAGTGACTTTATCGACTTGGTGAAACGAAATCCACAATTTTCAGTGGGTTTATGGGCAAA
>JAKSBG010000359.1 GCA_022361255.1 Verrucomicrobiales bacterium
CCATCAGTTCAAGCATCTCGTATTCAGCGAGGCGAAGGCTGACTTCACGAAGGTGGGGGCGAAAACAAATTGGGATAACATTGTCCTGCAGTCAGACGGGCTGGTGCGGGTTGAGGGCAACATGGTGATCGAAGGGGAAAAGATTCTCGGTCAATTTCAGGTCGGCGTGGCGCCGGGAACCCTCCGGTGGATCCCCGGGGCGGAACGGCAGGTCTTCACCGAGCAGCGGGAGGGCTTCCTGTGGACGCCAATGGTCCTGAACGGAACCGTCAATGAGCCGAAGGAGGACCTGTCCGCGAGATTGATCGCTGCGGCAGGTGAGGAACTTCTGAAAGGTCTCCCCGCCGGAGTGTTGAAGGAAGCACAGAAATTTTTGCAGCCGGGAGAGGGGGATGAAACTTCGCCGGGCGGATTGCTTGAGCAGGGAAAGCCCTTGCTTGATCTCATTACGCCTTTTCTGAAGTAAGGGGAGGGCGATTTTCCGGCGGTCGAAACTGGCCCATCAAGGGGAGCGGGCCGGTCGTGGTATTCGGCATAGGCATCCCCCTCGTCTTCGCTGTTGGCCTCGACCGGTATTTATTTCTTGTTGCGTTACGATCTAGTCACTCCGAAAAACCCCACAATTCGCGCGATTTTGTCATATTTGACGATCCCGACACAGACTTTGTGAAATTTTTCACAAAATCGTGTTGCGAGTCTGAAGCCTTTGTTTAGGGTGCGCCCAGAACGAAGGCCTGTTACGCCAAAACCCCCTGTGCTGGCTGCCTTTGATACTCGCTGATCCAAATGGATTTCAACCTGCCCATTCTCGCTCTCGACTCGATGAGCCCGCTACTCGCAGCGGGTGGAATTGCGGCGCCCGGACTTCCTGATCTGGGTTGGTTCACCAACTCGATCCTGGTGGCAATCATCGTCACGGTTGCGGTTCTTCTTTTTACCCGCATGGCGACGAAGCGGATGGAGACGATTCCGGGAAAGAAGCAAAATTTTGTAGAGCTGGTAATTGAGTTTCTCTACGGGCAGGTTGAGGGGATCGTCGGAAAGCACGTTGCTCCGAAGGCGTTTCCTCTCCTGGCTACGATTTTTATTTTTGTGATCACGGCGAACTGGTTCGGGTTGATTCCCGGAGTCGGAACGGTTGGGTGGGGTCCGGGGAAAGCTGCTTTGACGGTTGATGCGGTAAGCACTCCTCTTCTTCGTCCCGCTACCGCTGACTTGAATATGACCCTGGCTCTTGCGCTGGTCTTCATGGTGGTCTGGTTCTGGATCTCTGTTCGCGAACTGGGTGTGTGGGGATCTCTTGTTCATATTTTTGGCCCTAAGGGAGGGCTGGTGGGAGCTTTGAAGTATGCGCTGATGCCGATCTTCATTTTTGTCGGATTGATCGAGGTGATCTCGATTGCATTCCGCCCGGTTTCCCTTTCGCTCCGTTTGTTCGGTAATGTCTTTGCCGGTGAGAGTCTTCTCTCGGTGATGGGTGGTCTTGGTAAAGATATCTTCGGTCTAAGCGGGTTTGCCGCTTTTCTATCCTCCGTGATTTTCCCGATCCCTTTCTATTTCATGGAGATCCTCGTCGGGGCGCTCCAGGCAACCGTTTTCACGCTGCTTTGTGCAGTATATATCAAATTGTCCACCACTCACGAAGGGGAGGATCATTGATCGAATCGAATTTTGTCACTGTGACCATAGGCAAACAGTGGGCGGTGGCGAAGAAACAGTAAAATAGAACAAGTATCATGATTGATGTTTTGACAACTCTTGCCGCTGCGGCTCCTGCTGCAGCTGATGGGGCCTCCACTTTTAACGGGAACTTTGCTCTTGCGATTGCGGGTGCTGGTGCCGGTATTGGTATTGGTCTGATCGGAATGGCTGCTGCACAGGCTGTGGGTCGTAACCCCGGTGCGTTCGGTAACATTCTGACCATCGCGATTATCGGAATGGCGCTCGCTGAGGCTATTGCGATTTACGCCCTCATCATGGCATTCCGTGGCTAATGCCCCGGTTTGGTTTTGGTGGGTCGCGGTAGTTCGCTTCCGTGGCCCACTTTCCAAAACCTCACAATTTGATACGCGCCTCTTTACGAAACTCAGACTGACTCCGCAGCATGGAAGTTGTTCAAGGTATTTTAGAACAGTTCGGCTTTGACTGGCCGAAGTTTATCGCCCAGATCATTATCGTTTTGGTCGTCTATTTTATTTTGGCCAAGTTCGCATTCGGGCCGGTTCTTGCCATGCTGGAGGCGCGTCGCAAGCGGATCGAAGAGGGGGAGCAGAACGTTAAGAAAATTGAGGCCGAGCTCGCCAAGGCGGAAGAAAAGGTTCAGGCGATGCTTGATGAAGCAAATAAAGACGCCGAGCGCATGATTGCCGAGGCTCGTGACAGTGCGGAAGCGGTGCGCGGTCAGAAAACTCAGGAAGCCATCAAGGAGGCTCAGGCCATTATCGAGAAGGCGCGGGAGGCTTCCCGGGTCGAGCACGAGTCCGCCATGAGCGAGCTGAAGAAAGATTTTGGTCGTCTTGTTATCGACGCGACTTCGAAAGTTACCGGCAAGGTGCTTGACGACGAAGACCAAACTCGAATCAACCAGGAAACGGCCGGGCAGGTCTCGCTCTAACACGTAGTCTCCCCGCTTCCCTATGAAATCCGGAAAAGAAGCAGCGCGAATCGCGAAAAAGATTTTCTCCGCGACGGTGGTCGACGGGAAAGTTGATGTCGAGGCATTCCGGAAAGTGGTAGCGAAGCTGGCTGATGAAAAGCCTCGGGGATATCTCAATTTGATTCAGGCATACTGGAAGCTGATTCGACTCGAAATCGAGAAGAACAGTGCAGTTGTGGAAAGTGCTGCAGAACTAGATGCCGGAACGAAAGATGGTGTCGTTGCAGACTTGAAGAAGCGCTACGGCGATCAAGTTGAAGCCAGTTTTTCCGTGAATCCCGATCTGATCGGTGGAATGCGGATTCGTGTCGGCAGCGATGTCTGGGACGGAAGTGTCAAAAACCGCCTCGAGCGTTTGAATGACAAATTTGCGTAGTAATTATTTTAGAAACCAACCGAGTGTAACGAATCACCTGACAAACTGTCATGAGTAATATTCTCCAGGAACTGGAATCAGAAATCGCATCTCTCAAGACCTCTGTGTCGAAATCCAACGTGGGTATCGTCCGTGAGATCGGTGACGGTGTCGCCAAAGTAGAGGGTCTCAGCGATGTGATGCTGAACGAGATGATCGAATTCCCCGGCGGGCTCTACGGTCTTGCTCTTAACCTTGAGGAAACCGAAGTGGGTTGTATTCTTCTCGGTGAGGGGCTTCACGTGAAAGAAGGGGATGAGGTGAAGTCAACGGGTCGCCTCCTCTCTGTGCCAGTCGGTGAAGGTCTTCTCGGTCGTGTCGTCAATGCGCTCGGTCAGCCTCTCGATGGAAAAGGGGAGATTGAATCCAGTGAGACGTATCCAGTGGAGAAAATCGCACCCGGCATCATTCCTCGACAGTCCGTGAGCGTCCCGGTTCAGACCGGTATTATGGCGATTGATGCGATGATCCCGATTGGTCGCGGACAGCGTGAGTTGATCATCGGTGACCGTTCCACCGGTAAGACAACTGTTGCGATTGATACGATCATTTCCCAGGCCCGCCAGAACAAGGCGGCTGAGGAAGGAAAGCTCAAGGATCACAAGCCATTGCACTGTATCTACGTTGTGATCGGTCAGAAGCAGGCAAACGTTGCGCGGACGATTGCGACTCTCGAAGCCGAGGGGGCAATGGAATACACCACTATCGTTTCTGCTACTGCATCCGATTCCGCAACGAATCAGTATCTCGCTCCGTATGCGGGTGCCGCGATGGGTGAGTATTTCATGGATAA
>JAKSBG010000377.1 GCA_022361255.1 Verrucomicrobiales bacterium
ATGCCCTCGTCACCGGCGAGGGACAACTCCATTGCATGAGCTACAACCTGCCCAGGTATGTGCCTATCGACGGTCTTTTACGAAAAGCCGGGGTTGATCCTGCGAAAACACAGGCGGCACCGGAGAAGCCGCCGGGCTTGCTCCCAACGAAAAGTTGAGAAATGAAAGCTGTAGTCTGCAGAGATTGATCGAGACGCCCGGAGGAGTCATTCACGCAAAAATCCCGTCCACCACTTCGCCATACACATCCGTCAGGCGGAAGTCGCGGCCGGCATAGCGGTAGGTCAGGCGCTCATGGTCGAGCCCTAACAAATGCAGCATGGTCGCGTGGAGATCGTGCATGTGGACCTTATCTTTTACTGCGTAGTAGCCGAACTCGTCGGTCTCGCCGTAGGTGAAACCACCTTTCACTCCCCCGCCCGCCATCCAGACGGTAAAGCCCTGCGGATTGTGATCGCGACCGTTTTTGCCCTGCACAATCGGCGTGCGCCCGAATTCCCCGCTCCAGACAACAAGGGTGTCTTCGAGCATACCGCGCTGTTTCAAATCGGTCAGTAAGCCGGCGATGGGTTTATCGACGGCGAGGGAGTTTTTTTCATGTCCCGCTTTCAAATTTCCGTGCTGGTCCCAGACATTCGGCGTTGAAACCTGAATGTAGCGGACTCCAGCTTCGGCGAATCGACGCGCGAGAAGGCACTGCCGCCCGTAGTTGTCGGTCTTTTCCTCCCCGATTCCGTAGAGCTCGCGGATGTGTTCCGGCTCGTCTTTGGTATCAATGACAGGGGGTGCCGACGCCTGCATGCGGTAGGCCATTTCCATGGATTTGATCATGCCCTCGGCGGGAGCGTATTGGGTCCGCTCGAAGTGCTCGCGATTTCGTTCGCGGAGAAACTGCAACTTCCGCTCCTGAATGGCCGCTTTCGACCGGGGCCGGAGAAAGTCAAAGCTCGCCTCCTCGCTGAGTTTGCCGTTCGCTCCGATCGTCGTGGCCTGATTCGCTGCCGGAAGAAAGGCAGGGCCGTAGTTGCGGGGCCCCCCATGCGAAGCCGACGGACTGATGCTGACAAAGCCCGGCAGATCCTGATTATCACGCCCGAGACCGTAGTTTACCCAGGCTCCGACCGATGGACGCACGAAATTGTCGGTTCCGGTATGGAGCATGCAGACAGCCTGCCCGTGGGACTGTCCCTTGCTCTGGACGGAACGAACCACACAAAGATCGTCGGCATGCTTGGCAACCTCGGGAAACAACTCACTGACCCACAATCCGGACTGCCCGTGTTGCGAAAACTGCCAGGGCGAACCGAGCAGTTTAGCTTGACTCGTCGAAGTAGGGTCGAGGTTTTTGGCGGGTGCGAACGGCAGACGCTGCCCATCGCGCTTTTGCAATTCCGGCTTGTAGTCAAAGGTGTCTACCTGCGACGGGCCTCCGTGCATGAAAAGAAAGATGACCCGTTTCGCCCGCGGAGCGTGATGGAACCGGTTCGCCGTTCCTCCGATCTCCCCGGCAGCGTTTGCGAGGCCGGCGAGAGCGACGGAACCGAAACCACAGGCAGCAGATTCGAGAAAGCGGCGACGGGTGGGCGCGGGGGCGTCGTAGCGATTGCAGGAAGTCATGGTGGGGAAATGTTAGGATAAAAACCGAATGCGCTTTGCTTTGAGAATGGGACACAAGAAACCGCGAATCGAGGCTGACCGATTCGAGTTCATCTGCGTTTGAGTCTTTTCCATTCGTAGTCTTTTGCTCAATCTAGATACAAAAATTCAGATGAAGCCAGCAGCACGTGAGCGAGGTGCCCCACGGCAATGGCGCGTTCGGCCGGATCTTCGGATCCGCCGCTGAGATCGGCGACCAAACCCTGTGCACTCTGTGATTCAACAGGGTTGGGTTCCCGACCGAACAGGGTCAGATAGAGCCAGTCGATCTCTCCGCCGGGTTGGGAGGCCCCCTCCGCCGCGAGCTGGCCGAGAACGGCGGATTGATCGTGTAAAAAGTCGCTGTTGAGCAGATAGAGAGCCTGAGTCGGAACGGTGGTCTGGGCGCGCTTCCCTGAGACCAGGTCGGGATTCGCGGCATCAAACACGGCCAGCTCGGTCGCAGGATTATTGCGTGCGACGGGAAGATAGACGGTGCGCTTTTTGTCTTTGGCGAAAGAAAAGGGCTTATCGAGATCCACGCCGTGAGGCGTTGCTGTCGCGGTTCCGGGTTCGCGGTCGAGCTGACCGGAAAAGAAAAGCACGCTGTCGCGAATCTCCTCTGCGGTGAGACGGCGTCGATTCTGTCGACTGAACCAGCGGTTTTCCGGATCGGCTTTGGCAAGCGCTTCACCGGCAGTGCTGGAAAGCCGGTAGGTCCGGCTCAGCACGAGTTTGCGGACGAGAGATTTGATCGATCCCCCGCTCTCCCGGAATTCTATTGCGAGATAGTCAAGCAACTCCGGATGGGTCGGAGGCGTGCCGAGTTTTCCGAAGTTATCGACGCTGGCGACGATGCCCCGTCCGAAGAGGTGCTGCCAGATGCGGTTCACGATGACCCGGTCAAGCAGGGCATTTTCCTCTGACACCAACCATTCCGCCAGTTCACGTCTTCCGCTCTCTTTCTCTGAAATCTCTGCCGAACTACCGGTTGGGAGCACTTTGAGAAACCCGCGTTCGACCCGCTTTCCAAGCTGACCGACCTCCCCGCGGACACGGAGGTGAATGTCATCCGGCTCCGCGGCATCGCGGGGAGCCATCGCGACTTCCTCGTCCTTGAGGTCTTCGATGAGTTTGTTGAGTTCTTTTTTCAGATCGCCCTCGCTCATGCGGAGCAATGGGTCCACGTCGGATTCGGCGACGGCAGCGATGGCTTTCGCTTCGCGGGGAATGTCTTTCACGGCGATAAACTGCAACGCATCGACGATAACATAACGGCCTTCGGTCCCGTGCGTTTCGACAATGACTTCGCAGTCGCCGCCTTTCTCAAACGTGAAGCGACCGACCGGCTGGAACAGGCCTCCGATGCCGGGTGCCTTAGTCTGGTCGAGCGTGACTTTATGCTTTCCGTCCTGCGCGATGACGGTAAGAGGAAGGTTCGCCGCTCGATTTCCCGATGCGTTGTAGGCAAAGCGAATCTCGTAGGTGCCGCTCTCCGGCAGACTGCCGCGAAAGATGATCTTGTTTTTGCCTTTGTTCTTCTGATCGTCGTGAACGTAGTTTGCACCGAAACGGTTGGAGGAAAAAGTCGACTCGGTCCATTCCCCCACCAGCTCCGCATCGTCGTTGTCGTAAATCACTCCGGCAAGAGGAAGGTCGCCGAGCGCCATTTTGCCTCCGGCCTTTTTCATGAAGCTTTTCTCCACGGTCAGGCGCATCGCGAGCTCGAGTCGCTCGACTTTCTTTTTGAGAATCTCCCCTTCCTCTCCGCCGACAGGCAGAGGTCGTTCGATCCAGGAGGCAACATTGACGCAGCCGTTGCGGGTACCTGTCACCACTTCGGTAGAGCGGAAAATCCCGGCGACCGCGTAGTAGTCCTCCTGCGACACCGGATCAAATTTGTGGTCGTGACAACGGGCGCAGCCGAGAGTGAGGCCGAGAAAGGCGCGCCCGACGGTGTCGACCTGTTCATCTGCGGTGTCGAGCCAGAGCTTTTCCTTGTCGCGCTCCGTCAGCATTTTCGGGCCCAGAGCGAGAAAAGTGGAAGCGACAAGCTGGTCGGCGCGTTGCTGATCGGTTTCCCACGGTAACAGGTCACCTGCAATCTGCGCGCGAACAAAATCGTAGTAGGAAAGGTCGCGGTAGAAAGCGTCGATGACCCAGTTCCGATACCGCCATGCCTGGTAGTAGGTGAAGTTGCGGTCTCCACCGTTTGAATCCGCATAACGCGCAACATCGAGCCAGTGACGGCCCCATTTCTCCCCGAATCCGGGACGGGTGAGAAGATCATCAACAAGTTTTGCATAGGCGGCGTCGGAGGGATCAGAGACAAACGCAGCGACTTCTTCCCGGGTGGGAGGAAGGCCGGTCAGGTCATAGTAGAGGCGCCGAATGAGTCGCTCCGGCATCGCCGCCGCAGCGGCTGAGATTCCGTTTTTCTCTAATCCACTGAAAATAAATGAGTCCACATCACTTTTCGCCCCTATCGATTGCGGGATTTTCGGAATATCGGGGCGGACTAAGGGGCGGTAGGCCCAGCCTTTGCGCTCGGCTTCGTAGTCGATTTCGGCATCCCGCACCGCACCGGCCATTTCCTCATTGCGGGGGTCAGGCGCTCCCATCGCAATCCATTTTTCCAGTGTCGCGATTTCTTCCGGCTTGAGACGGGACTTCGGAGGCATCTGCAGGTCCTCGTCCGAGTAGCGGATCGAGTGAATGAAAAGACTGCCGTCGACATCGCCCGGGACAATCGTGGGTCCGGCGTCGCCCCCGATCATCCAGCCGGCTTTCCGGTCGAGCCAGAGACCTCCCTTTCGTTTTCCTGCTTCCTCGGAGTGGCAGTCGAGGCAGCTGGAAACGAGAATAGGGCGAACCTCGTTCTCAAAAAACGCGTAGCCCTTCGCGATTTCCTCTGTCGCCGGCGCGTTCGGGATGGCGAAGACGAGGAGGCAAAATGCCGGAATAAAGATCGAACGGGGCATGACACGGGGGCGTAAAGTAGCGATTGCTTTACCTGAAACAGTCAAGAATGCCCGAATTTGGACACTCTTAACATACCGCGATGGTGCTATGGGGGGTAAAGCGAACGGCATACAGCGCATCGTTTTGACCACGGAAAACCCGGAAACAGCGGAGGCTGGTGGGGCATTTCCCGGAAAAAAGAATCGTTGATATGGTTTTCCCTGTCCAAATCCCCCATTTCCCTCCTTATTCAGATGACGCAATTGATGCCGGACGAAACGACAGACGATGAACGCACCGAGGCTTTTCTCCGCCTGCTGGGGGAGCACGAGCGCCGGCTTGCCATCTATGTTACCGGCCTGATCGCCTGCCCACAGGACGCACAGGATATTCTGCAGGAGGGAAAAATCGTGATGTGGAGGCAGTTTCATCAGTTTGAACTGGGGACGAATTTTGCCGCCTGGGCGCGAAAGATTCTCTTCTACCAGATCCTCGCCTACCGGCGAAAATCAAAGCGTGTTGCCGCCGCGACCCTGAGCGACCGCATGCTCGAAATCCTCTGCGAGGAAACCGAAAGCGCAATGAAGGAAGACCGCTGGATCAGGCGGGAAAAGGCGCTCGAATGCTGCGTCGAAAAGCTCCCGGAGGACCACCGCGACATTCTTGAGATGCGCTATCGGGACGAGTCTTCCATCGAGCGCATCTCCCACCGAACCGAACGCACCGAAGGAGCCGTTTACCGGCTGCTTTCGCGCCTACGCAAAAATCTTTACGACTGCGTCGAAAAAGAACTTTCCCGTCCCCTTTCTCCATCATGACTGAAACCGAACGCGACGAACTGCTTGAGCTGGCTCATGGCTATCTCGAACGCTCCCTCAGTGAAGAGCAGCTTGCCGATCTTGAGGCTCTCCTCGATGCCAATCCGGAAGCGCGCCGCATTTTCGTCGATTTCACCCACGATCATGCTGCACTTCACTGGCGGCAGGTTTCCGACCCGTCCGGTGCGGAGATGGCTCAGAACATCGGAGCGCTTTCAGATTTTCAACCCCGGCGGCTGCCGACGCTATGGCAGGCCTGCGTGGCGGGAGCCATCATTTCTCTTCTCGCACTCGTTCTTCTCCAGAGTCGCTCGACAAGCGACACGGAGACTTTTGCATCCATGCAGAAGACTGAATCAGCGCGGTGGGAGAGCGGTGATCTGCCTACGTCCGAGGGCGTTCGCCTGCCGTCTGGAACGCTGAAACTCACCCGTGGTCTTGCGACGATCGCCTTCGACTCCGGAGCGGAAGTTGTTCTCGAAGCACCTGCCGTGCTTGAGTTAATTGATGACATGAACTGCATTCTTCACAGCGGAACCGCCGTTGCCGAAGTAAGCGAACCGGCACAGGGGTTTCGCATCGAAACACCAACTGCTGAAGTCATCGATCATGGCACCAGTTTTGTCGTTAATGTTGACCGGGGGTCGGGCGCAACGAAGACCCAGGTATTTGACGGCCTCGTTGAAGTGAAGCTTCCCGGATCAGACAAGAGTGTCGAATTGAAAACCGGCCAGCAAAATTTCGTCGCGGGTGACCAGCTCGGCGATGCGCTGCCCGAAATTGAGGAAGGAACCTGGTTTTCCGCGTGGCGCCCCGCGAGTCGCGGTCCCGCCTGGAGAACGCTTACCACCTCGGCCCCCGGTGCGGACGATGGTTATGTCTGGGGCGGAAAACCGAATGACCATGTTTCAGATACGCTGCTGTTGCTGAAAAACAGCAGCGATCTTTC
>JAKSBG010000040.1 GCA_022361255.1 Verrucomicrobiales bacterium
AGTCCGACTATTCGGGCCAACAAATTCTATAACAACAGGGTCAGTTCCGGTTCCGGAACATCCCAGGAGGAGTCATCACGGATAGCCACCTTGTCGCGGTGACCGCGGGTACGCGGGGCAGTCGCTTTAAAGAACAACTCGGGGCGGTCGGCGTCGTAGACTTTGTCGTAGAAAACATCCCCGCCGGCAGACTCCGCTTCCTCCATTCGTGCAGTGCGACTGCGAAAGTAGGTTACTCCCGCCGCCCAGACTTCCTGATCTCCAATCGGCGGCTGATACGGAATCGACGGGTCGAACGACTCGCCATCGGACGCCGATTCATAGACCGCTGCCACGTAGCTCTGTGGGTCGACGCTGGTGAACAGTTCGTTGAAGGAAAAGCCCTCTGCGACGTGTCGAAAAACGCCGGGAGAATCGGTGCTTTCCAGGAAAATGGATTGTGCGCTGCGGAAAATTCGGAATGCCATGTTGCGAGCATAGCGAAAAAAGCGACCGGTGCCAGCGCGCAAAAGCGGGCGCTTTCCGAATGCGTCGCAGCAGTTGCCCGATTGATTTGATCGTGTAAGCTTGGGTGGTGAACTTCCTCCGAATTCTCACGATTCTTTTCGTTTCCGTGATCCCTTCCGCAAGCTTCGCGAAGCCCGCTGCGGTTGCTTCGATCAAGCCGGAAGATTTGTCTGAATATTCCGATCAGCCTGTCGAGATTCGCAACCTGATCGAAAGATCTCTTGCCCTGACGAAGCGTCGTCTGACCTACACCTTCGGTTCCAATTCTCCGGAAAATGCGGGAATGGATTGCTCGGGAACGGTGCAGCATGTTCTGCAGGCCCTCGGTATCGAAGGGGTTCCGAGAACGTCGTTTGATTTCTATCACTGGGTGAAAAAAGAAAGCTCACTTACCGACGCTCGAGCTGCGAAGAAAACGAGCGATGAAGTATTTCGCAAGCTGAAGCCCGGAGACCTCGTTTTCTGGGAGGGGACCTATGATACCGGAAAGCGAAACCCGCCCATCTCGCACGTGATGATCTATCTCGGGACGCTGGAGAAAGATGGCAGGGGCGTCGTGTTCGGAGCGAGCGATGGTCGCCGCTTCCGCGGAAAGAAAATCACGGGAGTGAGTGTCTTTGACTGGAAGATACCGTCTGCTTCTTCGTCATCAAAATTTGTCGGTTTCGGCCCGGTTCCGGGCTTGGAAAAGGAGACCCCCACTCATGTTGCCAAGCCGGTATCAAGCAAAAAAGATCCTCTGAAAAGTCTCAAATCAGGCCTTGATAAATTATTTCGGTAACGCGAACTTTGCCGTGATGAAACAACTACTTCCTCTCGCTATTCTCGCCGCCCTCAGTATCAGCTTCGTTGGATGCACTCCAACTCAACGGGGAGCAGCAACAGGTGCCGCAGCAGGTGCCGGTATCGGAGCTCTCGCCGGCGGACGCGGAAACCGCGCTGAAGGTGCTCTGATCGGTGGTGCCATTGGTGGTGCCGTCGGTGCCGCAGCCGGATCCGCACAACAGAATCGTCGTCACAACCACGGAGGCTACTACGGCCCCGGCTACTGATTGACGAAGCCTTCTCGATTAGAGATATTTTTTACCGACACGGGCTGCTCGAAAGGGCAGCCCGTTTTCGTTTGGGTGGAGCAGGCATCTGTTCGTCACCACGCGGTGCGGGGATTTCAGGCGCATTGAGCGCAGATGGTTGCTTCCGGGGTAACTTTGAGGCGTTCAAAGTCAATATCCTCGCCGCAGCGGGTGCAGCGGCCATAGGTTCCCTCGTCGAGCTGTTCCAGAGCGAACTCGAGGAGAGAGATACGTTCTTCTCTTCTGCGCTCGGCTTCCTTGGCCACCTCCTGCATCTGCATGGCATCGAGCCGGGACAGTCGGCCGATCGCGACATCTGGTGCGATTGCCTCCCGCTCTTCGCCACTCTCCTCCGACTCGGAACGCACTTTTTCCAGTTCCTCCATGATGATCTCTTCGAGATCGATCAACTGGTCGGCGCTCAGCATGTCAGAGAAAGAGAATCAGGATGAAAAGGTGGGGAGATCACCCGTAGCCCACGGCGCGGCATCGACACCGCACTCTTCGGCAAGCTCGCGGAAACCATTGATTTCCGCCTCCGTGAAAAGAAGTCCGTTCGCCTCCACGCTGAGTTTGGCATTATTGGCTTCGATCGTTCCGGGAAGCATGCAATTTTCATTGCCGTGTCCGAGCACGTCGGTGACGACGGCTGCAATGTTCTCCTCCTGCGTCCGGCCGTTGGAAAAATCGTCCACGTGGAGAGCGTCCGGATGAATTACCTGGAAGTAGAAAGCGGAGGTTGTCTTCTCACCGGTGCCCTCCGCCTGTTCCGCCCGTCCACGCAGGGTGGGAAGGGACCCTCCGATCGCTCCGCCGTAGAGTTCGTTCAATAGACCGAGACCGTAGCCTTTGTGTCGTCCGAAAGGGAGCAACGCTTTCACCGCGAACGGATCATCGGTGGCATTTCCGTTTTCGTCGACGCCGAAGGGTGCTTCGAGTTTCTTCTTCTCGCGCTTGTACTGCTCGACCTTGCCCATCGCAATTTCAGAGGTGGCCCAGTCGATCACGACCGGATAACCGACCGCGCTCATGGTGGGGAATCCCCAACTGTGAGGATTGGTTCCGAGGGTGGGGAATTTTCCGCCGAACGGGACCACCTCGGCGAGAGTCGAAGTGCAGTTGGTGTAGGCAATGTAGCCGCGCTTGGCCGCGTCCATGACGTATCCGCCGCCCCAGAGATAGTGAAAGGCGTTGTCGATTGCGACCGTTCCGGAGCCGTATTTCTCCGCCAGTGCGATGCAGGTTTCCATCGCTTCGCAGGCGACCGCCTGCCCGAGTTTCCGGTTCGCATTCCAGCTTTCGACAGCGGGGAAGCGTGACTCCCGTTTTTCGATTTTTGCGGCAGGGACACAGCCTCCGTTGCCGCTACCGAAAAGTTCGTCGAGGTGGAGAGCCTTCAGGGCATTGTGCGTGCGAATGCCGTGCCACGAGGCCTCCGAACACATCCGTGCTGCGGCATCGGCCTCGTCGGCTTCATAGCCCCGGTGGCGATAAGCGGCGGAGACAAGTTTCTCGTGTTGTTCGCGGGAAACGACAAAAAAGCTGGAGTCTGACATGTCCCTGATATGGCGCGGATTTCAGGGCTTTGCCAGTGGTTTTTGGGCGGTCATCCGGCGCAGAACAGCCAGGCGATTCCGCAAAAATAGCTGACAGCGCCAAGAGCAGTCAGGTTGGTGGCGAGAAAGGATCGGATTTTCCAACCGGCCGATCGGAACGAGCATAGGAGGGGAGGGGCTGCGCAGATGAACCCTGCGACAGAGACAAAGAAAACCCCACCGAGAAAATTACATTTCAATTGGGAGGGGAGTGGATAGAAAAACTCTCTCCCCACCAATCCCGCAGCAGCCCACAATGCGGTGACAGCAGATAGAGTGACGAGGGACGTTACGAGCAGTCTTCTCTGCACCACTCCCGGAATCATGGCTCTACTTCCGGGTCCCTGTCCACGGTCCGCCGTTGGTAGCAGATTCTCCTCCGCCCCAGGTTCCGGTGAGTTTTTTGCCGTCTTCGGAAACGGTGAACACTCCGGAGCCCCACTCTGCGTTGGGCTGCTTCCAGGTGAAGTGAAATTTGGAATCTTTCACCTCACCCTCGATTGAGCCGGAGAATTTCCCTTTGTAGTTTCCGGTCAGTTTTTCTCCGGATTCTTTGATCACGAGTTCACCCCAGTTGGTTTCCCAGGTTCCTGCAAACGGGGAATCACCGGCGAAGCCGGTGAAGAGAAAAGCGGAGAAGGCGAGAAGAGAAAGAATAGCGGTTTTCATATCGTGACGGGTAGACGAACGGCTTTCTGCAGTATGCGCGGAAGTTTTCTCACAACTCATTCTCCAAATTCTCGCCCCGTAGGAATCTTGCGACTTCCTCCGCAGCTGCCATTCGCCCGCTTCGTCGCTGCTCCTGTGTTGCCCCGCCGATATGCGGGGTGAGAACGACATTCTCCATCGCGAACAGTTCCCTGTTCACGATGGGCTCTTCCTCAAAGACATCAAAAGCAGCCCCGGAGAGGTGTCCGTTCTTGAGGGCATTGACGACGGCGGATTCATCCATCACTTTTCCGCGGGCGACATTCACGAAAAACGCACCGGGCTTCATTTGCGCAAGGCGTTTCGCATTGATGAGGTGGTGCGTCTCTTTGGTCAGGGGGACGAGAGTGACAACGATGTCGGATTCGGCGAGGAGGTCATCGAGGCTGCGTTCGTTTTTTCCTCCGGTAAACCGGGAGCGACAGTGGATGACCTGCATGCCGAACGCGTGCGCGCGGGATTCGACGAGTTTGGCGATACGTCCGTAGCCGACAATACCGAGCGTTCGTCCGCCCATTTTTGTTCCTTCCCAGCGCAGGGGTTGCATTCCTTTTGCCCATTCCCCGGTGCGGACGTAGCGGTCGGATTCGGAAATGTGACGGGTGATGTCGAGCATCAGGCCGAGTGTGAGATCAGCGGTGGATTCGGCAAATGCGTCCGGAGTGTTCACGGCGACGATCCCGCGCGAGCGGATCTCATCGAGATCGAGATTGTCGACTCCCATGGCCGCATTCGCGACGATGCGGAGATTCGGCGCAGCGTCGAGAAGCTCTGCATCGACCGTGACTTCCCCCTGTGAAATGAACCCCACGCAGTCGCGGATTTCGCGGAGCACTTGCTCGCGCGGGGCTTTGGCAGGGCCGTTGTCGAACATGCGGACTTCAGCAAGTCCGTCAAGCGGGGAGAAATGTTCCGGTGGAACGGCGAGGGAGAAAAGGACGGGTGGCAGGGGCATTCTTACTGAGGGCCTGACAGGGTTAGGTTGAAGAGGTAACAGGGTTGGGTGCCGGACTCAACCCTGTTTGGTGCAATGGAAAGCGGAGTTTAGCCGCCGCACTCCAGAACCCGTTCACCTCGCTTTTCCAAACGGGACGGAAACGCCGGGGTGATCTTTGGCGAGGAAACGCCATTCGAGTTCTTTGGCGGATGATATTCCGATGCGGCGGTCAGCGAGGGTCTCGATGTCGGTTTTTCCATCCTGACGGAAACAGAAAGTTTCGCTCTCACAGTAAGATTTTCCGTGGTGGCCTTTCCCGATGCCCATTGCCTGCGCGAGCTTCCCGGGGCCGGAGCAGAGGGCACGGAGGTCGGATTGTTTTCTCCGGCGTTTCATCAGGGGAATTCCACCGGCGGGTTCCAGAGCGCGTAGCAGGACGAAACCGGAACTACCGGTTTGGCGGTCTTTGCAAAGAACGTTGGCGAGCCAGTGAAGGCCGTAGTTCAGATAGACGTAGGCTGTTCCGGGCGGGTGCGTTTCGGCAAAGGCGCGCGCTGACGGTCGGGTGAACAGATGGCAGGCTTCGTCGCCGTGTTCGGCGTATGCTTCGGTTTCGATGACGATTCCGGAGCAACTCCCGTGGATGAGTTTTGTGCCAACCAGCTCGCGGGCGCAGCTAACCGGGTCGCGTTCGAAGAAAGCGGCGGGTATCATTTCTTTCTCCCGGTCTGAATCTGGTGAAAGCGATGTCGAATTTCTGCCAGGGTTCCGGTAGTGAGGTAGACACGATATTCGAAGGTGAAGCCGGGCTTGATTTCGAACTGCCTGACAGGGGCCGCGTAGGAGCAGGCGCCTTTGTTGCGATTGTTCGGGTCGCCGGGTGCACGGTAGCAGGTGACGGTGTTGATTCCGATGCCGGGAACGAGAATACCGATGCCGCGGTCGGTTTCATCGAGCCAGGCAATCCACGGTTCGCGAATTTTCAATCGTTCATTGGGGAAACCGGGTTCCGATACGCGCGGAGGATCGCCGCCTTTGTCCCCGGGATGCAGGTAGTGGAGGCGCGAGTATCCGGCATCCACGAAAAGTGCGGGCAGCTCCTGGTCGTGGACCGGGTGGTGCTCCTTTCCATCGTATCGCATGGTGAAATCGATGATGGCGAGATGCTCGCGGAGCTGAATTTTCTGAGTGAAAACGACATCACGGATTTCTTCGCCGCTGGCCCAGTGACGCGGAACAGTGGTCGCCTTGATCGCCTTTTTTTCCGCAGAGAAATCGGAGACGCGGGCGCCGATCCCGGTCCAGTTTCCGCCTTGAACGGGGTTCCATCGCCACGGTTTTCCGTTCCAGTCGGAGCCGTCTTTTTTGCCATACCACGATTGCTGGAGGTAGCGCCCGTAGTCGTAGCGGTTGAGTAAATTTTCTTCGCGGCCGCTTTCGGAGAACCACCCGATGGCAGCTCCGGCGTCACGATTGACTCCGATACGGATGGTTCCGTTGTCGAGGAAATGCCAGGTTTCGGCAGTGGCCACTGCAGGGAGAAAAAGGCCGGCGGAAACAGCGAGGGCTTTCCTGAATCCCGGGGCAAGTTTCATCACGGCTTCAAGATGACTTTCATGAGGCCTTCGTCGTTCCGGTGAAGTCGCTCGAACCACTCGCCACCATCTTTGAGATCGGCGGTGGCGGAAAGAAGCGGTTCGACTTTGATTTTGCCGGAGGCAACGGCTTCGACGGCATCGGCGTATTCCCCGGCGGAGGCGCAGCTCCCGAAAACGCTGAGTTCGCGGGTGACGATGGCCTGGAGGGGGAAGGGGACTTCGGCCTGGAGATTGCCAACGCAGCCGATGCTTCCTCCTTTTCGAACAGAATTGACAGCGATCTGAATGGTGGGTCCGAAGCCGACAACTTCGAGGGCGATGTCGGCACCGTCACCGTTTCCGACGATTTCCCGGACCTGTTCGGGAACGTCGTCGCTGGAAATGAGGGTATGGGTGGCACCGAGTTCTTTTGCAAGAGCGAGACGTTTTTCATCGATGTCGACTGCGATAACGGTTCCGGCTCCTTTCGCTTTCAGCGCTTGAACGACGAGCAGTCCGATCAGTCCCGTGCCGACGACGACGGCGGAGTCGCCGGGATTCAGCGGCACACGGTTTACCCCGTGAAGGGCGATGGAAACCGGCTCGGCGAAGGCGGCCTGCTCGTAGCTGACTTCATCGGGGATGGCGTAGAGAATGTGCTCGGGAACTTTCACATATTCGGCGAAAGCTCCGTGGCGGCGGTAGTCGTCGCAGGAAACGCCGAGAACGTTCCGGTCGGGGCAGAGATTGACCTGTCCGGACTGACAACAGTCACACTTTCCGCAATAGACGGTGGAGTCGAAGGTGACGCGGTCTCCCGCTTTCCACCCGGTCACCGCACTGCCGACGGATGCGATTTCGCCTGATGCCTCGTGCCCCATAATGATTGGCGGCTGACGCCGTCCCGAGCTTCCATCCATGCCATGAATGTCCGATCCGCAGATTCCGCAGGCTTTCACGGAAATGAGGACTTCGTTCTCCGCGATCTCGGGATCGGGAGAATCGGAAAACTCGAACTGATTGTAGGCGGTGAGAGTGAGTGCTTTCATGCGATCAGAATTTGGGACTTGATGCGAAGTCGTAACCGCAACAAGGTTCTCCTTCAATCCAAAAACAATCCTCTCCCGATGTTCGCCCCGAACAAAATCCCCGTCCTGATGGCTGCGTTTCTTCTACCGCTGCTGGTGACGCAATGTGAGACGACGGAAACCGGCGGTGGAAGTCCAGCGAAAACAATGACAGTGCAGGGCACGTTGTTCTATCCGGACGAGGTGAATACCACCTTTATTGTCCCTACCGGGGCGCAGGTTATCGGCGCGAGTGGGAAGAACTGCCATTTCATCGTGCATGAGGGCGGATCGGTAACGGCACATGCGGGGGACGGGAATACCTTTAAAATTGCAAAAGGCGGGCATTTTCGCGGGTTCGCGCATTCTGCGACGAATTGCATTGTCACCTACCAGGCCGGCGCGGTGATCGAGCAGGAGCAGCTCGGACCGGGCACGAGGTTCGAGCCGTTATAGGCCGGCGGCTTCCGACGCGGCTGTGGATGTTGGGCGGACGCAGGTCAACGGAGCCGGTCGTCTGCAGCCGTGCGGGGACGCAATGGCTTACGGTTTCCCGCTGCTACCGCTTTTCGAAGCGGATGACCCGCTCGAGTTGCTCCCTGCCCGGGTAGCTGCGATCGGGAACGTAACTTTCTCTCTCTTCAAACAGACCGGATCCAACAAAACGGTCGTGCAGTTCCCATAAACTGGTTCCATGAGGTGGGTTGCCTCCGGGGCGGTGATCCTCATCATAGGGATCGAGATAGAAAACGGCGAGCAGGTTGCCCTTTTCCCCGAGGGCGCGGTGGACGGCCCGGACGTAGTCGTTTCGCAGCCCGGGATCGATGGCGCAAAAGCAGGTGTGCTCCCAAACCCAGTCGAAGGTTCCGTGAAAGTCAGGGGGAAGGTTGAAAAGGTCGGCCACTTCGTAGCGCACTTGGTCGCCGCTGGATTGATCCTGCGCTCGCTGCACTGCCTGCGGGGCGATATCGATTCCGATGACTTCGGCGGTGGCCGCATTATCCGCGATCGCCCGGCAGTCATGTCCCACGCCACAACCGGGGACGAGGACCCGGCCGGAGATGGCGACCTGATCGTTCTTCATCCATTCCAGCAGCGGCGGCGCGGGGGCGCCTTTGTCCCAGGGAGTATGATCGTCAAGATAGTGTTGTTCCCAGTCCATTTTGTGAATGGGGAAGGTTACGCACGAAATCAGAAATGGCACTGGAACTTTTGCGAGACAGTGACAGCTTTGGGAAAATGAGCACTGCGAAATCACTTTCCGACGATCAGATCGCGACCATCCGCTCCTGGGCGGAAGCGGGCGATCAGCTTTCAGATATCCAAAAGCGTCTCGGCGAAGAGCTGGAGATCAAAGTCACCTATCTGGAGACCCGGTTTCTGCTCGAAGATCTCGGCATCGAGTTGTTGAGCGAACCTGAGCCGGAACCGGAAAAAGAGGAGCCGGAGGAGCCGGGGGAAGAGAATGTTGATTCCGCTGAAGGCGGAGAGGATGCAGAAGCAGATCCGGAAGCCCCCGGAGAAGGCGGCGTATCGGTAACCGTCGATAAAATTCAACGTCCCGGTGCTGTCATCAGCGGACGTGTCGACTTCGGAGGAGGCAAAACTGCCGCCTGGTGGATCGATCAAATGGGGCGCCTCGGAATGGATTCCGATGATCCTGATTTTCGACCGAGCGAAGAGCAGGCAATGGCATTCCAGCAGGAGCTGCAGAAAGCGGTCCAGCAGGGAGGTTTGTAGAAGCTCCCGTCAGAACGAATCACTGATCAGCTGCATGTAGCGTGATCCGCTCGGGGTCAGCTTGGCAGATGAGCCGCTTCCGGTGAGACGCCCGTTTGTGACGTAAGAGTGATCCGTCCCTGTCGGCTTGACATAGGTCACAGCCGGATAGGACAGAGATTTTTTGCTCGGTTCAACAGCGAGAGGCACCCCCGAAGCTGCGAAGGAAAACTCCCAGCTTTTCGGAAAGGCGACAGATCGCACGTTTTTTCCGAGAAAGGGATAACGACGGAGAAACGCGAGATTTCTTCCTCCCGGAATCAGAACTTTGTAGTGAACCTCCTGAGAGGCGATGAACTGATCCATCGTGATTCCCGGATTGGCGCGGTGCGCCTTGAGGAGGGAGGCGATATCGAGACCGATCATGTTGATTCCGTTGTAGATCCCGTGGTGATTTGCGGAAGTGAAATGGCGGCTGTACCAATCCTGGAATCGGTCGCTCAGGAGCATCGCGAGCTCGACGTGAACGTGCGCACGCTCCCGGTTGATGCCGGCGCCCGTGTATCCCATTTTTGCAATTGGTTGACCGGCCCGGACCTGCTGCCCGACGGCAGCGGTTGCGGAACTGAGGTGTGCATAGAGCGAGAAAAACGGACCGTTTCCAAAATCGTGATGCACGACCATGTAGCGGCCGTAGTTGCTCTTCGATGAGTCGCTGCTGACGTGAACGACGGTCCCGTTCATCATGGAATAAACATCGTCGAGCGGGTTTCCCGAAGCGTCCCTGCGAACCGGGCGGATATCAATCCCTTCATGAAACCGGGTGTAGACGATTCCAATCGAAGTGCGTCGCTGGTTGCGGGAAAATCCGTAGGTGCCACCCTGCCAGGGCTTTGACCGAACGCCCTCGAAGTTGCGATCGGTGTACATGTAAAATTCCGTCGGATCGGTGAAAATCTTGTCATTGTCCGTCGGTAGAACGAGGCCGAGCGGCCCGGCGGACAAGTGCGATGACACGAAAAGGAGAGTGGCGGCGAGAGAAGTCCGGAACGGAAACATGGTGGGAAGTGGGACGGGGCTTTGCGCCGTCAGCGATACCACAGGTCGCTACGCTTTTCCACCTTACTGTCTGCCGGGAAGATTGAACGTAGGTCCGGAGGGTGGTGCCAGATCATCCACGTGCGGAAATCTCTTCCGGAATTCCTGAAGGTGGCGCTGTTGCAAGCCGCTCCATACTACGATAACGCCATCCGAAATGGGGCGGTCGATCAGGACTGCCTGCAGCACGGCATCCGAGCAGCGAAGGCCGAGCAGGCGGCCCTGGTTTGTCAGGGTGATCGCTTTCAGTTCCGTCGTGGCATGGTCCTTCAGCTTAAACGCCGCGCCGTAACTCACTCCATCGTCGGCGGAGAAAGGATAAAACCACCTGATGTCGTGATCCGTGAAGCTCGGGATTTTGTCGAAGAAATACTGCCGGTGATCACTGCCGAGTTTCACTGCCGTGATCATTTTCGGGTTGTCCGTCTTCTCCGCCTCGAGATGAAATGTAACGAGGTAGAGTTTGTATTTTTTCCCCGCCCCCAGGCAGGCACAAACCAGCCCCGACAACAGAAGGGTGATGAGGATTCCGCGTTTCATGAACCCCAGTATAAGCGGGAAAAGGGGTGATTGGCAAGCGGGGTTGCGAATCCGTACGGCAGCATGGATTGGATCCGGTCCCATAAAAAGTTGCGGAACAGAACATCGACCTGTCAAAGATTGGAACGCAGGGAGCTGGTTCCTTCACCCTTCAAACAGGAAACGATAGTAGGGGCGTAGTGGATTGCCTCGCTAGCGCCGCCTTTTCGATATCACCCTCGCTTGCGCGCCAAGTGGTGATTTATTCCGGTTCCGTAGGAGATGCCGTTCTGGAACCCGGTGGTAGAAGGGAAAATGAAAAGACTTCATTGAAGGAGGTTTACTCACCTTCAAATTGCTCATACTCCGGGTTGGTATTCGCATTCTTGAAGATCGGCTTGTCTTTCCACAGATCGTAGGTGGCCTTCAGCTGAACAGAGTCTTCAGGATACTGGCCCTGGTCATCGGTTTCCTTCATCCAGGTATTCAGGATTTCCCGATGGCGTTTCAATTCGTCGGAGTATTCAGGGGCTTCCGCGAGATTTTGAATCTGGTGAGGGTCGGTTGCGATGTCGTACAGTTCCTCTTCGGGGCGGAGCCCGAACCAGTGTTTTTCCTGATACGGGGTGAGACCTCCCTCAGCGCGGATTCGCTTGATCTCGGTGACAGGTGGTCGCTCATCGCGATACTGTGCTTGTAGCATGGGACGGTCGGGGAAGAAGTTGCGGATGTAGCGCAGCTTGTCAGTCCGCACCGTCCGGATGCGGTCGATCGTGTAGTCGCAACGGTCGCGGGCTGAAATGATGAAGTCGGCCGGCTCGTAGTTTGCGCCGAAAAGATTTTGTCCGTCGAGGTGGTTCGGCATTACCGCCCCGCCCATGGCGAGAGTGGTTGCGGAAATGTCGAGTGCACTGACCAACTCTTTCCGAATGGTTCCTGCTTTGAGTGCCGGGTGACTGCCGACAATGATGAGAGGAATGTGAACTCCGCCCTCGTAGCAGAACTGCTTGTGACGGATAGACTGATTGTTCCCATGGTCGGAAAAGAAGAATACGACAGTGTTTTCCAGCTCTCCGTCGGTTTTCAGCATATCGAGAATTTCCTCGACCTGAGCATCGGCTCCGCGAGCGGCGTTGTAGTGGGCTGTCCACTCTTTGCGATAGGCGGGTGTATCGGGAAAATACGGAGGGATCGGAACTTCGTCGTCGGCAAGTTTTTGCCCATCGCGCACGTGGCGGTCTCCGGCTTTGCCTCCCCAGATCATGATTTGCCCAAACCAGGGTTGTTTCTTGTCGGGGCGCTTCGTCCAGGTGTTTTCGACGTAGGTTCGCTTCACGTCAGTTTGCGCGAAGTTGCCCTGCCAACCGTTCATTCCGGGCTTGTAGTTGTCTTTTGTGCCGTAGTCGTAGAGGTCGCGCCGGTCGTAGTGAAAGTTGTAATCGTCCTTACCGGTGTTGAAGGTGAAGTAGCCGGCAGACCGCATCAGTTCGGGGATGGTTTTCATTCCTTCCGGAAGATGAATCCGGGCATCCGGGGGCACGATGGTCCCGTCCGGTGCGCGGCTCGAGCGGTGCTGATGAGTTCCGGTGGTAGTCTGCATGACGCCTGTAATGATGGCGGAGCGGGCTGCGGAGCAGACCGGGGCAGGAGTATAGGCGTGAGTGAAGAGCACACCGTTCCCGGCCATTGCATCAAGCGTCGGGGTTGCGTCCCGGTTAACAGGGTCTCCGTAGCACCCGAAGTAAGGCGAGAGATCTTCCGAAAATATCCAGAGAATGTTGGGTTGTTCTTTGGAGTGAAGTGAACCGGAAAGGGAAAAGAGGAGAATAGCCCCGAGAGAAAGGATTTTCATGAGGTGGGAAGTGTCTCCGGGGTGGAAGGTTTTGCTATTCCTTTTCGAGCGTGATCAAGTATGAGAGAAGGACTGGCGGAGGAGGGGATACGAAATTCGTGGAGAGCAAACTTCCGGTGTGGAAATCTCCCGGCGTGATTTGATTGTCACTCATTGCCGGTCTTGGGAATGCCGGAATGATTGCCGGACGGCTTTCCGATGCTCAAAGAGCCGGGCGATTTTTCCCGATCTTTTTTTGTTGTCCCATTCGGCAAGATTCGCTAGATCAACCACGGCATTTCATGATAGGCTGAAATGCTTTGCCGGACGAAGCGCGCCGGACAGATAGAATTTACCCAGAAAGAAAGACTATGTCAGAAGAAACTCCAGCAGAAGGAAACGAACCGCAGCGTCAGGATGCGATCAAGCAGCATCACCTGCCGGCGAATCTCAACAAGCTTTATCTCAAGGCCGAGGCCGCAATGGAGTTGAGAAACTGGAGCTACGCAGTGAGCCTGCTTCAAGCTATTCTCATGAAAGAGCCGGGATTCCTCGACGGGCGGAAGCGCCTCCGTCTCGCAGCGGTGAAGGAGAACGAGGGCAAGCGCGGGGTAAAGCTCGGCGGAGAAGCTCTCAAGGTCCTCAAGATGCAGAGCCAGGTTAAAAAAGACCCGATCGCAGTGATGAACGCTCTCGAAAAGGAAGTGCTGGGATCTGATCCCTACAACGCCCAGGCAAACGAATTGCTATACCAGGCTTCTGAGGCGGCAGGTCTGCCGATGACGGCAGGCTTTGCGTTGGAAACCGTGATCGAAGGGGATCCAGAGAATATCAAGTTCTACCACAAGCTCGGCGATTACTACATGGATCGCGAGAAATACGAAGAGGCTGCCGTTACTTTCGGAAAAATTGTGGAGAAAGACCGCACCGATCTGGAAGCCTCCAAGAAATATAAAGATGCGACAGCGAAAGGTTCGATCGCCTCACAGAAGTGGGACAGTGACGGTGACTGGCGCGACCTGCTGAAAGACAAAGACGCGGCCTCCGAGCTGGAGTCCGAGGGCCGCGCCGCGATGACTCCGGAGCAACTGCAGCTGCAGGTCGAGCGCCTCTCTGCCGAGTATGCGCAGGATCAGAACAACATCGACGTGACGAAGCGACTCGCCGCTACCTACGAGGAGCTGGAGCAGTTTCCCGAGGCTCTCCAGTTCTACGAGTGGGCGTTTCACCTCAGTTCAAAGGATCCTTCTCTCGAGAAGAAAGTGGCCGACATCCGCGAGATCGTAAACACAGCCCAGCTCGACGAATTGCGTCGTTTTGTGGAGGAAAATCCCGAGCACCCCGACATCGAGCAGTATAAAGCTCAGCTCGCCGAGGCGCAGAAGGGACAGATGGATCAGCTCATCGCCGAATCGGAAGAACGCGTCGAGCGGAATCCGACCGACAATGAACTTCGATACGAACTCGGAGAGCGACTGTTCCGGGCGGAGCGCTACCGCGATGCGATCAAGCACCTGCAGCAGGTGAAGCGCAGCCCCAGTTTGCGCATCAAGGTGATGAACATGCTGGGTCTCTGTTATGACCGCATGAGCATGACCGACCTTGCCGCGAATCAGTATGAAGAGGCAATCAGTGAAATCCAGGTGATGGATGACACGAAGAAAGAACTGCTCTACAACCTCGCGTTGCTCTACGAGAAGCTCAAAAATGAGGAGAAATACCTCGAATGCCTCAAAGAAATCTACGCGGTCGACTACGACTACAAAGATGTCGCCGAACGGGTCGAGCAGTCCTACGGCGGTTAATTGCGCATTGCCGGAATCACAAATCTGTCCCGGATCTTGATCTGACTCCTCTACCCGCAGGGAGGGGATGCAGGTCGTTCTCTTTCAGGGGCCGGGCGGGATGTCTCCGTTTCGAGCCCCGGCCGGGCATGCAACCCTGTTGGGTCATGGACGCAACCCTGTCACGTGTTCGCTCCAACCCTGTTGCGTTGCGTTCGCGCGGGACGGCATTGCTTCGGAAAAAGAATCAGCATTTCTGCTTTCTTGCATTCCGACTTCCCCGCCTACATGGTAGCGGGCATGGAGCACCGATTCACCTATCGCCGCCGTGTGGAGTTCGCAGACACGGACGTGGCGGGGATTATGCATTTTTCCAATTTCTACCGTTTCATGGAGGTGGCGGAGCATGCATTCTATCGATCGCTGGGATTTTCCGTTCATCCGTTTCAAAAACAGGAAGAAGGGGATGAGCCTCACGTCGGATGGCCGCGGGTTCATGCTTCAGCAGATTTCCGGCTCCCGCTTAAGTTTGAGGAAGAAGTGGAAATCGAGCTGCTGGTTGAGGAAATCCGGAACAAAACAATCGGCTACTATTTCAATTTCTGGAAAAACCCCGACTCGGAAAAAGAGCGGGTTATCGCGGCGACGGGACGTTTTACAGTCGTCTGCGTGACCTTTGATGAAGAACAGCGGCGCATGAAAGCGGTTGCGATTCCCGACGAATGGCGCGAGAAGATTGGCGTCGCACCCGAAGGAAGCATTCCTTCGAAAACCGCGTAATCCCGATAGTTTAGATGGAAGATATGAACAGCTACTCCTGGCTTTGGTTTGCCCTTGGAACCGTCCTCACCTGGGGGCTCTACGGAATTTTTCTCCACATGGGGCAGGTGGGAATGGCGGATCCGGCGAACGGCCGTTACAAAGCCTTTCTCTTTGTCGGAGTGGCCTATTTTTTGACAGCAGTGCTCGCTCCGCTCGCCATTCTGGTTGCTCGCGGCTCAGACTGGAACTTTCCCGGAAAGGGGCTCTGGCTGTCGCTGATTGCGGGAATCCTCGGGGCGATCGGAGCATTTTTCGTTCTACTTTCTCTCGGAGCGCTTTTCGCTCAGGGCAACAAAAGCGCTCCGGCGATCGTGATGTCGATCATTTTTGCAGGCGCGCCGATCGTGAATGCGATCGTTTCCCTGACGATGCATCCGCCTGCAGGCGGGCTCGCCGGAATGCGGTGGCAGTTCGTCCTCGGTATCGTGATGGCTGCCCTCGGTGGCTACCTGGTGGTAAAATTCAAGCCCGATCCGGCACCGTCGGATCACGGGAAAAAAGTGGCGTCGACATCTGCGCCCGCAAAAACGGATTGAGATCTCTCCGGGAAACCTCTTTTCCGTGACTTGAAGAGCGGCGCTGTTTCCCGATAGTTTGGCGGAAATGGCAGAGCGACCCGGCACGGAATCCAACCAACTTGCGAAGCTTCAGCACCTCATCGGGGAGCTGGAGAAGGGGAATGACTTCTACCGCGAGCGGCTCAGCAAAGCAGGTCTCGACAGCTCGGTGGCCTCACTGGAGGAATACACCTCGAAAATGCCATTCACGACCAAGATGGATTTGGTCTGGGACCGGGAGGAATTTCCCCCTTATGGCTCGAACCTGACCTGTCCGGTTTCCGAATATTCCCGTTATTGCCAAAGCAGTGGAACGACTCGCGGACCGCTCCCTTCTCTCGATACAGCGGACAGCTGGTCGGCAATGCTGGATTGCTGGGACCGTGTTTTTGAAGCCGCCGGCGTCGGGACGGATGAGGTGGTTTTCTTCGCGTTTTCCTTCGGCCCTTTCCTGGGCTTCTGGACTGCTTTCGAGTCGGCCACGCGCCGGGGAAATCTTTCTATCCCGGGAGGAGGGCTCAGCAGCAAAGCGAGACTGCAGGCGATGGTCGCGCACGATGCCGATGTGCTGTGTTGCACGCCAACCTATGCCCTCCGTCTGGGCGAGTTGTATGCGGAAACCCGCGAAGCTTCATCCTATCGCCTGAAGAAAATCATCGTTGCCGGTGAGCCGGGCGGAAGTCTCCCCGAGGTCAGGAAGAAGATTTCAGAGCTGTGGAGAGGCGCTGCGATTTTTGATCACCACGGTATGACGGAGGTCGGACCGGTGACCTACGAGCATCCTGACAAACCGCTCAGTCTTTGCGTCATTGAAGACGCCTATTTTGCGGAAGTGATCGATCGGGAAACGCACAAAGAGGTGAAGCCCGGCGAGCGCGGAGAGCTCGTTCTCACGACACTGACGAGGACGGCCTGTCCGCTGTTGCGTTACCGGACGGGCGATCTGGTTGAGAAAGCTTTCTTTACCCCGCCGGGGGCGGAGGAGCCGGCATTTTGTCTCGAAGGGGGAATCCTCGGACGGGTCGATGAAATGGTGGTGATACGCGGTGTGAATATCTATCCCACCGCAGTGGAAAAGATTATCCGCGGTTTTCCGGAAGTGGTCGAGTTTCAGGTTATTCAGACGACTCGCAATTCCATGGCTGAGTTGGAAGTCAGCATCGAGGCGGCGGACGGCGCGGACCGGACTCTCGCCGATCGGGTCGCGCGGGATCTGGCGGATGCTTTTACGTTGCGTATTCCGGTTACTTTGGTGGAATCCGGAGCACTGCCGAGGTTCGAATTTAAATCTAAACGTTGGATCCAGAGAGAGGATCAGCCCTGAGATGAGTGAAGCAATACTTGAGTTGAAACAGGTCTCCAAATGGTATGAGTCTGCGGAGAAAAGAAAAATTCTCGACGGGCTCAATCTGAGCGTTTCGGAAGGGGAGCGGTTTTCCATTGTGGGTCCGTCAGGGTGCGGAAAGAGTACGCTTCTCAATTTGCTGGGCACTCTTGATCAACCTTCCGAGGGTGATGTGATTGTCGGGGGAATCTCGACCAGTGGTCTTGGTGAGAGCGAGATCGCGAGAGTTCGCTCGGAAAAGATTGGATTCATTTTTCAGATGCATCATCTCCTGCCGCAGTGCACAGCCCTGGAGAATGTGCTGGTCCCGACTCTCGCTCTGCCGCAGCGCTCCGACCCGGAGGAATCATCGGAAAGGGCCCGCGATCTGTTGGAAAGAGTCGGGTTGGCGGAGAAGCTGAATTCGCAGCCGGGCCAACTTTCCGGAGGGGAAAGACAGCGGGTCGCGGTGGTACGTTCCCTGATCAATCGACCGTCCCTTCTGCTCGCAGATGAACCCACTGGAGCTCTCGATGAGGACAATGCGAAGAAATTGATCGAACTTCTGGCCGATCTCAACGAGTCGGAAAGTCTGGCTCTGATCGTGGTGACTCATGATCGCGATATCGCAAACGCACTGGGGGATGTGAGAACGCTGCGTCACGGCAAGATCGAATCGGAGTAGAGGATTTGCGGCAATGACCACCTTTCGGCTCATCTCTCAGTCTCTCTTTCACTACCGGTGGATCAATCTTTCGGTATTGGCGGGGGTGGCACTCACTTCCGCGATTCTCAGCGGCGCACTCGTGGTTGGCGATTCGGTAAAAGAAAGTCTCCGGCAAAATGCAGAGGCTCGCCTTTCCAATATGGGGCCCGTCTTCGTGGGCGGTGAGCGCTACGTGACAAACCGTTTGGCAGACCGTGTCGGGAAGGCACTCGGAGGGGAAACCGCTGTCGCTCCGGTGCTGCAAATCGAGGGCACTGCATCGAACCGGGCTGGCGGGAAAAGGGTAAACAAAGTGCAGATTCTCGGGGTGGATGACCGGTTCTGGAACCTTTCAATTGCAGGAAGAGCTCCGGAGAAATTTTCGGATGACCGCTGGATTGCCATAAATGAGCCTTTTGCGAGACGGATCGAAGCGGGTGTTGGCGATTCTCTGATTATGCGGGTCGAGATACCCGGAGCGCTTTCCAAAGACGCCCCGCTTTCGGGGGAGTCGGAGCAGACGACTCCTTTTACGGTCAAAGTCAGTGAAGTGATCGGTGATGAATTTTTCGGCCTTTACTCTCTCCGGGCCGAGCAGGTGCCCCCTTCGACTCTCTTTGTGAAGCTGTCCCGGTTGCAGGAAATTCTGGAGACGCCTAAGCAGGTAAATCTTCTCGCCACGGGAAAAGATGTCGATGCAAGAGCATTTGCCACTGCGGTCGGAAACGAGTGGTCGCTGGACGATCTGCAAATCGAAGTGGAGCAAGTTGGTGGAAACGATTTGTTGCAGGTCGTCAGCTCACGGGTCTTTTTTGACGAAGCGATTGTTTTCGCCTTCGGAAAAATCGCTTCCATCGAGTCTCCGATTCTCACCTATCTCGCGACGGAAATTCGAGCGAACGGGAAGGTGACGCCCTACTCGATGGTTACGGGAGTAGGGCCGGAGCTGAACGAAATCGTGAACGCCGAAACGGGGGGCGATGGCATCGTTCTGTCGCAGTGGATTGCGGATGATTTGCAGGCTAAGCCGGGAGACGAAGTCACTCTTGCCTACAACGTTGTCGGGCCGGGGCGGGCTCTTATTGAGCAGACCAGATCTTTTCGTGTCGCAGGGATTTCTGCAATCGGAGAAAATGGGTGGGATCAGTCCTGGACACCTGATTTTCCGGGGATCTTCGACGTGGAGGATCTGGATGAATGGGAGCCGGGAATTCCGATCGATCGCGATAAAATCCGCGATAAGGACGACGAATTCTGGGATGAATACCGCGCAACTCCCAAGGCATTTGTGGGCATCAACGCAGCACGGGAGATGTGGGCAAACCGCTTTGGAAACGCGACGTCTCTCCGGCTTCGTTTGAACGATTCCGCTACCCCGGTGATCGATCAGTTGCGACCACATCTTCCGTTGGAATCACTTGGCATGGCGGTTCGTGACATGCAGGGGGAAGCGGAGTCGGCGGTATCAAACTCCTTTGATTTCGGCTCACTCTTCGCGAGCATGAGCTTCTTTCTCATCGTCGCCGCCCTGGCTCTTACGGGATTGGTTTTTGTTTTCGGAATTGAGCAGAGGTCTTCTCAGATCGGATTGCTTCTCGCTCTCGGATTTACCCGGAAGAGGGTGCGGAAATTTTTCATCGTCGAAGCGGTTCTACTTTCGATTGCCGGTGCTCTGCTGGGATTGGCCGGAGGCTACATTTACACACGGCTTGCTTTGCACGGAATGTCCGGAGTCTGGAGCGAAGCCGCAGCAGGAATCGATTTTGTCTACCACTTGAAACCCGCGACTCTGGCGATCTCGTTTTCGATCACCGTTTTCGTCGCCCTCTTCGTCGTGTGGTGGACGAGCCGCAGAGTGACTGCCGTTCAGCCGGGTCAGCTCATTTCCGGAGGGGACACGATGGCAGTGTCAGGACCGGGGAAAGGAAAGTGGGCCATGATCTTTCTGGTTCTCGGTTTGCTTGGTGGTCTCGGTTGCCTGTTTGCTCCGAAAGTACCGGGAACCATTGCAGAGCAGGGGATGTTTTTCGGTGCCGGTTTTCTTTTCACTCTCGCCGGTGTAGCCCTGGCTTCGCTCCTGATTGGACGCTTTCTCCGACCTTCGAATGTATTGGTGTCCATCGGTGCATTGGGGCGCCAGCACACGGTGAGAAGAAAAGGGAGAAGTCTCGCCGTGATCGGCCTCATGGCTGCGGGCGTCTTTATGGTGACAGCAATTAACTCCTTTCGCCTCGATGGGGAGCGTGGTGCAGAGAGACGCGGATCCGGAACCGGAGGGTTCGCCTGGGTCGGCGAGTCGACGCTCCCGGTGTATGAAGATCTCAATGGAAAAGAGGGCCGGGAAAAATATGGACTCGATGGCTTTGAGGAGTCTTTCACAGTGATCCCGTTCCGGGTGAGCGACGGCGAAGATGCCAGCTGTCTGAACCTGAATCGCGCGCAACGCCCACGTTTAATGGGTGTGAATCCTCAAGCTTTGGCGGATCGCGATGCCTTTACCTTCACAAAGGTGTCCGGTGAAAGTGATCCTGAGAAATCCAACTGGAGTTCGCTTGGTGAATCTGCAGAGCAGATGGACGGGATTTCTGTGGTCCCCGGAATCATCGACCAGAATACTGCTATCTACGCGCTTCAAAAAGGAGTCGGGGATATCATCACCTATGAAACCGTTTCGGGACAGTCGTTCGGTGTCCGGATTGTTGGTTTTCTCGACACTTCGATCCTGCAGGGCAGCCTCCTGATCTCGGAGGAGAACTTTATCCGGTTCTTTCCCGATTCCGGCGGCTATCAGTTCTTCCTCCTCGACAGGGGGGGAGATGCCCTTCTCGACAAGGTGGCCGCGCACATGACCCGGATGTTCGGCGATTTGGGACTGGAAATGCGTCCGGCAGCTGACCGGCTCAATGAATTCAATGCTGTGCAGAATACCTACCTTTCGATTTTTTCCACGCTCGGTGGACTGGGTATCTTTCTGGGCACGCTTGGACTTGCCATCATTGTCGGAAGAAATGTTCTCGAAAGGCGGGGGCAGCTCGGGGTAATGCAGGCGATGGGTTTTACCCGGAGAAAACTGGTGGGGATGGTTCTTTCCGAACACTGGTTTCTGCATGTGTCAGGAGTTTTACTGGGACTTCTTGCTGCTCTTGTCGCTGTAATTCCTCAGTTGGCGAAGGGGCTTGCGTCCCTTCCCTGGGGACTGCTCATCGGTGTGAATGCGGCCGTCTTGATCGGTGGATTGATCTTTTGCGCAGTTGCTGCCAAATCAGTCCTGCGTGGAAATTTGATGGAGGCGATTCGAAAGGAATGAGAAGCCTGCGGACTCTTTTCATTCTCTCCTGTTTCTGTGTTCTGTCTCTGTCCGGACAGGACGGGAAAGATCAAAAAGAAACGCCAGAAGCTCCGGAGCCGCAAAAGCCGGCGGCTACCCTTGATATCAAAAATTCGGCAGAGGGGGCCTATCCGGGGGGAGCGACGCCGAAGGCGGGAAAATGGTCCGTCGATGCGGGTGCGAAGAAATTGAAGGTGGCTCCGGAACCACTGGTAGAGGGGCGGATCGAGTTCGGTCCCGAAATCCGGGAGAAGGGGGCGACGATTCAAGCTTCCGCTCGCGGACCGTCCAGTGGACGAATTCAGTCCCGCTTTGGTGTGGGCCTTTACGGGAAAAACGGGTTTCAATTGCGGGTCGTTCCGGCCACCGACACCATCGAGATCGTCCGGCGCGGCATTGTTCTTGTGTCGGAGTCTTTCGACTCCGATGCGGAGACACTCTACCAAATGGAGCTTTCAGTAATCGAAGACGGCGAAGACTGGCTCGTTGGTGGCCGCGTTTGGAATGCTGACGGGAAACGCCCTCGAAAAGTAATGATCTCACACAGGGCCGTCACCGCTGAACTGCTTTTCCCTCTCGCAGGAAGGCCGGTCCTGATCGGGACCCCGTTTTCGGGCGAGGCGGTTCAGTTTGCATCGGCTGCGGCCTACTATGGTGAATTTGTCGATGGGGAGGAAAAACCTGAGAAGGAAAAGTCAGAAAGCGAACCCGAAAACTAGCCGGTGTCCCGTAGGGAAATCTCTTTCCCAAATGCTCGTTTTCCGTAGCGTAAAGGGGAATGGCTGATGGCGCAGACGGAAAGAGGAAAGGTAGTCGGGAACGGGTGATTTCACACCGTGACGCGCTACATGGCGTTCGCGAACTGGTTCTTGCGAACGTGGTCATGGCCGCGGAGATTCCGGCTCCGACCGGTTCGGAGAAACGGGTAACCCGTTTTCTGAGTGAGCGCTTCACCGAGGCGGGACTCACTGATATCGCATCCGATCAGGCCGGAAATATCGCAGGCGTGATACCGGGAAGAAACCGGCAGCGGAATCTTCTGGTTGCTGCTCATGTCGATAAGATCTGGACAGATGCGGACGATCACACCGTTTCCGTCGAAGTGGGGTGTATGAAAGGGAGGGGGATAGCTGACAACAGCCTCGGGGTGGCGGTGCTTGCCACTTTGCCACTGATTCTCGAAAGGCTTGGAATCGAACTGGATTCCAATCTGATTTTGCTTGGGACGACACGGAGCTTCGGGCGCGGCGATCTTGCGGGAATGCGATTTTTTCTCGAGAATGTCGATCAAGCCATCGCTGGAGCACTGTGTCTGGAAGGGATCGAACTGGGACGGCTCAGCTATGCCAGTCCGGGAATGGCCCGTGGAGAAATCCGGGTGGAAATTTGCGGGGAAGGTGAGGATTTCGGCAGTGCCGGTGCCATTTTCTTGTTGAATCAGATCCTGAATGAACTGCTCAAATTGAATGAGGCTCACGCGCCCGAGGCAACGATTCTCATTGGTACAGTGGATGCGGAATCCGGTTACAATGTTCCTCCCTTGAACGGGGAAATCCGCTTTGAAATTCGTGGTGAGAGCGAGGCTCTGGTGAAGGAACTGGAGGAGAAAATTGGCGAGCTGGTGGAGAATGTGGCCGGGCAGGACGGCGATGTGTTTGCCACTCTGGAAATCATTGCCCATCGCAAGCCCGGGGATCTCGGCTCGGACCATATGCTCGTTCGTGCTGCGCGGGAGATACAGGAGGTCCTCGGTATTGCAGCAAAAATAGAACCCAGTATCTCTGAGGTGGCCGCTCTACTGGAGTCCGGTATTCCCGGACTGACCCTCGGGATCACGGACGGTGGAAGCCGTCATACCCGACACGAAACGGTTCAACTCGAGCGAATCCCCGAGGGCCTGGCGCAGATTGTTTCGGTGATTGAATTCATGGATGCCGAACTACCTGACAAAGCCACTTCCTGATATGTCGAAAATGGAAAAACGGATCGAGACGTGGTTGGGGACCAATACCTATCATCACAGCGAATTCTGGAGCATCGCAGACCTCGTGAAAGCGAAGGAGAGGGCCGGAGTCTCGATCAGTCTTTGCATTCCGACATTGAACGAGGAAAAGACAATCGGGAAAGAAATCATCATGTTCAAAAGTGAGCTGATGGATCGCTATCCGCTACTCGATGAGATTGCGGTCGTCGACTCGGGGTCGACCGATGAAACTCTCGCGATCGCCTCCTCATTTGGTGCCGATACCTACCTGTCTGGTGAGATTCTTCCGGATCAGGGGTTTCGAACCGGGAAAGGGGAAAACCTCTGGAAGGCGATTTATCAGCTGAAAGGCGACATCATTTGCTATGTCGACGCGGATATTAAGAACATTCATTCCAAGTTCGTGAGTGGTCTTGTGGCTCCCCTGCTTTTGCGCGATGAGATTCAGTATGTAAAAGCATTTTACGACCGGCCTCTCGCTCTGTCGGGCGGGCTGAGGCCTTCGGGCGGCGGCCGGGTCACCGAAATTCTGGTGCGACCTTTGTTTTCTCTTTTCTTTCCGGAGCTTACGGCTGTGATGCAGCCGCTTTCGGGAGAATACGCGGTGCGCCGTGAAGTGCTCGAATCTCTCCATTTTCCCGTTGGCTACGGCGTGGAAACATCTCATCTCATCGACCTCTACGTGAAAAGCGGACTCGATGTATTTGCCCAGGTGGATCTCGACAGAAGGGTTCATCGAAATCAGACGACCATTGATCTTGGAAAAATGTCGTTCGGAATTCTACAGACGTTTTTGAAACGGCTTGAACATAATGGTATTGTTAGAGGCCTTCCGGAGTTCGACAGTGTTTTCAGGCAACTCCAGGCGGAAGGGAAACGATACGAAACACGGAATCGCGTGATTGTGGAAGAGGAGCGACCGCCCATGATCACAATTCCGGGATACCGAGAGCGCCATGGCCGATAGAGGGAAGAAAAATATAGTTCTGGTTCACTACCATCTCCGCCGGGGGGGAGTCACCCGGGTGATTGAAGCCGCAAGAGAAGTGTTGGAGAAGCAGGGGCACCGGGTGTTGATCCTTTCCGGAGAAGAACCTTTTGACGGAAAACGAGCGGATAATGTTCGGATTATTCAGGCCCTGAATTACCGTCGAACCGGCAGTTCGGTGATCGCCTCCAGTCTCGCGGACGCGATGAGAAAGGAGGCCCGGGAGTGGTTTGGCGGGGAGCCGGATCTCTGGCATTTTCACAATCCGACTCTGGCCAAAAACGTGCTTTTCCCCACAGCCGTGAGGGAGTTGGCGGAGGCCGGGGAACGAATTCTTCTGCAAATTCACGATTTTGCCGAGGATGGCAGGCCGGGCAATTACTCTCAACAGCGTTCCTTTTTTGATTCCCAGGACAGTTTCGAGACCACCCTGTATCCCGTCGCGAAACAAATTCACTATGCGACAATCAATCGCAGGGATTTCGGATTTCTGAAGAATGCTGGTCTGCCGGCATCGAATCTGCATGTGCTTGCCAACGCGATTTCGCAGATGCCTGTTTCCGGGACTCCCCCGGAACGCCCGTTTGCGAAAAATCTCCTCTTTGGGCTCTATCCGAGCCGGGGCATTCGGCGGAAAAATATCGGAGAGCTTCTTCTCCTTGCTCTGAAATTTGAGGGACAGGCCTTTTTTGCCAGTTCCCTCAGCCCGGAGAATCCCGACTGGCAGGCTTCTCATCAGCGATGGGTGGAGCTGGTCGAGGAACTGGGATTACCGGTTCAGCTGGGAATCGCCGACAGCGGGGATTACTCGTTTTCTGATCTGGTAGGTTGGAGCGATTTTATCGTTACCACGAGCGTGGCAGAAGGGTTCGGGCTTTCCTATCTTGAGCCGTGGACCGTGGGCCGTGGCGTCCTGGGGCGCGATTTGCCGGAAATCACCGGTGACTTTCGCACGAACGGTTTGGCGTTGCCGGATCTCTATTCCCGCATCGAAATACCGCTCGAATGGATCGATGAGAAAGAGCTGAAGCAGAAACTCGAATTTGCCATGCGCAGAAGCTATCTCGCTTACGACGCCAAATTGCCGATGGGGGCCGTCAAGCAAACCTGGAAAGCCTGGACCAGAAAGAGACTGCGGAAGGGAACCGTTGATTTCGGTGTGCTACACGAGGATTTCCAGATTGAAGTGCTGCGAAAACTCCGCTCCGATCCGGAGAGTCTGGAGCAGATCCGGATTCCGCCTATCCGGATTCCGGATGAAAAGGAAATTGCCGCAGCGAATCGCGTTGTGGAGGAAAACTACAGTCTCGGAAGCTACGGAGCGCGACTGGATGCAATCTACGATGATGTTTTGTCAGGAGGAAAAGGCAAGGTGAGCCATCTTCCGACGAGCCGGGTTTTGGCTCAGTTTCTTGCCCCTGCACGATTGAACCTGCTGCGCGACTGATGAATCCGGTAGGCGAGGTGCTCAAGGTTATGAAGCCTCTGGAGCCGGTTCCAACCGGGGTCGAGCCGCGATTGCCCGTGCTCGAAGGAATTCGGGCTGTGGTTTTTGATATTTACGGGACTCTTTTGATATCCGGAGCCGGGGATAACAGCCTCATTTCTGAAGAGGATTCGGTAGATTCAATGGCGGAAGCGGTTTCCGGATTTCGAAAAATGAAAGGCATTCCTGCAGATCAGGTTTTAAGAAAATACCGGCAGGTGATTGCCCGGCACCAAGAGATTCGACGGGGTGAGGGGATCGCCTTTCCCGAAGTCGATATTCGCGAGGTCTGGAAAGACCTGCTGTCTGATTTCGGTGAGAATGCGGTAGAGGATCATGAAATCGAACAGGTTGCGCGGGACTACGAATATTCGGCTTCGGAATGCTGGGAAATGCCGGGAGCGAGGGAGCTTCTCGACAGGCTTGCGGGAAATAACTACCTGTTAGGCATCGTTTCCAACGCTCAGTTCTACACGCTGGCTCTGGTGGAGGCCTTTCTTGGCATGTCATTGAACTCGAATGGGTTCACTGATTCATTCAACCCTGTCGAGACGTCAAGCCAACCCTGTTGGGTGCCCGAAATGACCGTATTGTCTTACCGGATGCGTGAAGGGAAGCCGTCGGAGGCCCTCTACAGAAGGGTTCGGGAAGGAGCGAAAAAAAATGGTCTGAATCCGGAAGAAATTCTCTACATCGGGAATGATTTTTGTAAGGATGTTGCCCCAGCCAAAAAAGTGGGATTTCGGACGGGACTTTTTGCCGGTGATGGGCGAAGTTTCCGGCCGGGACCAGACGGATTGCCTGCGGCCCTGGAAAGGGCTGATGTGGTGTTGACCGAACTTAGACAAGTCGATCAGGTACTAGCAATAAGTGGAATATGATAAAGAAAACCTACTCGGTTCGATACAGTGACCGGCTCGATGTGATGTCCGGCAATTTGATGAAAGATTTTACGTTTCCCTGGAAGCGGGGACGCGCACCACGGACAGAGTTTCGAGCGGTGTGGAATGAGCAGGCTCTCGGGTTTCACTTTGATGTGGATGATGAGGAAATTATTCTCAATGACTCGGAGGATCCGACAGAAGCCGTTTTGGGTTCTGATCGCGTCGAGATTTTTCTTGCGACAAAACCTGATCTGAAAGGTCCCTACTACGGTGCGGAAATGGATCCGCGCGGAAATGTCTACGACTACAAAGCGAAATATCATCGTGAATTTGATGACCGGTGGTCATTTGGAAATCTCAAGTTCCGCTGCGAAATCCGCGAAGGCGGATATTCCGTGAAAGGGCGTTTCGCGATGGACGAGCTCAACAATCTCGACCTCGTGAAGGGCAAGCAACTCATCGCCGGAGTCTACCGCGCCGAGTTTGGACACAACAAGCGTGGTGATTTTGTTGAAAACTGGATCAGCTGGGTGAATCCCCAAAAGGACGAAGTGGATTTTCACGTTCCCGAAAGCTTCGGAACGTGGAAGCTCGACCTGTAGTCCGGGTCGCGTTTTCTCGATGAGAGAAATTCACGAAATTGACCGGCTCGAAGAGTTCGTTGCCCGGGACCATGATCTTGCAGACTGTGTCGTGCAGGGACTGGATCTCGGGGAGGTGACGTTCAACTGGGAAGAAGTGCGTTTGTCAGGATCGGTATTCCTCGGGTGCCGGTTTCCCTCTCTGGCGTTTCAGGAGAGGCTGCGCGAGAGCGGCGCCCTGATTTTTCCACGGCTGCCGCGCCTTCCCTATAATCCTTACCGGCCATCGTTGTATTCCCGCGAGGAGCTGATGAAAGGCTGGACGCCGGAGGAGGACAATTCGGTCGATCTGCAAATCTACAATCATTTTGTCGAAAAGGGACGTCATCGACCGCACGTGATGGAAGCGCTCTGTCAGCGGCTTCACGATCACGCGATCGACGATGCGCTCCTTGATTTGCTGGAAGGAAAAGTCGAGCCGGGCGGGGAGAAAAAGGTCGTCGCGATCATGGGCGGGCACGGAACACCACGTACCGATCCCTACTATCGAAAAGTGGTCGAAATTGCCCGAAGTCTGACGCGGGAAGGATATTTTGTCGCGAGCGGCGGCGGGCCTGGCATGATGGAGGCCTCAAATCTCGGGGCGTGGATTGCCAATGCGGAAGATGCATTTCTCGACAAAGCTCTCGAGGAGTTGGCGAAGGCACCTGTCTATTCAGATCCCGGTTTCAATGAAGCAGCGGCGCAGGTTCGTGAATGGCATCCGAAAGGAGCCTCCAGTCTCGCGATTCCGACCTGGTTTTACGGGCATGAACCGAGCAATCAATTTTCCGGACACATCGCAAAGTATTTCAGCAACGGCTTGCGGGAGGACGGGCTCCTTGCGATAGCCCGTCATGGTGTGATTTATGCCCCCGGTAGCGCAGGGACGACACAGGAAATTTTCATGGATGCGGCGCAGAATCATTACGGCACGTTCGAATACGTCAGCCCGATGGTATTTCTCGGAGTGAAAAGGTATGGTGAGGATACAGGACTGTATGAAACACTTTCCCGCCTCGCTGCCGGTAGGCAGTACGGCACAATGCTCTCGCTGACAGATGATCCGGAGGAAGCCGTCCGGTCGATTCAGCAGAACGAGCCGGAAATCTATCGCAAGGATCACCATTCCACCTGATGGGGACACATCTGCCTGACCTCTCACCCTGTCCGTTTTTACCTGCGGTGGATCGGGTTTTCCGTGCTGCGGAAATGAAAACGATGGGTGGGGAAAGAGGGGAAGAATTTTACGAACTGGCCCTGACATGTGCGCAATCACTTTGGCTACAGGGACTCCCGGCTCAATCGATCCTGCTGTTGAATCGAGCGTTTTCAGCAGATCTGACAGGGGATGAGTCCGTTATGCAAACCTGGCCTTTGCCTTACGCCGCGATGCATTGGGTCATGGCGAATCGGTGCGAGGACCAATTCATCGGAAATCCCCGGCGTCACTTTCAGCATCTCGCCACGAGAATGGTGGAACCAAGAAAGGAACTCCGATCGTGGCGGGCATGGGCATGTTGGGCCTATGCCTGCGAGATTTTTCCAGACTATCCTGCTGATGAAAAGCAGATCGAGGAAGAGGGCGTCGTCGAACCGGGGCGGAAAGAAATCGCCGCCGGACTCGACCGGTTCGGGGTGAAAGGGGAGAGGCAACTTTGGGAGGACTGGCTTTAGGCTGCAGGTCGAAGCAAGGAACTCGAAGTTTATACCTTTACCCAATTGGTTATTCCTCCGCTTCCAGAATCTTGGAGAGTTCGCCGTTGTATTGAATCGCTTTTGCCTGCACTTCGGGCTGATTTCGGATCTCAGAAGGAAGGCGGCTGATCAGCGACACAGCCTGTTCGAGATAGAAAATGGCGAGGAGGCGGGAATTATTTTCTTCCACATTGAGACAGGATGAAGCTTTGGCATACGTGTCGGCCAGAGCGATTTTCCCGGCGGGCTCATAGGGGCGTCGCTGGGTGGCCTGCTCCCGAAGTTTGATTTCTTCGCGATAGAGAACCAGTGCTGCTTCCGGCTGGTCCTGTTCCTTCTGAATTCCGGCGAGACCGTCGATTGCCTCGATATACGAGTTTGCAGCGACCTCTGAAATGCTCGGCGGCGCGTCTTCGAGTCCTGATGCGACTGACATAATTCTCTCGTAGGTGTCGGCCGCATCGCCGAGGTCTCCGTCGGCTTTCTGAAAGGCTGCTTTCAATTCGAGGAGTTCTATCTCCTCTATCGAGTTGGCTGTCGCAGCTGCGCTGGAATCCTGAGCCCGGGTCGTGATGATGCGGGTCAGCATTTCATTCACCGTTTCTATCGCGGTGGCGGAATCACCTTTCGCAAAGTGAATTCTCGAGATCGCCTTGTAGGTGTCGGAGAGTTCCCTCACGAGCTGAGGCTGAATTCCGGTTTGCGATTTCTGATTTATGGTTCGCCAGCGAAGAGCTTCCGTGTAGGCCTCGAGAGCTTTGTCGACGTCGGCATTTTTTTCATGGATCTTTCCGATCTCCATGAGATCACGCGAAGCGAGGAGAGAAAGATCGTCCGGTGCGTTTGGGTCTTCGGCCAGCTGCGACCGGATTTCGTATGCGCTCTGGTAGTGTTTGAGAGCTTCCTCGTCGTTCCCTTCATCGTTGGCCTGCCGCCCGCGGAGCGAAGCCGTCTGCGCGGAGAACCGGAGAATCCGGGTTGAGGCGCGGCGGTCGCGGGCGCGGGTTTCGAGAAAGGTGGCGGAGTTTTCCGCTACGATTGAGTAGAGTCGATCTGCGCCGACTCCGGAAATGTCCCCTTTGTTCAGTTCACTCACGAACAGCAGCATCAGTTCCATCGCTGCCTCACCACGCTGCTCGGATACGGCGGACGCATTCATGGCTTCCTCCGTTGCCTGTTTCGCTCTCTGCGCCTGAACGAAAGCAAAGCCCGATGCCCAAATTGCCACGACGAGGAGGGTGGCGAATATGGTATTTAGTCGGCGAGCCCGCGACACAACCTGTTGCTGGTCCAGACCCTGAATCCGGCTCCAGACTTCGCGCATGTCGGAAGGGCGTTTCTGCGGATCGAGCTGGAGGCATTGCTCAATGAGTTCTT
Source organism: Verrucomicrobiales bacterium (assembly GCA_022361255.1). GTDB lineage: Bacteria > Verrucomicrobiota > Verrucomicrobiia > Verrucomicrobiales > DEV007 > Arctic95D-9. The sequence continues at coordinate 30,190 of JAKSBG010000040.1, forward strand.
TCCGGTCGCTGGGAACGTAGAAATCAGTCGGCCATTCAATGTCCTCGACCGCTTCGGTCATGGTGGCAAGCTGCTCTCCGTCGACGGCATTTCCTGTTTCGGCAAGAGTTGCCTCCAGTGTCGCTTCGGTCAGTGTCGAATCGAGATCGAAGCTTTCATTCTCTGCTTCCGCGTATGCCTGAAGGCGGGGAAGGTTTCCTGTTAGTAGCTTGTAGGCGACGACTCCGAAGCTGTAGACGTCCCAGCGAAATCCCTTGCCGTCAGTGGAATCCCGGGGATCACGGAGCTGTTCGGGACTGGCATAGAGCGGAGTGCCCACCGGTTCAAAGCCTTCGGCGGAGAGACCACGGCTTTGACCGAAGTCACAGATCTTAATGTTGAACGGCGTTTCGTCCGTGAGGAGGATGTTCGAGGGCTTGATGTCGCAGTGAATAATCTGATGCCGGTGAAGATAACCCAGTGCGTCAGCAATTTGCCGGACCAGCCGCCACCCCTCGCGGTGATCCACGTGTCCGCAAAGACGTTCGAGCGTTCTCGTTTCCCACTGCCCGTCGGGTCCTTTGTCGGCGTGTAGCCCCATCGAATAGTAGGGGGCTTCGTTCAACAGGTCGAAGTCGTGGAGCGCGACAATTCCGTGGTGCTCGGCGACGA
>JAKSBG010000054.1 GCA_022361255.1 Verrucomicrobiales bacterium
CGATTGACTCTCCTGATTAGAATCCTTACTCTCCATTCGTGGCCGCGCTCTCTTTTTCGGGCGGCAGGCCTTTAACGTTCGCCGGGAAATGAAGTGAATCTCCTTTCATACAACTATTTGCCAGCTTGGGTTCCTCTACTCACTCTGGTTTTCGGGATTTCCGTGGTGATCTCGACCCTGTCCACAATCGCTTTGATCGTTCGATCTATCCGTCAGGAGAGACCTTCTAAACTCACGTGGTTCTCATTCGTACCCACGGCGTTTTGTATCGCAATTATTCTCTTGGTAGTCAGATCAAACGGATTCGCATTATTGATGAACAATCCTGTGATGCTGCCAATTTTTGCGCTCCTTCTTTTCAATGCTGCTACGTCACTCTTTCTCTGTCTTTTCCACCGCCGCCGCAAATCGGCTTAGGCGAACAAGCCGGAGATCTCAAGCCTGATCACGGCGTGAGTCGATTGACTTTTCTGATTCGAATCCCTAACATCTTCTCGGAATCGCGCCCTCTAATCAGGCTGAGATTCCTCAAACGTTCTGCCAAAAGAAAACACACCCAAAAACCTGATGATGTTCCATACATGAAAGCAAAACACAGAGTCTCAATTTTACTAAGCACTTGTTTTGCCTGCCTATTTCTTCTCAATCCAGATTCAACTTCTGCGGAGGAAGTATTTCCCCAGCGGAGTTGGGCATTAGCTCCGCCAAAATTTCTAGACTCGCGATGGGATCCAGAAAAACTAAGGGATGTACAGAAACGATGGGAGGCGCTGCGCGAAAACAAGAAATCTTCGGCTTTAGTAATTGTCGATAGCGGATACCTCGTTCTGTCATTAGGTGATTCGAAGCGGCCTATTCAATGCCACTCAATTCGGAAGAGTTTTTTGCACTCACTTTACGGTCGATTAGCGGCGACTGATTGCCTAGACATGAGCCAGACTCTTGCTGATCTGGGGACTGCTGAGATTGCCGAACTAACTGTTACCGAAGGCGAAGCCACTCTACGAAACGTTCTTCAGTGTCGGTCTGGTGTGTATCTTCCCGCGCAAGCTGAGACGTGCAAAATGAAAAAGGAAAGACCTAAACGAGGAAGCCATGCCCCCGGAACCTTTTTTTACTATAATAATTGGGATTTCAATGCAGCAGGAGGCATATTTACCAGACTTGATGGGCGAAAAATTTTTAATGCCTTCCAAGAGGATATTGCATCTCCGCTCGGTATGGAGGACATTCAGGAAGATCATCATGCACTCGAGAACAAGGATGGGCAGTATCTTTTTCCCTCGTATATGTTCCGGATGAGCGCGAGAGATCGAGCTCGATTTGGCCTTTTGTATTTGCGCGAAGGAAACTGGAATGGTCGGGAAGTAGTACCTAGAGAATTCATCTGGGAGACTTTGAAACCTGTTTCTACCGTCCGAACCGATCCGGATTCGGCCATGCTCAGTTCAGGAAAATCGTATTCGACACTGTGGTGGATTGGGGAGGGCGGATGGCTCTGGGGCGAGAACGTTGGTGGAATGCCTATTTCCGCTCGCGGCGTCGCTGGAAACTTTATTGGGGTCATCCCCTCGAAAGATTTGGTGGTAGTCCATGCCAATGATAAGGCAGATGGCGATAACATTGATCCGGGAGGCGAATGGAATGATCTGTTCTCTCTTATTTGTGGCGCTCACAAAGAAGGGTGATCCGCGGAAGGGCGATGGATTTCAATCTCTTCGCAAAACTGGCCATGAAAAATTAATCCAAGAAGCAGAACAAGGCGCGGCTGGACAACCCGCTACCTCGCAGTGAGTTGACATGACACTGTTGGCTCGGACACTTAATCCTTTTGCGATGCAGTGCTCCCGGTAGCGGGTGCCAGCGCTCTAACGTTGGGCTAAAGAGATTTCTCCTTATATGCAGAAAAGGAAACCACGTCGAAAGTTTACGGAAGTTGTAATCACGGAATCAGCCGAGATCCATTCCATCATTCCAAACGAGGATGGATCGCTTTCTATCTTAGACGGCGATGGCCTAGAAGTTTCTCACGTCCAACAGCATTCCGTGGGTTACCTTCGAGATTCCGGAAAACCAAAATTTCTTCGTACTATTCCGAAAGCAGACGGCGACAAAGTCGGAGAAAACCCATGGAAAAAGTACGATATAATCGGATTCATTGATACCAATAGCGACGAATCGAATGGAAAGAGACTTTTTGTCAGCTCATCTTCTTTTCTTCTTTGGGAAGAGCCCGAACGACGATTTGGCAAGGTTCATCATGTCGATCCCTTGGTTGGCTATTGCGAAGGAAATCTGAATCCCGAGAGAATTGGATGGGCCGATTTTATTAAGCGCCTTGCCAGCTCAGATATCATATCTGGAGACGAGCGTGTCCTTGTGGTTGTAGATAGCGATAAAAACGATTTAACAGAAATTAATGGAAGGACTCAAGAGGTCTTCGATGGGTTCTTCCTACCCGAGAACTTCGTTCTGGCTTACGCAACCTCTGATGGAGGTGCCGAAAGCTGGATCAACAAAGAGATGCGCCGCCGTGACAGAGTTTCAGGCAGGGCAATGAAGAAGGTCAAGGAAGACAACGGTCTTCTAACACTCCTTTCACATGTCCCCAGAATTCACGTCAAGAATGTGTTTGAAGACAGCTCTGAAGAATCCGCCCAACAAGCCGAGTCACTCAAGCCCTGACCGCGCCGCAGTCGAAATGACTTTTCTGATTCGACAGACTATTCCACAATCAACCCGCGCTCTCCGTCAGGGCTGAGTGCTCTTGAACGATATGCTTGAAAATGTATCTGCTTGAATTGCTTCGATCATTGAAAAGCGACGATGACGATAATTCCGAATTCGACGAACCGATGATCTTTGTATCGGCCGATGCAGAGTCTCCTTTGCTAGATCGTGAATCAATTATCGATGAGGAAATTGTAAACTATCCACACCAACGGCAACCAGAAGGCATGGCGGAGCTACTCCCGGTTTGGCTAGCATTAGAATTCGTAGAGATAAACAAATCTGAGTTACATACCGGCTCGAAAGAACAACTTGAGGAACGCTTAAGGAATTTTGTGCAAATCGAGTGGTGAGACTAGGTGGCTTGAACTCAATGGCATATCAAGTCACAGCACCCAAGCCTACCATGTCGGAGTCGGCTAAGGCCGACAATCGACATTCCCGACTGGGTGTGTTATATCGTTAGGGCAGGAAAATGGAGCGAGATCTAGATTTGAAGCCCGGCCTCAAAATTGCGGGTTGCGTTGGTCTCATCGTGGCACTGCTCGTATTTGCGGGGCCCTACATCGTGTATGTCTTGGCTTGGGGGTTTAGCGGCACTTTCTCGAATCTAGAGACACTCGGACCCGTAGATTTTCACGGAAAGGTTGTTGATCCTCAGGGAAATGGAATTCCTGGCGTCACTCTCACAGCCACAATTAGATCATATCGAGTCATCGGTGGATATTTCGAGCGGGAAACAAAATTTGAGACAGACTTAAACGGAGGCTTCCGGATTAAAGCGCGCAAGGCGAACGCATTAATTCTTTACGATTTTTCAAAGTCCGGTTTCTCCATACGTGGCCGCCCGGAGCAAAGGGGGCAACGAGTTGAGTTAGTGGATTTCTGGCCTTTCAGAGTGAACCCCTACAATAATCCGAATTTGCCTGTCACAGATGAGCTGAATCCGTTCACGTTCGTCATGGAACAAACCGACGGCCCTAACAAATCGGCGCACTCAACCCGACACTCGCTTGGAGTCGATTGACTTTCGAATTCCGATTCCTTACCCTCTATACGTGGCCGCGCTCCCAGTATCGAGCGAGTGGCCTTTGACTTTCGGTGATGAAATTTTTCGCAACAACATTTCTGCTAATCACCACACTGGCGATTTGTGGAGCGGAAGATAAAGACGGATGGGAGATCTTCCGTGAACATTTCAAGCTCGGAAACCCAGAACTAAAGACTCCACCCAAAATTCTAGCGTCGAAATCAGATGGGGATATTTTCACGGTCACGATTGCGAACGCTTCTGATGAGACAATCGCCTACGAGGGCTATTTCTCCAACGAACCACAGTACTTCACGAGCGAATTAGTCGATGGAGCCTGGACCCCGCGACCAAACCTCTGGTGCGGAACTGGGATGTGGGGACTTTTACTTGAGCCCGGAGACAGGGTCACGTTCAGCTTTCAGCGCCACCTGAAGAAGAGGCAGATCTTCGTCATTTTCCGCGATGGCTCGGGCGGTTCCTCACTCGCCAAAGTTTGGGATCCGACGATTGCCCAGAAGTCGAGCGTCACCACTAAATCGGCACCGAACAAGTCGGAGCAGCCAAGCCCTACCACGCGATGAGTTTTCAGCCCCTATTTGATTCATCACTCAACCCTGTTTGCGACCGCCGCCCTCAGTGTCGGGCGAGTGGCCTTTAACGTTAGCGCAAAAAATGGATCGGTATCCTCGAGTCTATGCCTTGTCCAAAAAGTATGGACCTCCGAGGATAGACCTTAGGCGTGCATAGATCATCGATTCATACGGCGACGATAGTTACGCTACCCGACCCATCGATCATAAAGTTCCGGAGAACGTCTCTCGAGAAGATCTGGACTTCTACGGATGGGTGTATGCGTTCATGAAGTTTCCCGACCTGCTGTTTTATCTCTATCCGATTGCCCTCGAATACGAAAAGGATCTCCGCATCGATTGTATCGACGGCTTTATGTATTCTCTTGATCGATGCCTGCCTGATGAGATGCCAAAGCTTCCTGAGGATGATCGTGAGGCTCTTATCGCAGGACTCAACTGGATCTGGACTTCGGGAGACTCTGGTTACGCTGACTGGGTGCAGTGTCCGAACCTGCAAGAGGCGATTGGAGTGACGGCGTCCTGGCATGACACCTAGCGGCGCTAACAAGATGCTGCGGTGAAAGGTCAAAGGTAAATTGCATGAGTTTGTCGGTATTTTCCGGGATCAGGAGGATGTGATGCAGCCTTTTTTGTTGGGGTTGAATGGTTCGCCGGATTTCAGGATGCCGTAGATTTGGTGGAGCAGTTGTCGCATGATGGCGATGATGATCTGCTTCGGCTTTTTACCGTTACTTTTGAGGCGATTCCCGAAGCTCTTCAGGAGCTGGTTGAAGAGCTTCGGGAATCGCCGGCAGATACAAGGCTCTTCGCAAGTGAGTCGATCCTACTTTGGTGATAGGAGTTTGGGTTTTGCCGGAGTTGCCGCTGATGTCATGTCCCGGAGTCACCCCGGCCCGGGCGGCGAGCTGCCTCGCATCACCAAAGGATTCGATTTCAGGAAGCTCAGCAATGAGGATCCGGCAGGTGATTTCCCCGAGTCCGGGAATGCTCAGGAGCAAATCATATTTGGAGCTGAGTTCATCGTCGCCGGCAATGATCACCTCGATGCGCTTGCGGATATCAAGGAGTTCCTTTTCCCGGGCTTTGATGCGGCGCTTAAGTGAGCGCTGCACCGCTGGCTGCGTCGCAGCTTCGAGTTTTGTTTTGAGCCTTGCGGTGTCCTGCGTGATGGCATCAGCGTAGCGACTGAGTTCTTTGACCTTTTCGGTATTCGCACGGAGAGGCCGCCAGGGCAAAAGTTTCGGGTGCTCCGACTGGAGAAGGCAGGCCATGAGGCGGGCAGTCATCCCGGACTGTTGGCGTATTGGTGTATTGGCCTCTTGCGCCTCCGGCGTTTTTCGCGTAGGTCGCGTCATGCTTGCAGTAGTTGTTACGATCGATGCCGTCCCGGGGAAAGAAGAGGATTTGATTTCCGCACTGAAGGGGAATGCGGAGCACTCTCGCGAGGAGCCGAGTTGCCTGAAGTGGGAGTGGTCGCGCCATGTTGAGGACCCGTCGAAATTTGCGATTTATGAGGTGTACACAGACCGGGAGGCTTTTCTTGCCCACAAGGCGAGTGAGCATTTTGCGGCCTGGGTGGAGGCGAGCACGGGTTGTATCGCCAACAAGGTGGCGGGACAGTATGAGTTGTCCGAGCCGGATGCGAGGGGATACTGAGTGAGAGGACTGCGGGCGACCGCGTCTGTGCGACCGCATCTGTGCGACCGCGTCTATGCGACCGCGTCTATGCGACCGCGTCATCCTTAAAGTGGTAGGTGACGCCGAGGTGTTTGGCGATCACGGAGAACAGTTCGTGCGACCGGAAAGGTTTTGCGACGAAGTCGGTGCAGCCGGCTTCGATTGCGCCTTCGCGGGCCTGCTCAAGGGCGTAGGCAGTCAGGGAGACAATGATGGGTTTGTCGTCACCGGCACGGGTTGAAATTTCTCTCGCGGCCTCACTGCCTTTCATTACCGGCATATCTTCGTCCATGAAGATGAGGTCGGGTTTCCATTCGCTCCATTTCTCGACGGCCTCCTGTCCATTTTCGACTTCTTCGATGGTGAATCCCGCTTTCCCGAGAATTTTGCGAAGAAGGAGACGGTTGGTGGGCTGGTCTTCCGCGACGAGAATTTTCAGTTCCTTTTTGGGAGCGTCGAATCCGGTGATCTTCTGGGCGCTGGTTTCGTCGAGCAGTTTTGTGGTATCCCCGGTTGTGGTCTGGACAGGCGCGTATTCATCGCACTCGATGAAAAAGCGAAAAACGGTTCCTTCTCCCAGCTGCGACGTCACGTGGACATCGCCGCCAAGGAGTTGAACGAAATTCTTGGCAATGGGAAGTCCGAGTCCTGTACCCTCGGAGCTGCGTCTTCCGGTTTCGGTTTGAGAATACCGTTCGAACAGTTTTGGAATCTCGTCTGCTGAAATACCTTTCCCGGTGTCTTTCACTTCGAAGTCAATTCGGATATTGCGTGCAAGGCGGTGATCGACTTCCCGCGGTTCACCGGCGGGGGAGACTTTTACGGACAAGCTGACTCCTCCCTGGGATGTGAATTTGATCGCGTTTCCGATAAGGTTGATCAAAATCTGGCGAAGTTTGCTGCGGTCGGTCCGAATTTCCCCGGGCATTGCGGACAATGCGGAAAAATGGAAGGCAATCCGTTTCGATTCCGCTTTCATCGAAAGCATTTCGTAGACGGACTTCAACATGGGAACGAAAGTGAACGTCTCTTCGTTTTTCTCCATTTTCCCTGCTTCGATCTTGGACAGATCAAGAATCTCGTTGATGACGTCGAGCAGGTGCTCACCGCTGTTGTTGATGATGTCGAGTGTTTCGCGCTGCTTTGGTCTCAGGGTTTTGTCTTCTCCAAGAATTTCTGAAAAGCCGATGATTGCGTTGAGGGGGGTGCGAAGTTCGTGGGTCATCTTGGCGAGGAAATCGCTTTTGGCCCGGTTCGCGACTTCCGCCTGGTGTTTGGCTTCCTCTAGATGGCGGCGGTATTTCTCTTCTGTCGCAGCAGTGTCGAGTTGGGCAATCGCAATTCCGAATTGACCGGAGAGAGCTTCGAGAAGTTTGATGTCGGACGAGCTCCAGTCTTTTTCGTTGTTCACGCGAAGCAGGGTCACAAGTCCGTTGGTATTGTCGAGAAAGCTCGCCGCGGCGACGATCATGCTGATTTTGGCATCGTCCGGGAATGCGGCACGGATCGAGCGGGGGAGTAACCCTTGATCATTGATGATGACCGCCTCTGTCGATTTCAGGATTTTCCCGATGGTGGGATTGCCGAGTGAAATTCCGGGAGAGACGTGGCCCACTTCATCCTTTGGCGGCCCGAAATAGCCGATTCGCATGAGGGAGCGATGAACTGAGCCTTCAGCATCGATCGTTTCGGTGATCCTGTGGACGAGACAGTAGTTCGCTTCGAACTGTTTCGTAATCCCCTCGAGTGGTTCGTTCATGATCTGGTCTTCGCGCAGATCATTCCGAAGTTGTGTGGCGGTTCGCTCGATGAGCATTCGGTTCTGAAGTTGTCTCGCGAGCTCGGCCTCGGCGCGGTCTCTCTGAGCGGTGAGGCGTTGCTCTCGCTGTGCCATTTGTTGCACGCGTCTGTGTACGAGGAATTTTGTCAGGAGAATGCCGCCGCCAAGAAGAGCAAGGGCTGCGAGGGAGCGAAACCACCAGGTCGCCCACCACGGGGGAGTAATGACAATGTCGATCGTCCTGCCTGACTCGGGCCATTCCCATCCATCAATCGAGCTGCGGACATGAAATGTGTAGCGCCCCGGTGGGAGTGATGAAAAGGAAGCTTTTCGGCGCTCGTCTGCGGGTTTCCAATCTGTTTCGATCGGCTCGAGCATGTGCTGAAAGTAGGCACGGTTCGAGGACTGGAAATCTATGTTTCCGAAACTGATTGCGAATTGGTTTCTCTCATCAAAGGGAATGCGAATTTCGTCAGTGGCTGCGATTTCTTTTTCGAGAATTCCGCCCGGTTGCGGAATGACCGCTTCACCGAACATTTCGAGTCCTGTAAAAAATGCGTTGGGAGCCTTTTGCTTCGCGGGCAGGTCTCCGGGGTTGATGATATTGAAACCGTCAAATCCTCCAAAGTAGAGGGATCCATCGGGCGCTCTCGTTACGGCATCGATGCTGAATCCCTGACTCTGGAGCCCGTCGTCTGCGGTGAATACGCGGAACTCACTTTGCATGGAATTGAGTCTGGCTATGCCGTTCCGCGTGGCGACCCACAGAAAGCCATTATCGTCTTTGGAAAGAGCTGTGATTTCATCGTCCGGCAATCCGTGAAGAGCGGCATTGAAATTGAGGACTTCGCCTGTTGCTCTGTTCAGCCGGTCCAGACCGGAATCCTTTGTCCCGATCCAGACGATGTCGTTTGTATCGGGAAGGATTGTGTTGATCCTGTTTGAGGTCAGCGGCTGAAGATTCGGGTAGATACTTTTTGCCGAAGCGAGAGTGCCTGAATCGCCGTAGCGGACAAGCAGCTCAGTGCGATCTGCCACCCACAGGTTTCCGTCGAGGTCTTCCGCCAGTGCTTCAATGAAGAGGACCTCGGCGCCTCCTTCTTTCAAGAGCGGACGAAAAGTCTTCTTTTCCGGTTCGAAGCGCAGAAGACCGCCTCCGAGTGTGGCTACCAGTATCTCTTTCCCGAAGGTTTCCATCACGGCGCGAATGTTGTCGTGGGACAGGGAGAGTTTGTTCGCGGGATCCTGCCGGAAATGGTCGATTTCGCCGTTCTCCCGATATCGATAAAGCCCTTCTCCACGCGTTCCCAGCCACAACGTTTTCCCGGAATCCCAGAGGAGGGCAGAGATATTTTCGTTCTCCGCCCCTTTGAGATCCGGGACAGGGACAAATTCATGGGCGTCAGCCTGCCACTTCGCCAAGCCCCGGCCGGTGCCGACCCATACCGTCTGGTTTTCGCCGGTGGTGAGGCTCTGAACGACGGCATCTGGCAACGAATTTTTCTTTTCCGGGTTTTTTCGGATGTGAGTGAACCATTCCTGTTCGAGGCTGAAGCGGCTGGTTCCTCCGCCCGCGGTTCCGACCCATAGAACTTTCGACCGGCCTTCGTAGATTCTCGTGACGTGGTTGTCGGCAAGGCTTTCGATTCGTTGCGGATTGTGGCGGAACCAGAGAAAAGAACCGTCACTGCGATCACGAAGAGCCAGCCCGTTGGTCGTTCCCACCCAGAGGTTTGATTCTTTGTCGAAAAAGAGTGCGTTAATTTCCGTGGTATCGATCGTGACCGGACCGGGTTCTTGCGAGCCATCAGCCGGTCCTTTAAAAAGCCCTTTTCCCCGTGTGCCCACCCAGATCTGATTTTGATCGTCCTTCGTGACCGTCGATACAGGAACCGTCGTCTGCCAGAATTTCTCGAATGCAGAGGTTTCACGGTTCCACTGGAACAAACCACCATCCACTGTGCCCACCCAAATTTCGGTTTCGTTCAGCGACTGGATGAAACTGATGGCGGTATCTTCCGGCAGACCTTTCGGGACGGCAAACAGCCCGGTTTCCATGCTGTAGACGTTGAGCCCGCGGTCTGTGGCGATCCAGAGAAAGCGATCCTCTGTCATATCGATGTCGAGGATCGTGTTGGAAAGCAAGCCTGCCGCTCCCGGGGAGCCCATCTGGAATCGGGTTGCCTTGTTAGTGGAATCGAGTCGAACGAGTCCGCTTGATGAAGTACCCAGCCATACCG
>JAKSBG010000039.1 GCA_022361255.1 Verrucomicrobiales bacterium
GATGTGTATGGCGAAGTGGTGGACGGGATTTTTGCGTGAGTTCGATTGAGAAAATCGTAGCAGCGGTAGGGGTTGAAGTCGGAGTTCGCTACCACCCGAAGAAATCGTTGCTCAAATCCGAAGTAGTTGTTCCTGTTCCGGTGATTTCACTCCAAGACCTACGGCAAAACAAAGCCTCAACAGGGAGAGCTAAAGATCAGGCTGATTTGGATTAGCTCCCCGAAAGGTAAGCGGTGCTCAGGTCAAACCGCGCCATAAGCCAGCATCGCCCTCGCGACTTTCTTAAACCCTCCGATGTTCGATCCGTCGATGTAGTTCACCTTTTCCCCGTCGCCGCCATCTTCGACGCAGCGTTTGTGAATATTCTTCATGATATCCTGAAGGCGTTTGTCGACTTCGTCATCATCCCAACTGATGCGCATGGCATTCTGGCTTTGCTCGAGACCGCTGACGGCGACTCCGCCGGCGTTGGACGCTTTTCCGGGGGCTTGGAGGACTCCGTTGCTACGGAAGGTATCAATCGCCTCCATTGTCGTTGGCATATTTGCCCCTTCGGCTACAGCGATGACTCCGTTTTTGACCAGTTTCTTTGCATCGTCCCCGTCCAGCTCGTTTTGAGTGGCGCAGGGCATCGCGATGTCACATGCAAATCCCCAGGGCTTCGCGCCGTCGTGGTATTCGACTCCGGACGATTCGTAGGCATTGAGACGCCCCCGGTTTTCCTCTTTCAGCACGCGAAGCTCCTCCCACTGCTCCTGATCCAGCCCGTCTTTGGCGTGGATGCAGCCCTTTGAATCGCTGAGGGTGACGACCTTCGCTCCTTTTTCGATGAGTTTCTGAGCAGCGTAGAGGGCGACATTACCGCTGCCGCTGACGGCGACCCGTTTTCCTGCCAAATCTTCATTGTGGTGCTGCAGCATGTGTTCGCAGAAATAGACGCAGCCCCATCCGGTTGCCTCGGTGCGAACGGCGCTGCCTCCGAAAGACTGGCCCTTCCCGGTAAGCACTCCGGACCAGCGGTTTTCCAGTCTCATGTATTGACCGAAGAGATAGCTGACCTCCCGTGATCCTACTCCAATGTCTCCGGCAGGGACGTCGATGTCCTCCCCGATATGTCGGTGCAGCTCCGTCATCATAGAGTGGCAGAAACGCATCACTTCGGCATCGCTTTTTCCTTTGGGATTGAAGTTTGATCCCCCTTTCGCTCCGCCCATTGGCAGGCCGGTGAGGCTGTTTTTGAAAATCTGTTCGAAGCCGAGGAATTTCAGCACGCTTTGATTCACCGAAGGGTGAAAACGAAGACCGCCTTTGTAGGGGCCGAGGGAGTGGTTGAACTGGACGCGGTAGGCGCGGTTTGCGCGGATTTCACCGGTGTCCGTTTCCCAGGTGACCCGGAAAATTATGATCCTGTCAGGTTCGGTGACACGCTCCAGAATCTGCGCCTTGCGGTAGTCCTCGTGCTGCAGATACCAGGGCATAACGGAGGCGGCGACTTCATGAACGGCCTGATGAAACTCCTCCTGGTGCGGGTTTCGCTTTTTCAAACCTTCCATGAAGCATTCGAGTTCTTTTTCTTCTGCATTCGTCATAACCTGATAGTGAGAAAAAATGCTACGCGGAGGAAAGAGAAAAGAATCACGAACTTTTGGAAAATTTCCGTGACAATGGCCACGGCAGCCACGCGAGGAAAAAGAGAAAGGTTCCGATAATCAGCATCCAGAGAATGCGGAGCGGGTAGGGGCCAAGTACGTCCATGGGGCTTTTTTGCAGTGGCATTCCCGGCCCGACAAAGCCGTAGTTCCATCCGGTGAAATGGTCGAGGACCGCCAGCAGCAAAGTGAATGCCCAGGTCACGAGGAGAGCGTTCCGAAGGTCGGTGATTCCCGGGCGATAGTTTTCCCTGACAAGGATCCAAACCAGCGCAACCGGAATGCACAGATGATACAACCAGAAAATCCAGAACCACAGGTGCGCCGGACCATGGGAAAGGGACGGGGTGAGAAAGGCCCACGAACAGAGCACGACACCCCAGAAATAGAGGATGGACCTCGGCAGCCGTTTTCGACTGAGAACCGCAATCGCTCCCAGAAGGTTGGCCAGATTGCAGAAATGGAGCGGCAGCGATTCTTTCCAGGTGAAGCGGTCGGAAAAGACCGGATACAGAACCGTCAGCAGCCAGGTGAAGAGGCAGGCGACAGCAATGATGCGGCGCATATTCCCGGGCCGTTTTTTCCCGGTTTTCA
>JAKSBG010000038.1 GCA_022361255.1 Verrucomicrobiales bacterium
CGAGGATATCGCCCATTTTCCCCTCGAGATGAAGACCGTTGTAAAAGATGATATCGGCTGACTGCAGGGACTTCACGTCAGTCGAGGTCGGCTTGTAGAGGTGGGGATCAATGCCTTCCCCGACCAGTGAGGAAACGGCGAGACGATCGCCGGCGACATTCCGGACGATATCGGCGACCATCCCGATCGTTGCAACCGCCTGAGGTTTTCCGGAACTTTCCGCAGCGTCGTCCGATTTGGTGCACGAGACGAGGTAGGAGAGGATGAGAGCCGGAAAAACCAGCTTCGAAAGATTGTTCATAAAGAATGTTTTCATGGGTCATCCTATTTCTTTAACTTGAGTAGTCAAGATATAAAACGCGGTTGAGATTTGTTGTTTAATGAGGTAAATAAAAGTAATGGCGACCAGCACTGTTGAAAATTATCTCAAAGCGATCCTTCGTTTGCAGGAAGGAAAGGAAGTGGCCACGGTCGGTCGCGTTGCTGAAGAATTGGGGGTAACCCCGGGAACGGTCACCACGATGATGCGGAACCTCAGTGATGACGGCCTTATCGATTATATTCCGCGAAAGGGACTGAAACTTCGCCCTGCCGGGAAGAAGGCTGCACTTCGCGTGGTCCGGCGGCACCGTCTCATCGAGCTGTTTCTCGTCGAAGTGATGGAACTGGACTGGTCCGAGGTACACGATGAGGCGGAGATTCTGGAGCACGTTGTTTCAACGCGGCTGGTCGATCGCATGGACGAAATGCTCGGCCACCCGACCCATGACCCGCATGGTGACCCCATTCCGGGGAAAGATGGCAAGATGCCGTTGACTTCAATGCAGTCCCTGTCGACTGCCGAGCCCGGGAGGTATCGCATCGCCCGGGTCTCCGATGAGGATTCGAATCTTCTGGAGTGGCTCGACGGGAAAGGGCTTCAGATCGGGGAAAATGTCGAGCTGCAACGGCCGGATGCCGCTGCCGGAATGCTGGAACTCAAAAGGAGCACTGGCGGGACGGTCCAGATGGGAGACGCCGTGGCAGGCTCGATTTTTGTCGAGCTGATCTCATAGTCCTTCGAAGATCGCCCCGGTTCGCTGCGCGACTGTTCGCCAGGAGAATTGCCCGGCGCGATCCAACGCATTCCGGCTCCATTTTTCCGATGTCGCTTCGTCGCATCGAAAGGCTTTTTCGATCGCATTCGCCATTTCGTTTTCACTCATGGGATCGAAGTAGAGTGCTGCCCCGTTGCCGGATGGATCCTGCGGTGAAAATTCCGGCCCTCCCACTTCAGGGAGGCTGGCGGCACGGGAAAGCAAAACAGGGGTTCCGCAGGCCATCGCTTCGAGGGGGGGCAGTCCGAATCCTTCGTAGAAGCTCGGGAAGATAAACGCTTTGGCGTTTTGATAGTGCCGGACCAGTTCTGCGTCGCTCACTCTGCCAAGCCAGTTGACTCCGTGAACGCCCTCCTGCTCGACATGAGAAAAGTTTTTCGGGTTCGCCGCACCGATAATGTCGAGCCGGGCGCTATCGGGAAGACGGTTGTCTTTCTGCAGGGACTGCCATGCGAGAAGAAGGCGGGAGAAGTTCTTTCTCGGATCGAGAGAGCCGACGCAAAGCAGGGTATTCGAAGAGTGGCGCTCCGGCGGTGGAGAAAAATCGGAAGAAACCGCATTTCCAAGGACATGGATTTTCTCCTCAGGGATCCGCAGACACTCGGCGAGCCGAATGCGGGAAAATTCTGAGACAGTTCCGACTGCGCGGGACTTTCGCGCGAGCTGCGGGAGTATGGTCCGATAGACTTTCTGAAAGGCGAAACCAAAGGTGTCTGCGGAGTCCCAGACGGCGGCATCGTGAATGACAGGAAGCTGTCGCTCGACACGAACCGGGCCGGTGTTGCAGGGGGAGAACAGAATCTCGTTCTTTTCGGGTTTTCCCGGCAGGATGAATTGTTCCCATGCGTGACCGCGGAGGCCTGCCTTCGGTTTTGCCGGTAAGATCTCACGGATCTCTACCGCGGATTCATTCGACAATTCGCGGCAGACTTCTGTCGCGAACCGCTCGACACCTGTGAGCGGTCTGTTCCGGAAACGGGCGTTGACGGCAACCGGGATCATGCGTTCGCAAGTGATTGCCCTTTGGGCATTTTTCGATGGATTCGAACCCGCGACGGGATTGTGAGTGCCCAGGCGAGAAGAATCAGCAGGAGAAGGGTGGAGGGGACGACACGATTGGTCCCGATCCAGTAGTGAATGCGGAGAATCTCCATCATGCCGAGAAAGTTGATCGGCAGGAAAAGTCCGAACAGCCTGCCTTCGCGAAAGGCCCGCCAGGAAACTCCGTAGAAAACACCGAGGGAGAAAAAGAGCGGGGCGAAAAGGGCGTTCCCGCTGTAAGTGGCAAAATACCAGATGCCGGAGGGATTGTTGAACTCCTTGTCGAGCGAACCCTGGTAGAGGCCGTCGTAGATGGAATCGTATGCTGTTTCGCTGATCGGCATCGTCAGAGCGTCATAGAATCCTGAGACGCCGAGAGTCGCCGCCCCGGTGTTCATCGCTTCAAAGTAGTAGGTAAACAGCCGACGCCACCCGAACTCGAAAATATTGCCGTGTCCGGCAGCTTGAGTCTGCCACGACCGCAGAAATTCGAAAGCGGTGAAAACGAGGAGAAGAAGGACCGGAACGAGCAGCGGAAAGAACTGGAAGAAAAGTTTGCCGCGCGGCCCCAGCAGCCGAATCAGCTTCGGAAGGGCGCAAAGGAAAAAGGGCACGATGCCTTCAATGAGTGCGAGCCGTTCTGACCAGAGGACAGCACGGACAAAAAGGGTGCCGAAGAAGACGAGGTGAAACCACGATAGGAGTTTGATTTTTCCCGGGAGAATCCCGGCCCAGCGAAGACCGCGAAGGCCGCCGAGGAGGAGTGAAACCTGAGTCCAGGTCGTGACACCGGGAATGGTTTTGAAGGTATGCTTCAGTTCCAGGTTCCCGCCAAGAACGCCTGCAATGAGTCCGGGGTTCGTAAAAAATCCCCGGAAGAAGATGAGGTGGGCGACGACGAAGATGGCCATGATTCCCCAGTCGACGCGTTCTGACAGGAGGCTTTCAGCGAGTCGGTGGGGGGCTGGCTGTGAAAGACGGTTCTGATTCCTCCGGTTGAAGAGGCCGGATTCACCAATCAATGCGCCGGCAACCAGGATGAGGATCGCGATGATCCCGAAGATCATGTCTCTTTCCGCGTAGAAAAGTTGCGCTCCTGACAGGGTGAGACGGCTGTCCGAGTAGGAAAAAATGAGCAGAGCGGGGAGCGATGCCCCTAACAGAAATGCAGAGGGACGATACCACCACGGGAGATCGAGATAGGATCCTGCCGTGCTATTCCGCGAACTCTTTTGTGACGTCCTCACTGTGCTACGAGTTGGTCCTCGGATTCCGGAGGTGACGCCATGCCAGCACGAGACCGGTGACTTCCTCCACGGTGAAAGCTCCTGCCATGGCGATGACCATGCCGATTCCGCCGAAGCGCGGAATCAGGAGGATCGCCAGAATCGTGACGAGAGAAAGCTTGAGAACGCCGAGTCTCGCCATCCACGTTGTTTTCCCCATCATGAGAAGAAGTTGATGAATCGGGCCGAAGCAAAGCGCGAAAAATCCGGTCGCAAGAAGCAGTCGCAAAGTCGGGGCGCCGGCAATGAAGTTTTCTCCAAAGATTGACATAACGCGGGTCGGGAAAGCGATGCCGATTGCGTAGGGGATGACGAGTGTCAGGAGGGTGATTCCCGTGATGCGAAGGTAGATTTTTGCAATCTTTTTTCCGTTCCCGGAAATGGCAGTGGCCCTCGACAACTGCGGGGCGAAAACGCTCTGAATGGCGATGGCGAGAATGGCGAAGAGAATGCTGATCCGGAAAGACGTCGTTACGTAGGCCACTTCCTCCGGCGGGCGAAGCATATCGAGCAGCATCAGGGGAACAATGTAGCTGAGGGCGCCCAGTGAGTTGGTGCAGAAAATGGGAAAGCCCTCGCGGAGTATTTCGTGACGTTCCTGCCGGGAAGGGGAGGAAAACGATTTAGTCCGGAAGAACCGGATGGGACCGAGGCGCAACAGGACGACGCCGGCCACGTAGGCGACGGTGTAGAGTAGAATGAGCAGAGGCGAGCTGAGCCGCGGCAGGTTCACGGCGATGAGGAGGCAGAAAAGTGTTACCGGAATGAAGTGACCGAAGGCGATTCCTGCAACCGGTCGAGAGAGTCCTTTCAGCGCTTCCCCGTTGATCACGGCAAGTGACATGGACGCCAGCGCGACGGGAAGTAAAAGGTGCCAGGAGGAAAACGCGAGGGACTCAGAGCGGAGAAAGGCGTATCCGATCAGTCCAATTCCGATTGTCACAGCGAGAAGGAGAGAAACCCAGCGGAGGTGACTGAGATGGCTTTGCAGTTTTGGCAGGGTCTCATGGGAATCGAGGCGGGGTGCGTTTCGCAGCGCGAGTTGTTCGAGTCCGTAGGTGGCAACGGGGGCAAAGGAGGTCAGAACGGCTGACCAGAAGAAGAAGAGCGCGCTCCCTTCGTCTCCGAGCTGTCGGGCAATGAGCACGGTGCTGAGAAACTGAACGCCGGCCCCGGAAAGCCTGACGCCCGGGGGCGTCAATACGCGAAACGCGCGGGACCAGAGAATCTGGAATCGGGATTTCACCGGTAGGTTCTCCGATTCATTTAGCACCGCGTCACTCATGATGAACTACGGCTTCAGCCCTGAAGGACGAGAGAAAGTGGCCCGGTTGCGTGTTTCGTAAGAGCGTCTTTCACATCCCGGACTTCCCGCTGATTGTCTGTTTTCAGCGATACGAGAAGCAGGTTGGTTTCCGCAAAGGATGAAATTACCCGGGGAACCCCGGAGTCTTGTGGGATGGATGTACTCTCGATGATAATTCTTTTGAACTGCTGGCAATGTGGGCCGAGCAGCTGCCAGGCGTCGGTGGGAGCGAGAAGAAATTCCGAACTCAGAACGAGAGTGGAAAGGTTTTCAGTCCGCGAAGGTTGCGGAGTCGATGACATGATTGCATGTGCGTTCTGCGCGGGGAGCACGGAAATCAGCAACGTGGGACAGGAGTAGTAGGCGGAAGCCGAAGCGAGGCTTGCGGCGACGCGAATGCCATCCTGATTCGCGGCGACTGAGGAAACATGGATCAGGCGCGATTGCCGGTGATCGGGCGAGAAGAGCACCTTGGTCATCTCGTTCATGAGAACCTGCTCGCTGGCCGGGCTTTTTGACTGAGAAGGGATTTCAGAGATGACATCCGTGCGAAGGGAGTTCTCCATATGTCGGCGATCGGCAAAGGGGCCGCCGCGAAGTAGATCCGCCCCGATGAGTAGCATCCCGAGAAAAATTCCGAAGAATCCGCTGGCGAGAACGGTAATGGGTTTGCTCGGCTTGGAAGCTTTGTGCGCTACGAGCGGTTTCGACATCAGGGTGGTGATGGCGGTCGATTTCTCCGTGGAAAGAGAGGTTTGCCCGATTTTTCCCTGCAGGTTTTCATGGACGAGCCACTCGGTTTCCACCTTTTGCTGGATGGCGCGGAACTTGGAGCTGAGCGATTTCACTTCGGACAACTCCGTCTGAAGCTTTTTCACCCGTGCGGAGAGAAACTCCTCATTGGTTCGGGCCGCTTCGAGCGACGAGGTGACGGATGCCTTCATTTCTGTGGCCATCTGTCGCAGCTGCTCTTCCACTTCGTCGACCTGGGCCTGAACTTCTTTCCGTCGTGGATGAATTTCGGTGTAGCGCGTCGATGCGGTTGCGAGAGCGGCCCGTGCCGCAGCCCGTTGGGCGAGGAGATCGGAGACTTGCTTCAGTTCGGAAAACTTGCCGACTTCGATGACGCGAAGGGGATCCGTCGCGGGATCGATGGGCTCCAGAGTCTTTACCCGGCTCTCCAGTTCCAAAACTTTTCCGGTGGCGAAATTTAATTCCTCACCCACCCGGGTTAACCGGTCGGCGAAGAGTTGGTGATCCTGTTCGACAGTGAATTCAGGATGGGCGGAGCGGAAAGTTTCCAACTGCTTTTCTGCTTCCAGCGCACGTTCATACGCGCCATCGGCCTGGCGGCGGAGATCTTTCTCCGAACTCCCCGCCTCGCTTCGCTTCTGTTCGGCGAGAAACAATTCAAACTCCGAAACGATCGTGTTGGTAATATCGCGGGCCCTTTCCGGATCAGGATCAAATACAACGAGTTCAATGAGACGGGTCGGACGAATCAGACTCGCCTTGATACGCTTCCCGCGGATTTCTCTCAGAAGTCTGGAATCGGAAACCGGTTTGCCTTCGGCGATTCGCTTCTGCAGGGATTTGGGGAGAAAGCCCGGGTCTTCTTTCAGTTCCAGTTTCTCGAGAACTCTGAGAATCATCGAATCCGAGGTGATCGCTTTTTCCAGTGAGTTGAGCGAGTCGAGGTCCGATGCGGCTGTGTGAACGTCTTCGATCTGGAGAATCCGGTCGAACTTGGGATCTACGAAAATGAGAGCGTTGCTTTTGTAAAGCGGTGTCGCGAAACCGTAGAGGTAAACGATCGAGAGGATCACACAGACGGCCGGAATGAGAATCAGCCAGGGGAGTCTCTTGCGGATAATTCTCCAGAGGTCGCGGAAGTCGACGATCGGGGAAACCTCTACCACATCCCACGTTTCGCGAGCTGGTTCAGCAGCCGGTGCCGTTGGAATGAGCGCGGTGGAGTGGGGCAGGGTTTGCATAAACTTTAGAAGTCCAAAATAATGCTCGTTTTGGAAATTCGAGTATTTGTCGAAATTCGCTTGAAATCTTTCCGAATTCAAACCAAAATTGCAAAAATTATCATTCTTTCCTCTTGTTCTTGATAATGCGGATCCCCTCCACTTTTTCTTATGATTTCTGATCGAGTTCATGGCCTGGTGCGTTTGCATTTCGTCCTGAAGGTTGCTGTAGGCCTGGCGCTCTTTTGGTCGATCGTTTGGGTTCTGCATCTCTTTGTGCACGGGAATGACCTCGAACCGGTGAAATATCTGGGGATTTCTCTCCTGATTCCATCTGCGGCAATTATTGAGTTGCTGGCGAGGGAAAAGAAACGGCGATCTCTCTGTGGATTGTCACGGAGAGCGATCTGGTCGATCACGCAGCGCGAAATCCTCTTTGTCCTCGTGGCGATCTTCGGCATTCTGGTGATGCGTCAGAATTCTGATATCTCCCGACTGTTCCTCGCGAGCTATGTCTTGATCTATTCGGTCTGGATCGCCTGGATGAATCAGGTGGGGCACCGGGCGTTGCAGAGGCGCCTGTTCCAGAACGGAAAACGCGGTTCCGCCGGAACGGTGATTGTCGCGCCGCCGAATAAAATCGAAAGTGACACCGCGATGCATATGAGCGGGTCGCTTCCCGGCGCCGAACTTCTCGGTTATGTTTCATATGGCGGGGGCGGCGCGGCGATAGATGCCCCTCACTTTCCCTTTCCAAATCTGGGGGATTTCAGTGATCTGGTCGATATCTGCCGAAGCTGCGGAGCGCGTCTTTTGCTAGTGCTGGGACTGGATGAAAAGCCGGAGCTTGTTCGCTCGCTACAGGAGAGTTGTGACTCGCTTGGAATGAGATTGATCTGGATCGACGACAAGGCCGACCGGTTTGGTGGCAACCTCGACGCCTTTCAATCCGGTTCAAAACTCTATGTCACGAACTGGCGCGAGCCTCTGGAAGACCCCGGAAACCGGTTTCTCAAAAGAAGCTTCGATCTCGCCGTATCCGGTGCGGTATCGCTGACGATCCTGCCGCCGCTGATGGTGTTTGTCTGGATGCTTCACCGGATCTTTTCCCCGGGGCCGCTGTTCTACCTCCAGCCGCGGACAGGACGGAATGGTGATGTTTTTCAAATGATCAAATTCCGGACGATGCACGTAAATGACACACCGGGGGTGCAGGCGAAAAAAGGGGATCCCCGCATTTTTCCCGGCGGGGACCTGTTGAGAAAAACAAGCCTCGATGAAATGCCTCAGTTTTTTAACGTCTTTGTCGGTAACATGAGTGTAGTCGGCCCCCGTCCTCATTTTACAGACCATGATGAACAGTTTTCCGAAATCATCGGAGACTATCCGGTTCGGCAGTTTGCCAAACCCGGCATCACGGGGTTGGCCCAGGTAAAGGGATGCCGGGGGGAAACCGAAACCGAAAGAAAAATTCGGCAACGGGTTCGTCTGGATCATTTCTACCTCCGTCGCTGGTCGCTCCTTCTCGACATCTGCATCATTTGCGATACGGCCGTGCAGATTGTCTTCCCTCCGAAATCGGCACGTTAGACCCGGGAGTTTTCGAAACGCATGAAACCAGAAAATCAGAGCCCCGGAAGTCTTTCAATCGTCCATGATTTCCTGATTCAAATGGGCGGGGCGGAAAACGTTGTCGAAGTAGTGGCGCGGGAGTGGCAGGAGGCACCCATCTATACCAGTGCTACTTTCGGCGAAAACCTGTATCCGGTCTTTCGCTCACCTCGCGTTACCAATACCTGGATGCAAAACTTTCCGGGGATCAGAAAGCATCATAAGAAGCTGTTTTTTTTCTACCCCTTTGCATTCCGTTCTCTGAAATTGGCGGAGAATAAAGTCGCCTGGATCAGTGCAAGCAGTTTTGCCAAATGGATTCCCAAGCCGAAAGGAACGACCTTCATTTGCTATTGCCACACGCCGCCGCGGTACTTCTGGAATCCGGATGAATACCTCAGAAATGAAATCAGGAATCCGTTGTTGCGCAAATTTGTGAGGGCAATGATGCCGGTATTCCGATGGAGTGACAAGCGCCAGGCGCGAAAAGTGGATTTGTTTCTCGCGAATTCCCGCAACGTCAAAGAGCGAATTCAAAGCTGCTACGGTCGCGACAGTGAGGTCGTCTATCCTCCCGTCGATGTGAACCGGTTTCAGGTCGGGGAGAAAAGCGAAGATTTCTATCTGATTGTTTCGCGACTCGTCGCATACAAGCGAATCGATCTCGCGGTCGAGGCGTTCACGAAAGCGGGAAAGGAACTGGTAATTATCGGTGACGGACCGGATCGCGCCCGTCTCGAATCTCTTGCAGGAGACAACGTATGCTTCCTCGGACGGGCCCCTGATGAGGTGGTCACAGAAAAAATGTCGACTTGTCAGGGCTTTGTTTTTCCCGGGAGCGAGGATTTTGGGATTACTCCGGTGGAAGCGCAGGCTTGCGGTAAACCGGTGATCGCTTTTCGCGAAGGAGGCGCGCTGGAGACGGTTGTCGACGGTCGGACGGGCGTCTTTTTCGATCACCCTGATGCCGATTCCCTTCTTGGGGCGCTCCGGAAATGTGATTCCATTGATTGGGACAAAGCAACAATTCGTCGAAACGCGGAGCGGTTCTCCGTTGAGCGTTTTATCGAAGAGACAAGACGGATTCTGGCCCGATACGGAGTTTGTGAGGAAAACGACAGGGGCGAATCTGATTCCGTCGAGCATCCGGCAGTGTAGGAAAGGGTGCGGAGGGGCGTCGTCCCCGATGACTTCGCCTTGCATGCCGAATGTTCTCTGCAGTCACGGAGGACCGTGGCCCTCCGTTCTGGCCGGGATTCACACCTTCTGTGCTGCTCCGTTGATCGCGTTTTGCAAGGCTTTGGCGATTCCCCCGATATTGGCTTTGTGAAAGAGGGAAATGTGATTTCCGGGAACGTCGACTGGCTTCACGGTCCCGCTCACGACTTTGCTCCAACCATAATCTTCGCCGAGATCAAACTTGTCGTTTCCTTCAGTCGCCCTGAAGAGACTGATGTCTCCTTCGAACTTTCCGGGTTCATAATTGTCCATCGCCTGTTCATAGGCCTGCCGAACCTGAATCTGGCGCAACCACCCGGTATTTTTGGCGGTCGGCATTACCTTGCCTACCGTGCCTTCGGTTCGAAAGCGTAGGCTGTAGCCAAGCCCTGTGCTGAAACGCTTGCTCAGCTTTCCGAATTTCTCCAGAACGCTGGCGTCCTCGCTGCTTCGTTGGTTCCAGTTCGCGGCGACACGTTCAGGGATGCTGAGTTTTCGTGCGTTCTGTGCAGGGTTGTCGGTGTCTATCAAACCCACAAACTGAATCTCACGCCCTGCCTTCTGCAGCTGCACAGCCATTTCGAAAGCGACCAATCCTCCAAAAGAGTATCCGCAGAGATTTACGGGGCCATCGGGGTGAACCTGATTCAATTCTCGGATGTAGCGGGCAGCTGTTTCCTCGATCGGTTCGACAGGGATGGCGCCGCCGTTTGTCAAAACGGAAGCTTCAAAAGCATAGAAAGCACGGTCGTGATCAATGTGGTCAGAGAGATTCCGATAGAAAAAGATTCCGCCGTCACCTCCGTGAACGCCAAAGAGTGGCGCTTCCGGACCTCCGGAATGGAGGAGAATCGTGCTCTCCGAGATAGACGGTGCAACTTCCTCTGCCGTTTGAGTTTCCTCAGAGGTGTCGTGGTAGCCGTGGTTTTCGACAATGAGACTGCGTTCCTCCGGGGCTGGTCCCGTGTCGCGCTTTTCAATCGCGAGAGCGAGTTGTCGAATCGTGGGGTTCTGAAACAAAACAGAAAGGGGAAGCGAAACTCCGGTGGCTTTCTGGTAACGGGAGAAAAGTTTCATCCCCAGAAGTGAATGCCCTCCCAACGCGAAAAAATCATCATCAAGTGAGACGGGGGAAACCCGGAGAACATCTTCCCAGTGTTTTGTGAGGGTCGCTTCGATTTCTGTCAGGTCACGCTCCTTTGTTTCGGTGCTTTCGGATTTCGTTTTTGAAGAAAGAGCGAGAGGGTCGATCTTGCCGTTGGAATTCATCGGCATTTCGCTGACGACAATGCATTTCCGGGGCACCATGTAGTCCGGCAGTTTCGCCCGCAGGAAATTTTGAAGGCTCTCCGGGGCGGGGCGGGTTCCGTTGAACGGAGTGACAAAAGCAACCAGCGACTTTTGCTCGGGAGCGTCTTCCTCAACGATGACCTTGCACTGATTGACATCGCGATGACTGGACAGAAGAACTTCGATTTCTCCCGGTTCGACGCGGTAGCCCCGAATTTTGACCTGATGATCCATGCGTCCAATGAATTCGACAACTCCGTCGCTTCTCCATCGGCAGAGATCACCTGTCCGGTAGATTTTTGCGCCGTTTGATTCAGTGAAGGGATCATCCTGAAACCGTTCCAGTGTCAGGTCTTCCCGGTTGAGGTAGGAGAGAGCCACGCCGTCGCCGCCACACCACAACTCTCCCGGAATCCCCGGGGGAAGCTGATTGCCTTCTGCATCGAGAATGCGGACCGTCGAGTTGGAGACCGGTTTGCCGATGGGAAGCGCCTTTTCGTTCAGGTCGGATGGTTTGACGCGGTGTGCAGTGACAAAAGTCGTGCTTTCGGTGGGGCCGTATCCGTTGAATAGATGAATGTCAGGATATTTTCGGAGGAGCCTTCCTGCGTGATCAACCGGAACGATGTCGCCACCGGCGATCAACTGCCGGATTCCGGAGAAGGCTTCGATTTCCTCATCCACCATGAGTTGGAAGAGACCCGATGTGAGCCAAAGGGTAGTGACTCCCTCTTCACGAATTGTCCGGGAAATGGTATCCAGGCTGAGTGGGCCTTTGGGAGGGATTGCCAGCGTTCCCCCATTGAGCAGTGGGCCGAAAAATTCGAAGAGCGACGCATCGAAGCAAATGCTGGCTGCGTGGAGAAACGTTTCCTCTGCGGAGAACTCGCAATAGTTGGTGTTCCTTACGAGACGTGATACCGCTCGATGAGGGATGATCGCGCCTTTCGGGATGCCGGTGGAACCGGAGGTGTAAAGAATACAGGCCGGTGATTCACCCGTTACGTCTGTGTTTGAGGGGAAAGTTTTTCCGGTCTGTTTGACAAACTCGACTTCGAGAATGCTCCGGTTTTCCTGCGGAAGTCGATGGCGAATTACGCTGGATGTGAGAATAAGATCCGCGTTGGAATCCTCGAGCATCAGCGCGAGGCGTTCTGCCGGGTACTCCGGGTCTAGCGGAACATAGGCCGCGCCGGTTTTGAGGATGGCAATGGCGCCGGCAATCGAATCGATCGAACGTTCCAGGAAAAGCCCCACCAGTTTGCCCGGGGCGGCACCTGCTTTAGCAAGTGAGTGCGCGATATCGTCGACACGGTTGGACAGATCACCGTAGCTGAGTCTTGCATCCTGCGTCGTGACAGCCCGGTGGTCAGCGTGGGCTTGCGCGGTTTCTTCAAAAAGAACTCCGATTCCGCTTTCTTTCGGGTAATCCGTGCTCGTGTCATTCCAGCGATGAAGTGACTCGCTCTGCTGTTTTGTCAGGGTAGTTTTGAGTTCGGCAATCGAGAGGTCGGGGGATGCGACACCGCGTTTCAACATTTCTATGTAGAGAAACAGCCATTCCCGAATCGTTTCCTCTTTGAACAGGGTGGTTTGAAACGCGAAATTCAGGGCGAGACCGTCTTCGCTTTCGATCGCGTTGAAGAAGAGCGGGTTGATTCCGAAATCGCGGTGAGGGTCGTCGGCCACGGTCTCGAGTCCTGTGAACTCTTCGTATCCGTCCATTCGCTCCAAAGTGAATGCGACATCAGCGCGGGGGCGGTCCTTTGATGGAAGCGCCTGAAGAAGTTGGCCGAAGGTGAAATCCTGGTGCTCCAGCGCGTCGAGAAGTTCGCCCTGAGTGTCGCCAATGTGTTCGGCAAAGGACTTCTTGTCATCGAGCACTCCGACGAGCGGGAGAAAGTTTACGCAGTGACCGACAACTCCTTCGTTCCCGGGAAGGGACTGCCCGGCCGTGGGAAACATCGTCAGGATCCGGTCCTGTCGGCAGATCCGGGCAAGAAGGGTCTGGAATGTACCGACCAGAATCGCGAAAAGAGTGGCTCCGGATGCACCGGCGGTTTTGCGCAGCTCCTGAACGAATTCTGCGGACAGATCTTCGCGGATCGCAGCGACGCGATAGTCGGGATTTTCCGGGCGTGTTCCGTCGAGCGGAAGAGAAAGGTCGGGGACAGATTCGGAAAACTTTTTCAGCCAATACTGCTCACTGCGACTGCCCGCGCTGGCGAGCTCGTGATGGCGGGTCCTCCGTGCGTATTCAGAGAATGAGGGCGCTGCAGTGAGTGCTGGCTTTTCACCCCTGACATTTGCATTGTAGAAGCGGCTCAGGTCGGCAATGACTTCGTTGAAAGAGGAACCGTCGCAGACGAGGTGGTGCGCATTGAGGAGAAGCTGGTGATCCTGATCCTCCCGTCGGAACAGCAGCCCATGAAAGAGCGGGCCCTCCTCCAGATTGAAAACGGTTGCCCGTTCTTTTGTCAGGTGTTCCTGAAATGCTGCTTCCGGATCGTTCTCGTTTGAGATGTCGATCACAGGAAGGTCGACCTCGATTTCCGGCAGAATGCGGAAACCGTCGCCACCGGCCGGGAATACGGACCGAAGCGCTTCGTGTCTGTGTGCCACTTCGCGAAGGGATTTGTGGAGAGACTCGACGTCGAGACTGCCGGTCAATCGCAGGACGACAATTTCGTTGAAGCAAAGCGACGCGGTGGAATCCACTGAGGAAGCGAGATAAACTTCTGCGAGTGGCTCCGTCAGGGGAATGATGTCGCGTGTCGGTTCAGGAGGTTCGGATGACGATGGACGGTTGGTAAGAACTGGTGCGGGACCTGAAAGGCGGGAGCCATTGAGACTGTTGCCGACGGCCTGCGGGGGTGACGGAAAGAACCCGGCCTGCTGCATCTCGGCGACTGACTCGCGAAAGGCATCGATGACGTAGTCGATGTCTTCATCGGTGTGAGCCGCTGTCATATAGGTCGGAAATCCTTCTAACAAAAACACCCCTTTTTCCCGGAGGTGGAAAAAGAGCAGATTGGCGTATTTGTTATTCGGATCCGTGAGTCGAACAAACATCTGCGACCCGAAGTTCGGCATCCGGAAAGGAACTTCGTTTTCGACAAAGAGTTGGTCGACCGTTTGCGCGAGGCGGTTCGCCTTTGCTTTTACGCTGTCCCAGAACTCCGGCCCTTTTTCGCGGAGATGGAGAAGGACTTCCTTCACTGCGGCCATCGCGAGGGGGTGACGCACAAAGGTCCCGGCGAAGAAGGTGACTCCTTTTTCCGGAACGGAGTCGTCGCCGTATTGCCAGGAGCCGCCGTCAAAGGTATCCATGTATTCAGCTTTCCCGGCAACGACACCGAGAGGCATTCCGCCCCCGACCACTTTTCCGTAGGTCGCGATGTCGGCTTCGACGCCGAAGTATTCCTGCGCTCCGCGAGGCCCGGTGCGGAATCCGGTGATGACTTCGTCGAAAACAAAAACGGATCCTGATTCTGAAGTGATTTGTCTGACTTCGCGAACGAAGTCATGAGGTTGGAATTCGGGTCGGCGGCTCTGGATCGGCTCAATGATGACTGCTGCCAACTCATGAGCTCTCTCACGAATGATTTGGAGGGATTCTTCGGTTCCGTATGGGAGAACGATAACGTCCTCGACGGCGCGTCGCGGGATCCCCGGGGCAATGGGAAGGGAACGGAGCTTGTCTCCGGCGCCGACGCCTTTGACGAGAACTTCGTCGAAGTTGCCGTGGTAGTCTTTCTCAAACACGACGATTTTGTCGCGGCCCGTGACGGTGCGGGATAGGCGCATCGCCGCCTGGACCGCCTCGGATCCGGTATTCACGAAGCTGGCGCGCTCGTTGCCTGTAATTTCACAGAAGAGTTTCGCGGCCTCCATTGCGTCGCGGGACTGGGGACCGACCTCGACGCCGCGATCAAGCTGTCGGTGGAGGGCGTCAGTCACAAAGTCGGGAGAGTGGCCGAGGAAGTTCGGTCCGAATCCGTTGAGGATATCGATGTACTCATTGCCATCGATATCTAGAAGCCGTGAGCCTTTGGATTTCTCCACCACAATTTGGTAGATCATCTCCTTCCAGAGCGGATTGAAACCCGATACGGTGCGTGGATCGGCATACCACTCGCGATGTGTTTCGGTGAGTTCTTTGGAACTCCCGGTCTTCGCGGTGTAACGAGCGACGAGGTTTTCTATGTGCGCCCGTTGTGTAGGTGTCAGGGTATCGTCAACATCAGTCTGGATAGAGGTGGTCGGCGCGGAAGAAGGTGCCGGTTTCGACGTTGAGGCTCCCGGTTTCCTGACGGGGGACGGGGTAGCTGCAGGTTGGCTTGCGGTAACCGGTTGTGGAAGGGAAGCGGTTCCTCCGGCTATTTGCTGCGTGAGCAAATTGATCTGCTGTTGTTGCAGGGCGATCATCTGCGGGAGGAAATCCCCGTTTGCCGGACCGGCCGGCACAGCAGGTGCAGCGGGAGTGACAGAAGCAACCGCAGGTGCTGGTGCAGGGAGAGAAGGTGCCTGCTGAACCGGTGCATCCGCTGGCGCTTCGGCTACTGCTTCGAA
>JAKSBG010000037.1 GCA_022361255.1 Verrucomicrobiales bacterium
ACGGTCCGCCGTGACTGCAGTGCAAAGTTCGCCCGAAGCGTCAAATCTGAAACCCTCCTCCATCCCGCAGTCGGCGAGGACGCCGACCCTCCGTTTTTGGGTCCGGTAATTTGTTCACATGCCTCTCAATGAAAATCATGTGACGCCCCTGCCGGTAGCGCATCGCCTGTCCGCAATGCCCGGATTTCTTCGGCCATGAGGTGCAAAGTCTCGCCTGATCGCTGGATCTTCCCTGTAATCACCAGAAACGGCTCGGTCGTGATCGTGAGGCGGTATTCTTCAAACTTGTCGGGGTAGACGATACTGTTCGAGAGACCGGTTTCGTCTTCCAGGGTAATGAAGACAACGCCCTTTGCTGTCCCGGGACGCTGACGGCAGATCACGGCTCCTGCAGTCACTGCGCTGGCTCCGTTTGCCAGGCGGGAAAGCTGGCCGGCGGGAAGAATTTCCGGGGGAAGCTGCGGCCGGGCGAGGCGCATCGGGTGCTTTCCTGTCGTTAATCCCAAACCGGAAAAATCAGACTGAACCCGCTCGATGTAAGTCATGTCCGAAAGCGGGCATTCATTTTCCGCTACACTCTCACTCAAAGCGGCACCGGCAAACAGATCCCCCTGCTCCAGTTCCGGCTCCTCAACGGCCCAGATCGCGCGCCGTCGGGTCAGGGTGTAGTCATTGAGTGCCCCCACCGCCGCGAGCTGACGCAACTGCCGGCGATCAAACCGGCTTCGTTGCCGGAAATCTTCGAGCGAGCGGAACGGTTCCCTCTCCCGCTCTGCAATCATCTGCTCGACGCTTGCCTCATCGAGCCCCTTCACCGTGAGCAATCCCAATCGAATCAGATCATCATCGAGCACCTCACATCGCCATCCTGACAAAACGACGCACGGTGGCAAAAAGCGCAGCCCCCGGCGCTTTGCCTCCTGCACCAGTGTGGACGGGGAATAAAAGCCCATCGGCTGGTTATTGAGGAGTCCGGTATAGAATTCGGCGGCACGATGGACTTTCAGATAGCTGCTGGCGTAGGCGAGCAAACCAAAGCTGATCGCATGGGATTCGGGGAACCCGTAAAGCGCGAATGAGCCGATCACTTTGACGATCTTTTCCGTCGTTTCCTCATCAACGTCGCGTTCGCGGAGGGCTTCCCGTAGTTTTGCCTCAACCCGTCGCATTTTTTCATGAGATCGGTGAAAACCCATTGCGCGACGCAGCTCCTCGGCTTCGCTTCCGGAAAAATCGGCCATGACCATCGCCATTTTCAGCACCTGCTCCTGAAACATTGGCACGCCGAGCGTGCGCTCCAGCGTCGGCTGCAACCTGGGATGAATGTAGTCGACTGCCTCCAGCCCTTCACGTCGCAACAGATAGGGATGAGCGAGCCCGCCTGCAATCGGTCCCGGACGCACGATCGCGACTTCGACGACGACATCGTAGAAACAACGGGGCTTCATGCGCTTCAGTGTATTCATCTGCGCCCGGCTCTCGATCTGGAATACGCCGATGGTATCGGCGGAACACATCAGGTCGTAGGTCGGCTCATCGTCTTTCGGGATCTGCGCAAGATCAACGGGACGTCCCCGTTTTTCGGAAATCTGCAAGGTTTCCTGAAGCACTGCCATCATTCCCAGTCCTAACAAATCCACTTTCACGATCCCCATGTCTTCGCAGTCGTTTTTGTCCCACTGGGCGACGGTTCGGTCCATCATGCTCGCATTCTCCAGCGGCATGACGGCATCGAGTTCGCCCTGGCAAATGATCATCCCCCCCGAATGCTGCCCGAGATGACGCGGCAGTCCATACATCTGTCCGTAGAGGTCGGCCAAAGCGGCAGCACGGGGATGCTTGCGCCCGATTCCCGCCTGCTCGACTTGATCTTCGAACGCAAGTGTATGCCGGTAGTCGCCGCTGGCGAAAAGGTCGGAGAAACGGCTCAGCATTTCCTCGGGAAACTCCAGCACCTTTCCGATCTCGCGCACTGCGCTGCGGCCGCGATAGGTGATCACATTCGCTGTCATTGCCGCCCCATGCCGGCCATAGCGCCGATACACTTCCTGAATGACCTGCTCGCGCTGATCCCCGCTCGGCAGGTCGAGATCGATGTCGGGCCACGATTTTCTCCCTTCGCTCAGAAACCGCTCAAAAAGGAGGCGGCTCCCGACCGGATCGACCGGTGTGATCCCGAGGCAATAGCACACCGCGCTGTTCGCCGCACTCCCCCGCCCCTGCACCATGATGTCGTTCTCCAGACAATACTGGACAAGGCTCCAGACGATCAGGAAATACCCGCTGAACCCGAGCTGGGTGATCAGGTCGAGCTCCCGCTGGATCTGCGCTTTCACGGCCCGCGTCAGGTTACGATAGCGTTTCCGCGCTCCGAGCCAGGTGCGGTCGGCGAGAAAGGAATCCATCGAGTGCCCTTCCGGCACCGGGTATTTCGGAAACTCGTAACCGAGATTTTCGAGAGAAAATTCGAGCTGTCCGGCGAGGCGTTCCGTGTTCAAAACTGCCTCCGGTAGATCCACGAAGCGTGCTGCCATTTCCTGTGGGGAGCGCAGGTGTCGACCGGCATTGACAGCCAGACTCCGTCCCGCCGCATCGAGCGTCGTGTGAAGGCGCAGGCAGGTAAAAACATCCTGAATCCTGCGGTTTTCCGGCACGGCGTAGTCGACCCCACCCGTAGCGAGAAGCGGCAGCCCGTGGGCATCAGCGAGATCGCGCTTGGCCTGCACCAACAACTCTTCCCCGCGAACGGAATGTCGCTGCACCTCCAGCCAGAGAGCCGATTCGGGAAGGTGACGTTTCATTTTCTCCAACGCCGCTTCCATTC
>JAKSBG010000035.1 GCA_022361255.1 Verrucomicrobiales bacterium
ATACGCTGTCTTTCTTTTTCACCGGCGTTCTGGAAGGCGGGGAGGCTGATCTCTTCCTTCCCTACTTTCAGTATCTGCCCTGGTATCTCGTCCTGATCGCTCCTGCGGTCGGCATGCGTCTCTGGTCGGAGGAACAACGCCTCGGGACAATGGAGCTGCTGCTCACGATGCCGGTTGCGCCGTGGCACGCCATTCTCGGAAAGTATCTCGCTGCAGCCGTCGTTCTTTTCACGATGCTGGTGCTGTCTTTCCCGATTGTCTGGACGATCAACTACCTGGGTGATCCCGATAACGGAGTCATCATGGCGGGCTTTGTCGCAACTTTCCTTGTCGCACTCTGCTTTCTGGCCGTGACTTCGGTCGTATCGGCACTGACGCGGAGCCAGCTCGTCGCACTCCTCGTTTCGGTCGCCATCTGCCTTGTTCTCTGGCTCGGTGGACTGCCGAATGTCAGCGAACTGCTGATGAACATGAAAGGCGGCTGGCTCATCTTCTGGCCGGTCCTGAAACTGATCAATGCTGTCGGTGTGATGCCTCACTTCTCCGAGCTCGCCAAGGGAGTTCTCGGAATCCGCGACATCGTATTCTTCCTCACCTTTATCGCTTTCTGCCTTTTCGCGACTTCGGTTGCGATCCGCCTGAAGAGAGCCTAACCCCCCATTTTCAACCTGTATCCGATCAACAAAATGAGTGAATCGAAACAGTCATCCTCCAAAGCAAACAATCGCCGCAATACCGCCCTGATCGGGCTGGTGGTGGTTTTCGTCATCGCCCTCCTCGTCAATTTTCTCGTCGGGAAAATGAGTCTGCGGGCTGACCTGACCGAATACAACACCTACACCCTCTCCGACGGGACTGAGAACATCCTCGAGAAACTCGACACTCCGGTGGAGGTTCGTTTCTACGTGACCGATGACAGCAAAGTGATGAGCCCCGGGGAGCGCACCCGCGTTCGCCGTGTCGAAGACATGCTGAATGAATTCGTCCGCGCCGCTCCCGCCAAGGAAATCGAACTCACCAATGAAGACGGTGAATTTGAAACGCAAAAGGTGAGAATGCTCACAGTCGAGAAGCTCAACCCCGAACCGAACACTGACGCGGAGGATTCTGCGATCATGGACGGTCTCCAGGCAGGTATGTCCGGCGAGACGAACAACGAAGTCTACTTCGGCATTTCTGTAAAATGTCTCGACCAGAGCGAAACGATTCCTTTCGTTCCCGCCCGCCCCGAGACGATGCTGGAATACGATCTCGCCCGCGCGATCTCCAGTGTCCACGGCGGAAAGGCGAAGAAAATCGCCGTCATGACCGGAATGGAAGTCGGCGGTGGATTCAGTGGAAACTTTCAGGCACCGCCCAAGCAGGCCTGGATGTTCTATGAGCAGCTCGGCAAGGACTACGAGGTGGAAGTGATTCCATCCACCAGCACCGAAATTCCCGAGGGAACAACTACCTTAATCGTGCTGCACCCCTTCGACATCACCGATGAAGCCCAGTTCGCAGTTGACCAGTATTTGCTCGGAGGCGGCAACGTGATGGTATTTGTCGATCCGAACTTTTTCTATGCACGCGCTCTCGCTCAGGGCCAGCCGCAAATGCCCGGAATGCCTCCACAGGGCGGTCCCGCACCAACATCTGATCTGCCCAAATTGTTTGATGCCTGGGGTGTGAAGTATGACGCCAACCGGGTGCTCGCGGATCTCGATTTCGGTTCCGAAATTATCCGGCGCGGCAATTTCTCCCCGACGTTCCTGACGCTGAACCGGAACGCGCTCGGCGATGAAGCTTCCGATCCGGGCATGACCGATCCGATGACAAACATGCTGAATCAACTCAACATGCTGACACCGGGTGCGTTCGAGATCAATCCGAAGGACGGTGTCGAAGTGGACCGTCTTGTTCTTTCCTCGAAGAACAATCAGCTCGTGGGATCATTCGATGCCGATCCTACACAGGAGGGCGGATCGGATCGGATTCGCGAAAATTTCGAGAGCCACGATCAACGCCGTGCCCTCGTTGCCCGACTCACCGGGGAATTCAAAACGGCTTTCCCGGAGGGCAATCCCGCCAACGCGGAGGAAAACGAAGAGGAAGCTGAATCCGAAAACGAAGAGAAGAAAGACGAGGAAAAGGAAGAAGCGAAAGAAGAAGCTGAAGACTTCCTCAAGCAGTCGACTGCGCCGGGCCGTGTTCTTCTCATCGCTGACGTTGACTTCATCTACGACGCCAACGTCGTTCGCCGGAATCAGATCCCCGGACTCAACATCGTGATTCCGGAAATGCTGAATGAAAACCTCACTCTCGTTCAGAACGCCGCCGAGCAAATGTCCGGGGATCCCGATCTCATCAAGGTCCGCAGCCGGACAACGGTTCGCCGTCCCTTCACACGTCAGAACGAATGGTATCGCGAGGCTCAGGAGAAGTATGAAGATGAAGTGAAGGATTTCCGCGAGAAGGCCAAGGAGGCTGAAACCCGCTTGAACGAAATCGTTTCGCAGACGCCCGAAAACATCGATCAGGCACTCCTTTCGCCGGAGGTGCAATCCGAGCTCAGAAAGCTCCAGGAGCAGGAAATCCAGTTCCGGAAGCGTGAACGCGAGCTTCAGAAGGAAGTCACTCGTGAATTTCGCCGCAAGCTCGCGACCTACAAATTCGGTAACGCTCTTCTGATGCCCGCGCTTGTCATCATCTTCGGAATCGGCCTGGCGATTGTTCGCAGAAAACGAATTGCAGCCCGTTAACCAACCCTTCCAAAACGCAATCTCGAATCTCTAAAAAGAAACGAATCATGGGAAATAAAACACTCACTCGACTTCTGATCGCACTCGCTGTCATCGGTGGGATCGCAGCGATTCTCCACTTCACCGGTGGTGGTGGAGGCATTTCCAAAAAAACTCCATCAACATCGAAAAAGAAAGTTTTTGCCAACTTTCCGATTAACGATGTTTCCAGCGTTACCATCAAGGGGCCGGAGGAGGAAGTTACCATTGCCAAAGGAAAGCAAGCCTGGGAAATCAAGGAGCGCGATGGATATCCCGCAGACCCGGAACCAGTCGCAAATATGCTGAAAAGCATTTGGGATCTCAACATTGGGCAACCCGTCACGATTGGCCGGAGCCAATACGGGAGGCTTCACCTTGTCGCCCCCGAGGAAGCATCTGCAGATGAGGAGGCCGCAACAATCCTAACCTTCCATGACGCGGAAGGGAAAGAACTCGCATCCCTGTGGTTGGGTAAGGTCTTCGAACGTTCTGACGGGCGACCTGGCCCTATGGGTGGACCATCGATGAGTGACGCGGGACGATACGTAAAACCAGGCAACACCAACTCAGTCTACCTTGTTGCTGACACCTTCGACAAAGCACATACCGATCCGTCACAATGGCTCGACAAATCATTCTTTCAGGTGGAACAACTCAAGACCATCGAAAGAATCGATACGGAGAAAAAGGAGAGCTGGAAGCTTGAAAGGGACGATCCAAACGGAGACCTCGTGCTCGCGAATCCCGCCTCAGGGGAAGAGCTGGATTCAAGTAAAGTGGCAACGATGCGCGGTGCCTTCTCTCGCTCGCAGATGGAAGATGTTTACACCGGTGAAGACCTCGGAAATGCGAAAACCGACCAGACTACTTTCAAAATTACAACCTTTGATGGATTCACTTATGAAATTGGCCTGGGAGAAAAAAATGATCTCAACGAACTGCCACTAACACTCAAGGTGAATGCTACGTTTGAAGAAAAACGCAAGGAAGGCGAAGAAGAGAGCGACGAAGAAAAAGAAAAGCTCGACAAAGAGTTTGCAGAAGCGTTGCAGGCTAAAAAGGACAAACTGGAGAAAGAAAAAGCTCTTGAGGGTCACGTTTTCAAAATCCGCAGTTTTGTCATCGATTCTATCAATAAAAAGCGGAGCGAGATCCTCGCTGAGGACGAAGAAAACGAAACGGAGGCCGCTCCCGGTGTGAGCTTGCCCGGCCTTCCAGGCGGTAGCCCGTCTCCGGTCACCCAACCCAAAGAACAGGCAGATAGCGCACCGGAAAAGGCGGAAAAGGCGGAAAAGGCGGAAAAGGCGGAAAAGGCGGAAAAGGCGGAAAAGGCGGAAAAGCCGAAAGCGAAACCCGGGGGAAGCCAGAAGGGCAAGGCAAAATAAGATCGTTTTAAAAGAGCAAGCTGACCCTATGAGGCGGTGCTGCGACAGCAGCATCGCCTTTTTTGTTCAACGCTCTCTCCAGCGGAAAGAACAATTGCACCAATTTATATAAAAACTATAATAAATACACCCCCTGGAGTTAAAGGCCTGTGAACTATCGAGATTTCAATCCGAAAAATAACCGATCCGCTGCCGACGCAGATGACGGTGTCGTGTTGTCTTCAAGCGAATACGACAGCGGAAGCGCCATATCTACCCTGGCTCACGCACCAATAGGATACGAAGAACTTACGGAGTTATGCCGTTCCGTAGGATATGCCTGGTTCAGCTGGATTCCGCACTCCGGTGACTTTAGGATTCACGGAAAATATTGCTGTGATTCTCTGGATGACTGGTTATCAGGAGTTTGTAGAAAAGACTACAAATCAGTGGCCGATTTCTTTGCCGGGGGCTGGAGAGACGTCAAAGGAGTAACATCCTTCGAATACAGGATACTTCCGGAAGCTCAAGATAATGGTGCCCCTATCTGCCTTCGTCAGTCGGTAACAAAGTCGACGGACAAACGATTCCCAACGATTTCGGGGTTTCTTTCAGAAGTCTCCCCTGATGAACGATTTACTGAATCAAATTGGCCCTCGTTCATTCCTGACTGGCAGAAAGAGAGTGTTCCGGGTCATCTATCCAAATTCCGCCACGTGATGGGTGCTCGCGTGCTCGCGCTGATTAAGCGAATGCAAAAATCTCACACGGAGTTGTTGGCTCTGTCCCACGCACCGGATTACAAGTATTCGGACTCCGCATCTGTAGCAATGTCGGCGCTACAAAATTCCTCTCAGGATTTCCATGAAGGCTCTTTGGTAAAAATCCCCGGGGATAATCGCTCATACTTCATCCGGACGTTGCCCGACAGCAGGGACGGAGATTCATTTGCGATTGTTGCTGTGTTTGATTCGCCCCTGTCTGAAATATCGAAACATATGCACCTTTTCGCGGCGCTGCTTCTGGAAGCGACCCGGCGAAATGCGGATCTCCAACTCCGGGAAGCGGCTGAGGAGTTGCTGCGCAAATCTCAGCGACTGGCGTCAACCGGGCGTCTGGCGACGGGAGTTGCTCATGACTTCAATAATTTGCTCACCATTATCCGTGGCCACACGTCTTTTCTCGAAATCGCCGCAAAGGAGACCGGGAACTCAAAGATGCTCGAATCGATTTCCGTTATCGAATCTGCGACAGATCAAGCAGTGGATCTCTCCCGCCAACTACTCCACCACGGAAAAAGTTATGGTCGCAAATTCGAGAACAGGAGCCTCAATGAAATCGTTAAAAAGTCGGCGCGGTTGATTCGGAGAATGCTTGAAGAAAATATAACTTTGTCTCTCGATCTCACCGACGACCCGGGTCTGGTTCGAGCTGACTCGGGGATGATCAATCAGATTCTAATGAACCTGGTCGGCAATGCCCGTGACGCAATGAATTCAGGAGGGACAATCGAAATTGCAACCCGCCGGGTTACCGGTGAGCCGGACCACAAAAAAGGATGCCCACCCGCTTTTATTGTTCTAAGCGTTTCAGACAACGGTCCCGGAATGCCCCCTTCGGTAGTGGATAAAATCTTCGATCCTTTTTTCACTACCAAAGACGAAGCCAAAGGTACCGGGATCGGATTGGCTAACGTTTCATCGATTATCGAACAGCATGGTGGCACCATTGATGTGAGTTCGCGGCAAGGAGAGGGCACTACCTTCTCCCTTTATTTCCCCATCATACCTGGCATCTCTGCTCCCGTAACAACCGGGAAGTCAGCCAACCTGGCCGATAACAGAATTCAGGAAAACTCCGGTAACGATGATGACATCAGTGGCTCGAGGATTCTTCTCGTCGAAGACGAAAATTCCGTGCGAAAACTCGTTCGGAAACTGCTCGAGATGAATGGATGCACTGTAGTGGAGGCGGTATCAGGAAAAGAGGCTCTCGAAATGTGGCCCGATATCTGCGACGAAATAACCCTGGTTGTATCTGACATCATCATGCCGGAAGGGGTATCAGGCTGGGATCTGGCGAAGAAACTGCACGAAGAATCACCAGACCTGGGCATTCTTTTGACAAGTGGATACGCCGAGAAACCGGAAGAACACGGCCTCGAAGGGGATTCCCGTGTCGCATTCCTGCAAAAGCCCTACGAAGCCCGGAAACTCCGCAGCAACATCTATGACTTGCTGCGTGACAGCGCGTAGAGATTACGAAATTACTCCGGAATTTCCTTTTCCGGGTTTCTTCCAATCATCGGGTGCTGCTCGATATCAAGAACGGAGCCACTTACCGGCCCGGCTTCCTCAGAGAGAAAATAGACGACCGCAGATGCAATTTCCCCGGGATAAAAGATCCTGCCACTCGGAGCGAAAAATCTGTCGAGGCGGGCCGGCCAGTCTTCCGGCAACCCCTGTTCCTGTTTGCGGTCCCTCTCGTTTTCCGTGAGAATCCAGCCGGGGTTAACCTGATTCACTCGAACTCCGAACTCACGGTGCAAGGTGTCACCGAGATTTCTCGTCATCGTCATCAGGGCACCTTTGGATATCGAGTAGGGAAGCAGATCAGGCTCACCGCAATAGGAGTTCACCGATCCGATGTTTACAACAGAACCGCTCGTCTTCTGCAGCTCTCCAAGCAATGATTGAATAAGAAAGAAAGGAGCCTTCGTATTGACGTTGATGAACGAATCAAAATGTTCAGGAGTAGTAGATTCAATCTTTCCAGTCCCCACTTTCGCCGCATTGTTCACCAAACCGTCGATCTTTCCATAGTGTGCAAGTGCCGCTTCCCGAATTTGTCCGGGTGCGCCCTGATTTGAAAGATCTGCGACAAGGAATTTGCAGCGCTGTCCTTTGGGATCGAGTTCGCGACACGTAGCTTCCGCAAGGTCCAATTCGAGTCCGTGAATCAACACACTCGCACCTTCCCTGAGGCAACGATCGGCAATCGCCCTGCCGATCCCGGTTGTCGATCCGGTCACGACGATGACTTTGTTCTCCAGTCTCACCGGGTTCGTTTAGAAAGACTCAAACGGGATCAGATCATCTCCCACGCCGGGTTTCACGGAAGTGCTGGCTTCGTTGTGCTCACTTTCCAGCATCGCTATGGATTCATTGGCATGCACCTCTTCCACTCTTACCCAGCCAACAATTTCACCATTTCGCCGAACGGCATATCGCTGCTTTTCCGCTACCTGCTGGGAAGCTCCGGCGTTGAATGTAACGAAACCGAATTCAAGGTCTACGCTCGTTACCTGCGCCAGTGTGGGTGCCACTTTTACTCTCTCCCTCATTCTTTCCATCTCCGCCTCAATCTCGGGGTTTCCGCCCGGGGGATTCTCGACGGCATTCCGTAGAAAAGCAGGTAACTCTTCATTCAAATCGCCAATTCCTTCTTTCATCTCAGCTTCCGCCTCCCGCGCCAGCGTATCGACTCCATCAGTGATGTCCCGGTATCGCTGCTCCGTTTGTGCTTCCTGCTTTCGAACTTCATCGAGCGAATCCCGAATCGCATCGATTTCCGGGTCATTCGGGACCGGCAGCCCGGACTCAACATTTAAACTGGCCGCATTTTGTGCGAGCTGCCCCTGATCCGGAGAGGCTTGAACAGGAGCAACCGGCACCTGCTGTTGCACAGGTTGCTGCTGTTGTTGCTGGTTTGCCAAATTCTGCTGTTGTTGCTGCTGCTGTGGGTAGTAACCGTTTTGCTGATACGGTTGCTGGAGTTGCGTCCGCATGTTCGGGATCGGAGCAACCGGATAACCGTGGCGCATGAGGAGTTGGCGCTCTTTTTCCGTGTATTCTTTCTCGAACTTGGAACGAACGTAATCAGAGTAGCTCATCGCCCCCACGATCAGGACGAGAATTGCAGCAACACCCAGGGCGATCGCAGGCGTGTGATTCACCTGGCGCCGCTCACCCATTTCATCAGAATCGATCATAACTCGCGAAGTATACTACACCCCGAACGATCAGCCAATCACCGTCTTAGCCTGAATTTCAGTGAAAACAATAAGGGCCGTGCCGTTGGATCGGGTAGGGATGAACACCGGGAGGCCTTTCAGCCAACCCTGTCGTATAAAGAAAATCCCGAACAGCAAGTTCGCGGTAGTGAGGATAGGCGAGCGCATGCGCCGGGTGATATCGCGGCCAGTGTTGCGGCCACGGAGCCACCCGCGGCCTCGGAATTTGCGTGAACGCCCCCCGAATCCACCATTCCGGTCCTGAAAGGGACGCGACCGCACGCGCCTCCAGCGGAGTGATTGCTTCCGCCGTTTTCTTCCCGCTTTGCGAAGGCTCTTTGTCTTCAGTCGAGTCCACTTCACCCGCTTCTTCCACTTCACCGACAGGTTCATAGAGCATTCGCAGATTCATCGACAACTGACGAAACGGAATTTTGGCGATTCCCTTCCGATGCCGGAACATCAATCCATGTTCGTCACCATCGAGGATCAAAATGTCATGGTAAATCCGCCCATCCAGAGACTTGATTGAATCCAGATCAAAAAGCTCCTCACTGGAATAGCCGCTAGACCAGACAGTCACGGTGAAAATAAAGCCATAAATGAGAAATTTCATAATTTAGAGACTCATAAATGAATAAATGGGGAATTCAAAGCGAAAAACTCCTTCCTGCTCACCCGACTCGATTCTTTCCCGCTACAGCCACTTGGCTTTCTCTGCATATCCGGGATCCCGGCACGTCAGCCATTCCACGGTTTTCTGATCGAAAACCCGTTTCACTTGTGACTCATGAATTATCAGAACCTTGCCCTTGTCAGTACACTCGCCGCCCTCCTCATCAACGGCCCCGCTACCATTGAAGCCATAGACCGGGTTTCACCCGGCGGTATCGAACCAAACGGATCAAGCTATGAATCCGCCCTGTCAAAAGACGGTCGGTATATCTTCATCAAATCAAGGGCTACCAACCTCATTTTGGGGGACACCAATTCAAAAGACGATGTGTTCCGCCTCGATCGGGAAACCGGAACCGTAATCCGAGTTTCCACTGACGGGGCAAATGCAGAACTGCACACCGCATCCGGGAATCCGGCTCCGGACAGCAGCGGAAATCTCGTCGCCTTCGATACTTCTACTGCCATCGCTGCCACGGACAGCAATTCGAATTTTGATGTCTATCTCAAAAACATCACAACGGGTGCAGTCGAACAAATTTCTGTTTCATCGGGTGGCGCAGGAGCAAACGCCCAGTCACAGGATCCCGATATGTCCGCCGATGGAACGCGCATCGTTTTCGAGTCCAATGCCAACAACCTCGACATCGGCGACACCGGCCTCGATTTTGATATCTTCATCCGCGACCTGAACCTCGGCACGACGACCCGAATCTCGAAGGCGGCTGGCGGCGGGGAAGCTGACGATCATTCCTTCAATCCCCGGATTTCAGCGGACGGTCGCTACGTTGTCTTCGAATCGGACGCCACGAACCTCGTTGCCGGGGATATGAACTCCGCGAGCGACATTTTCCTCTATACCGTCGAAACCGGAGCACTGGAGCGTATCTCCGAGAAGCCCGATGGCACCGAAGCAGATTTCGGCTCAATCAGACCGGACATTTCCGGGGATGGAAA
>JAKSBG010000034.1 GCA_022361255.1 Verrucomicrobiales bacterium
AAAATCGAAAAAGCGCCCGTCCTCAAAAACACCCGTGTCCTCGATCTCATACTCCGGCTCCTCTCGGGAGCGTTTCGCGTTGGTTTTGATGAGATCTTCGTAGGGAAATGCTGCTTGCGGATACTTGTAGAGAGAGCGGGCAAACGAATGTGTCGGTGTCGAATCGAGGTAGTAGTAGAGCTCTTTCACATCCTCCCCGTGGTTGCCCTCGTGATTCGACAGTCCGAAGAGCCGCTCCTTCAAAATCGAATCCTTCCCGTTCCAAAGGGAGAACGAAAAACAGAGTCGGCAATACCGGTCCGACCACCCCAGCAATCCGTCCTCGCCCCAGCGATAGGCACGACGATGGGCGTGCTCACGAGGGAAGCTGCGCCAGGCATCCGCGTCGGCCGAATAGTCCTCCCTTACCGTGCCCCACTGTCGTTCCGATAAATACGGGCCCCAGAGTTTCCAGTTGGTGCGCTTGATCACATCGGTCCGGAGACGCTGAGATTCCGGATCATTTCGGCGGGAGGGAGGGAACTGGGACATAATTGAGAGAAGGACGCAATCCGCTTTCCTGCCAAGCAGCAAAGAGAGAAAAATGCGGCAACCTTCCTCAATCAGCAGGAAACGGGCAATATTTCAACGGGAAGGTTTCCTGTTTGGAAGAACGAAATATGGAGGGTGTGGGTGTTTCCCGTGCCCGGTAACGGTCCTCATATCTGCGATTGGCCCACCCCGGTGACAACACGGAGGTGGTTTCGGGTTTCCAAGAGGGCGAGGTTTTCCAATCCGACAAGAATCAGGGACGCGAATCTTGATAACTTGCCCCGTTTTTCCTGTTTGTGAACCAGTGGAAACCGTAAAGTTGTTAACATGACAACACCTCTCTGGAGCCAGATGAGCGAGTTTTCCTTTGATCATTCAGAAGCGAAGTTTTCGTTTCGGGACCGGCTTGCCAGGGAGAACGGCTGGAGCAGAACGTATACCGATCGGGTCATTGAGGAATACCGGCGCTTTCTGTATCTCTGCTGCGAGGCGGGGCATGCAGTCACTCCATCAGACGAAGTGGATCAGGCGTGGCATCTGCATCTGTGCTACACCCGGAGCTACTGGGAAGATCTGTGTCGCGATACGCTGGGGCGGGATATTCATCACGGCCCGACCCGGGGTGGAGAAGCGGAGAAGGAAAAATTTCACGACTGGTATGAGGCAACACTGTGTTCCTATCGCGAACATTTCGGAGAGGAGCCGCCCGGCGATATCTGGCCTCCGGCGAAGAAGAGATTCGCTTCGCGGGAATTCCGGAGAATCGATCTGCGGGATAATCTGCTGTTGTCGAGGAAAGCAATAGCGCTCGGTTGTGGTGTTCTTTTGGCCGGCACGCTTGTCACCGGCTGTTCCATCTGGGAAGGGGGAGGCTGGAAAGTAATTGTGGGCTTGTGGGCAGTTCTTTTCATCGTGTTGATCGCGATGCTCTATTTTCGGAACGGCGGTGGCGGAGGAGGGAAGAATGGCTGTTCTGCCGGTCTTGGGTGTGGTGG
Organism: Verrucomicrobiales bacterium; assembly: GCA_022361255.1. Classification (GTDB taxonomy): domain Bacteria; phylum Verrucomicrobiota; class Verrucomicrobiia; order Verrucomicrobiales; family DEV007; genus Arctic95D-9. The sequence continues at coordinate 1,527 of JAKSBG010000034.1, forward strand.
ATGTAGCGGCTGCGGAGGTTGCGGGGGATAGAATTCCCGTTTCTCGATTCAGAGTTCGGTGAATGCTCTCGCGCGCTACGCGGTTATCTCACTGCCCGCAAGTAATCTGACATTACTGTCATCTGCTTCACAAACTCCCGGGCATCGACACGATCATCCCGCAGCCAGTAGCCGTCTTCATGCTGCTTATTGATGGCATTGCGTACGCGCCCCTGCAGACTTTTTGCGAGTTTTGCGAGAGAGTCCGGATCGCTTTTCCGTTCCCGGCTCTTCCTGATGTCTTCCGGTGCTTTCGTCAGTTGTTTTTTGAGGGATTCTATCTTGCCGCTCCATCCACCAATCTGAAAAGCGTAATGAGTCGGCAGATTGCTGTCGTCGTAGGTCACGCGATAGGTGTCTGCCTCACAGTAGAGCGGACGATTGGTCTGCAGTTCGTAAAAGCGCGCCCATTTGCCGTTTTTCAACTGACTTGATTCGAGCCACGCGAGAGCGGGTTCGATCGCAGCGCGGTATTTGTTTTCTCCCGTCGCGATCCAGAGTTCAAGCAGGGCCTGCGCGGCGCCGAGCGATTCGGCGGAACTGATGGAAGGGGGCTCAAATTTTCGTGCCCAGACGGGGTGCATGCTGTCGTTGTATTGCTGTGCCCAGGCAGGTTGCGGGTCCGGCATTTGTGCGCGGAGAAGAAAATCGCCGAGCTTGGTCGCAGATTCAAGAGCGGCAGGGTTCTTCGTCAGTTCATGCGTGAGAAGCAGCAAGTTCATCACGTGATAGAGATTACCATCGTTCAGCGTGACAAAGTGCACATAGTTTTCCTTCGGGTGTTTACGCGGCCATCCTTCGGGAAAGCTTGCTTTGAGAACCGGTTTCTCCGGATCGCAGGGGCCGTCGAATTGCTGGGGCCATCCACCATCGGGGCGCTGTGCCGCGATAAGTGAATCGATCCCGAATTGCCACGCCCGCTGGATTTCCTTGTCATACTGCAGGTCCGGCGTCGTTGCGAGCTCCAGTAACAGGAGAAGAGCCGACTGAGTTTTGTTGTCGTCGAGAGTGGAGCGGATGCGGCGTTCCTTCGGGTCTTTATCGCCCGAGTCGAGTTGGGACCTTAGATGATAACGTTTCGCAAAATCCGGATCGAAGTCAAAGCTCGACGGCCACCCACCAGATGAAAGCTGGCAGCGGGCGAGGGCGTGCCCGCTTTCGACAGCACCATCGAGAAACGCTTTTTCCCCGGTGGCTTCCCACGCCTTCAGCATCGCTCGCCCGACCGTGGTGGTCCCGTGGGGTTGAATGGAGAAAACCGTCGGCCCTTCCATGTGCTCTGTTTTTCCGATGACTGGATCGAGCGTCCACGTGGTCGCGTAGCCTCCGTCGACGGAGAGATTTGTCCGGTAGAAGGCCACCGCGCGTTTCATCGAGGCGAGGACCTTGCCGCGATCAACCGGCTCTTCCGCCAGTGCGGGCAGAGTTGGCAGGAGCAGAAGAGGGGCGAGTAAACAGGAAACGCGGTGCATCGAGGCAAAGTATGTTTCTTTCCCTGCAATTGGACATAGAAAAGCGATCCGCGAAAGCGGGAGTGTTTAACTTCTTAAAAATGAATACGCTTGGGAATGGTTCCCCCCCGTTTGTGGCACGCACTGATCGTGATCGGCATTTTGTCGGCTTCCCAATCGGCGCGTTCGGAAAGTGCGGATGACCTTGCTTTTTTCGAGAAGAAAATCCGGCCTGCACTCGTCACCCATTGCTACGAATGCCATTCGGAAGAGGCGGACAAACGAAAGGGCGGACTTTGGCTCGACCGTAAAGCGGGCTGGGAAATCGGAGGGGATTCCGGTCCCGCTGCAACCCCGGGGGATGTCGACGGCAGTCTGTTAATCGAAACGATTCGCTATCACGAACCTGATCTCGAAATGCCGCCGGAGGGAAAAATGCCGGACAACGTGATCGCAGACTTTGAAGAATGGGTGCGTCGCGGACTTCCCGACCCGAGAACGGAGCGGGCCATGCAGCTCAAACCGGATGGAATGTCTCTCGAGGAAGGCCGGGAGTTCTGGTCCTTTCGTCCAAGGCAGACAGAATTTGCCGGACTCGAATCGATTGATGACTTTATCGACGCAAAACTTGTAGAAGCCGGTCTCGAACCGGAAGGAACGGCAACTCCGTTGCAGCGTCTGCCCCGGGCCCGAATCGACCTGACCGGGCTGCCGCCGACCCTTGCGGAACAGGAGGAATTTTCCAAAGATACCTCCCCGGAAAAGTGGGCCGAAATGATTGACCGCTGGCTCGCCGACCCCGATTTCGGGGAAACGTGGGGGCGTCACTGGCTCGATCTCGTTCGCTATGCGGATTCCAGCGGCGGAGGGCGTGCCATGCCATTGCCCGATGCGTGGCGATTCCGGGACTACGTGATCGATTCGTTCCGCGAAGACAAGCCGCTCGATGAACTCATCACCGCCCATATCGCCGGTGACCATCTCCCGTGGGACAATCTCGGGGAGCGATCCAGAAATCTGACTGCGACCGGATTTCTCGTTCTCGGTCCCCACAACTACGAGAACCAGAACAAGGAGGAACTCGATCTCGAAATTGTCGACGAGCAGCTCGACACCATCAGCCGCGCCTTTCTCGGGCTTTCTTTCGGCTGTGCCCGTTGTCACGATCACAAGTTTGATCCGGTTCCGACTCATGATTACTATGCGATGGCCGGAATCTTTCTGAGCACGCAGTTTGTCACCCATGCCAATGTATCCAAGTGGCATACCGAGCCGATTCCGCCGACAGAGGAAGCGAGAGCAGCGCTTGCCGCATACGAGAAAGCCACATTACAGAACAACGCGGAGGTAGACCGGCTCAAAAAGGAACTGGCCGAACTCGGATTCGGGACAGGGGGTAAAAAGGGAAGCATCGCCCCGTCATCACTCAAAGGAATCGTGATCGACGACACCAGTGCCGTTCTGGAAGGGGAATGGCAGACGTCGACCAGCAATCCGCGATGGGTGGGAGTGCACTACATTCACGACCGAAATGAGCAGGGCGGGGAGAAATCAGCCCGCTTCGATACCAGGATCGATACGGCAGGAACCTATGAACTCCGAATTTCCTGGTCCAGCGGCGACAACCGAAGCACTCGCGTTCCCGTAGAAGTGGTGACCGAAGCGAAGTCGGAAACCCACTTCGTAAATCAGCGGGTTTTGCCATCCATTGACGGCCTCATGGAACGTCTCGGCAGGTATGAGCTCGAAAAGGGGGAGACCATATCCGTGACGATCCGGAACAAGGCAGGGGAGCGCGGCGTGGTGATCGCCGATTCTGTCCAGTGGGTGCGCGAAGATTCGGCCGCGCCTAAAGTCGACGATCCGGAACTGGAAAAGAAAATCGAAACCTTGCGGAAGCAACTTTCAAAGGCGGAGGCCGAACAAAAACGCCTGAGAAAGGAAGCTCCCGATGCGCCTCGCGCCATGTCGGTTGTGGATGCGTCGGAAGACAAAATCGGTCCGACCGCGATTCGGATTCGAGGCGTCGAGGCGAACCACGGGGAAATCGCCCCCCGCGGTGTTCTTGAAGTCGCCTCGTTCCGCCCCGTCGATATCCCGGAGAACGCGAGTGGGCGGCTCGAGTATGCCCAATGGATAGCCGATGACCGGAATCCGCTCACCGCCCGTGTTCTCGCCAACCGGATCTGGCTGAAACTGATGGGCGCAGGCCTCGTTCGCAGCGTCGACAATTTCGGCGTTACCGGTGAAGCGCCGACTCATCCCGAACTGCTCGATTTTCTTGCCAATCGTCTCGTCGCAAACGGTTGGTCGACGAAGGCGCTGGTTCGCGAAATCATGATGTCCGATGTCTATTCCCGTGCCACCCGGGCAGAGCAGGGCAGCAGGGTTGAGGCAGATCCCGAGAACAAACTCTATTGGCGGGCACATCTTCGCCCACTCTCCGCCGAAGCGCTTCGCGACTCCATGCTTTCGCTTTCCGGAGATCTCGACGAAGCGGGCGGCGGCCCATCGTTACCTCCCGGATTCAAGAGCGAATTCGGTTACGAATTCACGACGAAGCGGCGCAGCGTCTACGTGCCGGTGTTCCGGAATTCCGGGCACGAGCTTCTATCCGTTTTTGATTTTGCCAATCCCAATTTCGCTGTCGGCAAGCGATCCCGCAGCACATTGCCGACCCAGGCCCTGTATCTGACCAATAACCCGGTCGTTCACAAAAGGGCAACGAAGGCAGCAGAGAAGATTGTAAAAAAGGCGGAGACGGACAAGGAGCGGCTCCACCTCATGTTTCGGAAAACGCTCGGTCGCGCCCCGAGCGCCAGCGAAACGGCACTTGCAGATACCTTTCTCGAAGGAAGCGGACATGACTGGCCGGCCCTGCAGCGAGCCCTTTTCGCTTCCGTCGACTTTCGATTTTTGAGATGATGAAACCGCCTGCTCTCACGGGTAATTTCACGAAATCCAACCCTCTTTGCTCACCAACCTTACCCTGTTAGATCATGGACCATACCCTGTTTCATCAAGGACTATCCCGACGCGATCTTCTCAAGCGTTCCGCCTGTGGTTTTGGCAGTCTCGCTTTCTCCGCAATGGCGGCACAGTCGGCTCCCGTTATTGCACCGAGAGCGAAGCGGGTCATTTTTCTCTTCATGCAGGGCGGCCCTTCGCAGGTGGACACCTACGACTACAAGCCCGAGCTTTTTAAAGCGCACGAAAAGGAGGTCGAATTCCACGTGCCACGTTCGCGGAAGCGGGAGAACAAGCCGGTCATGAAACCGATGTGGGATTTCAAGCAATACGGAGAGTGTGGGCGGTGGTCTTCGTCTTTGTTCCCCGAGGTGGCGAATCACGTCGACGACCTTTGCTTCATTCATTCGATGCACACCGAGGGCGTTGCTCACGGTCCCGCCACTTTGTTTCTACACACCGGGGCAACCAACCTGATCCGGCCTTCGATGGGGGCGTGGATCAGTTATGGTCTGGGTGCGGAGAATCAGAACCTGCCCGCTTTTGTCACTGTCAATCCGCCGGCGAACAAGGGAGGGCCTCGAAACTACAGCAATGCTTTTCTTCCGGCCTACCACCAGGGAACTGTGCTCGGGCAGCCCGGAAATATGAGCGCACCGCCGGAAATCCGGAACCTCGAAAGCCCGCTCGATGCGGACGCTGTCTTGCGGGAGCACGAATTTCTCGATCAACTCAACCGGCTCCAGGTCGGCAATTCCAGCGACACCGTTCTCGACGGCGTAATTCGAAGTCACGAACTGGCCTGGCGAATGCAGACGCATGCCTCCGAGGTGGTCGATATTGACCGCGAAAGCCGCGCGACCCGCGATCTCTACGGTATCGGAAATGATCAGACCGATGGATTCGGCCGCCAGTGTCTTGCCGCCCGGCAGCTCGCGGAGGCGGGTGTGCGGTTTATCCAGGTCAGCCACTGTGACAACTCCGCGAATCCAAAGTGGGACCAGCACAGCAACATGCCGAAACACGAGCCGCTCGCTGCGGAAGTCGACCGCCCCATTGCCGGTCTGCTCGCCGATTTGAAACGACGCGGTCTGCTCGAAGATACCCTCGTGTGGTGGGGCTCGGAATTTGGCAGAACGCCGTTTTCCCAGAACAACGACGGACGCGATCACAACCCGCGCGGCTTTACCACCTGGCTCGCCGGAGGCGGGGTGAAGCGTGGTTTTTCCTACGGTTCGACTGATGAATTCGGGTTTGCGGCGGTGGAGAACAAAGTGCACATGCACGACTTGCACGCCACCATCCTTCACGCACTGGGAATGGATCACGAAAAACTGACCTACAGCCACGCAGGACGTGACTTCCGCCTGACGGACGTCCATGGCCGGGTTGTGGAGGAGATCTTTGCGTAGTCGTGGAGGATTCAATATGGAGTGCGGTGGCTTGACACCGCTTTCCGATCTTTGTCTGGCCGATACGAATTCGTTCGCCGAGCTCGGCAGCAGAAACAGCGGTGAAATGATTTTTCGACCCCTGCAGCCCCGAAAAGTAAGAGCGGCGTCAAGCCGCCGCACTCCATATGGCTTCGGCCTTTCCTTTGCTTATTCGGAGGGAGTCGCTTTTCAGGTATCCATCCCGTCGCAGGGCAGAATCAGTGCTTCCTACTTCCGCATCGACACGGGCTTGTCGAGGACCTCTTTCAGGATGAGCGCATTGCGGAGCTGATTTCCGTCACGGAGAACTCCGGTAAGCGCGGCTGCGGTCTCGCCGGTGGCGGAACTTTTGCGACGCTTTTTTTTGCTCAGGGAAACGGGAGGGGAAGGCTTGACTGGTTTGACCGGAAGTTCCGGCATCGAGCCGATTGGCGGTGTTTCCGGTTCTTCCACTTGAGACGGAAGCGGTGGAGGGGTGGGGGCGGATTCCACTTCGCCTCCCATGCGGCGCTCCAGTTCCCGAAAAATGTCGTCGTAGGTTTGAACCGGTTCCGGATCAGGTTCGGGCTCAGGATCGCGGCCGCCTCGATACGGAGATTCATATTCCGGCTCCGAGGTGGTGCGCCGGGCCCGCTCGGCAGCAGCTCGTTGAGCCCGTTTCTGACGCCGGTATTCGGCAGCTTCCTTGACGCGGTTCGACACCCAGCTGACGAAAGCGATGAAAATCATCACTACGTAAATCCAGGGAATGTCGTCCATGAGTCGGCGCGCTTCGTATGAAAGAAAACAGGGTTGGGTCGAGCATCAAACAGGGTTGGGTGGGACACCTAACCCTGTTGAATCAAATTCATCAGTGCTGGTGAGGATCTTCCTCCTCATCTTCGCTGACCTCGTCGGCGATGCTCTGGCGCATCTGGGTGTCGGCGACGATATTGCGGTAGTTGGTGTAATCCATCACACCGAGATTGCCGCTGCGGAAAGCTTCGGCGATGGCCATGGGAATTTCGGCTTCGGCCTCGACGAGCTTGGCACGCATTTCCTGAGTCCGGGCGGACATTTCCTGCTCGGTCGCAACAGCTGCGGCACGACGGACCTCCGCTTTTGCCTGGGCGACCTGCTTGTCGGCCTCGGCCTGGCTCGCCTGGAGGGTTGCCCCGATGTTTTCCCCGACGTCGACGTCGGCGATATCAATGGAGAGAATCTCGAACTGGGTGTTCGCGTCGAGTCCACGCTCAAGAACACGATGGGAAATGTGATCGGGATTTTCGAGAACGTCTTTGTGCGACTGTGCGGAACCGATTGATGTGACGATACCCTCGTTGACGCGGGCAATGATCGTCTCCTCGGTGGCACCGCCGACAAATCTCTCGAGGTTCGTTCTCACGGTTACCCTGGCGCGGGCCCGGAGCTGGATGCCGTCACGGGCAACGGCATCGATTTTTCCACCGCCGCCCGGGCAGTCGATCACTGCCGGATTGATGGAGGTCCGGACCGCTTCGAGAACGGTCTTGGAGGTTCCTTTCACGGCAAGATCGATGGCACAGGCGCGGTCGTAGGTAAGGGGAATCGCGGCTTTATCGGCAGCGATCATGGAAAGGACAACATCATCGACGTGTCCACCGGCGAGGTAGTGGGCTTCGAGTTGATCGGTCGTGAAATCGAGTCCGGCTTTCACAGCAGTAATCCGGCTGTCGACGATAAGTGCAGGCGGAACTTTTCGAATCCACATCGCTACAAGATTGAGAAGTCCAACCGGGGCATTCGAAACGCGCGCGCGAATCCAGATGCCGATGAATTTCATCAGAACCAGACCAATGATGAGGGCGACGAGCACAATGGCTCCAATGATGATGATTTCGAGCATGACGGGGAGTTACGTTGATTGGTAGAAAGTAAAAAGGAGCTGCAGTCGGCAAAGAGTTACGTCTGCCGCAAATTATCTGCCGAGGGCTTTTTTCAAAACCGGTTCGAAAACGTCGGCCTGGCGCATGAATCCGAGGTCGTTCGGATGAGAACCGTCGGTGGCACCCTCCGTGTCATCGCCGAGGAGATTTTCGCCTTCGATGTAGTAGAGATTCTTCACGCCGGATGAGACGAGGCTATCGAAAGCCCTGATGAGGGCGGCGCGACTTTCCGCGTGGCGTTTTCTCATGGAGGAAAAGAGCCAGGAGTTCGTGTAGCTGCGGTCTTCCACGAGGACGATCGGCGTATCGGGACGCGCTTCGCGCAATTGCTTCACGAGCGGTTCGGTCCGCTTCTCCACTTCGTAGGCATTCATGTTCGGCAGGCAGTCGATAACGTAGACCGCCGCTTCGATTTCGGTGAGTAGCGCTCCTACTTCCGCTTCCATTTTTCCGTTTCCGGAGAAACCAAGATTGATGACCGGCAAATCGAGTCGACGACCCAGAATCGCAGGATGGGCCATTCCGGGGCGCGAGGCGCAGGCTCCGTGTGTGATGGAAGTACCGTAGAAAACAATCGGCTTTTCTTTGCGGGGTTCGACCGGTTGCAGTGTGGCTCCGTTAGGGACGCCGATTTCGACTTTCGTGGAAGAGTTGTAGAGCGGGAGGTAGGCCATGTAGGTCCGCATCCCGGGGTCGATCCCGTCGATGGTGTAAGTGGTGTCGACACTGGAGGGACGGGTCACGTCGACCCATTTCCATTTCCCGTTGTCGAGAGCGTAGAGATCAATCCCGCTCACTCCGGTCGCCGGCATATGCGCCATTGCGATGCGGCTTCCTCCGACACGATGCCGGATTTTGATTTCGGTGGAGTCGGTGTTGAAGCGGAAGGAAATCCCGGCGCTGTGCCGGCTGAGCCCCCAAACGGCCTTGCGAACGATCTTTTCCGCTTTGGCGGGCAGGCGATCAAACCGGGCTGATAATTCGCTGGGATCCCAACCCTGGCCTTCGACAGCCCATTTGGATACATCTTTCCAGATGGTAATTTCGGTTTTGCCCTCTTTGGCGTCTGCCGGGAGGGAAATGACTGTTGCAAGAGATGCAGCGAGGAAAATGCAGGGAATGCGAATTGGATCCATTAGGTGGGGAACCGTTAGAGCTATTGGACAAGAGAAGTGTGATTTCGTCAACCGTGAAAAGCGGGTTCCTGATCTACTCTCTTGAATCGAGTTCGTCTTCGAGCCAGGCCAGAGCCTGCTCACGGGACGTGTGCTCTCTTTCCAACTGCAAGTCCTGTGCCGTTCGCAAAATTTCTTTGAAGTGAGGCCCCGGTTTCAGACCGCGTTCGATGAGGTCGCGACCGGAAAGAAAGGGCGGGGGGACGAGTGGCTCTGCGGCAAACTCCTCCTGTTTCGCGATAACGTAGTCGTGGTTGCCGAGGTTTCCGTTGCTACCGAGACAGTCGACGCGATGGAGGGCGAGCTGATCGTCGAAACTGTCCCTCGCCATGAAGCGTTTCAGGGTCGAAGCGCGCATTTTCTGCACGTCCTTGAACTTCATGTGATTCTCGACCGCCTCAGACACGGTATCGATGATGGCATTGGAATAGCGAAACCGGCGCAGGATCACGCGCGTCATTTCCGCTCCCACCTTGTCGTGTCCGTTGAACCGGATTCTGTCCTCGTCCGGATCGTAGGAAAAGGTCGCGGGCTTGGCAATATCGTGAAACAGCACCGAGAGCACGAGCGGCAGGCTCGCATCGTCGGGAAGATGTGACAGCATAAGCCGCGTGTGGACAAAAACATCACCCTCGGGATGCCATTGCGGGGGTTGCTCGCAACCTTTCAGCTGGAGGATTTCCGGAAGGAGATGCTCCATGAGGCCGGAATCCACGAGCAGGTCAAACCCGCGGACCCGGTTGGGATCCACCCAGATCCGGTCCAGCTCTTCGCGGATTCTTTCGGGACTGATGTGCCGGATGTTTTCGCCCGTTTGGCAAATGGCTGTCCAGGTTGTTTCTTCAATTTCAAAACCGAAGCGCGTCGCGAAACGAACGGCGCGGAGAAGACGAAGATAGTCTTCGCGAAAGCGGTCTTCCGGTGTGCCGATGCACCGGATCAATCCGGCTTTGAGATCCGACTGCCCTCCAACGTAATCGATGGTTTTATCCGCGACCGGATCGTGGAACATCCCGTTGATCGTGAAATCGCGGCGTCGCGCGTCATTCTCCGCATCGGAAAATACAACGGACTCCGGACGGCGTCCGTCGGCGTATTCGCCGTCTTCACGAAAGGTGGCGATTTCGAAGTGGTGGCCGCCCTTTTTCACCAGCACAACGCCAACATGCGCACCGACGGTTCCGGCTTTCGGGAAATGCTTCAGAATCTCGTCCGGCGTTGCTGACGTCGCGATATCGTAGTCTTTCGGATCGTTCCCCAGCAACCGGTCGCGCACGCAACCACCCGCGAAGAGTGCTTCGTAACCCGCGTTCTGAAGGGTGCGAACGATATCTGTAGCGATGGTTTCCATCGGTCTGGTTTGCCGGTGCGGAGAAGTCACGCGCCGGGACTCAGGGCTGGGGCATTTTGATTCCGAGATCAGCTGCGTTGACTCGTCGAATCCCGCCCTGTGCTTTCATGTCGTCAAAATGCCACCATTCGGATTCGATGGTGCGAAAGCCCTCGTTTTTCATCAGGGTTTGAAGGAGTTCCACGCGGGCTTTGATCTCCGGATCGTCGCCGGTATAGTTTGATTTGGCGCGTTCAGAAAATTCATCAAATTTCGAGGGCATCGCAACCGGCGTGCCGTCGTATTTCACGAGCGTGAGATCAATGGAAATGCCGTAGCAGTGCCAGGAGAGTCCTTTGCTCGGCGGAACGACATAGCGGGGATCCTTCACCGCATTCCAGAGTGCGATGTGAGCTTCCGGCGGGCGCCACGCATCCCAGATTTTGAGTGCGTAACCATGCTGGCGCAGTGCCTTGTTCACCCGGTTCAGTTTCTCTCCCGAAGAACGGTGAACGAGGCAGGGCATCTCATTCCGATAAAGCGGTTTTCCCGAAGCGGAGGTGATTTTATACCGCATGTCGATGTAGGCACCGGGAACGGCGTCCTTCACCGCAACGAGATTGTAGCGTTTTGCCTTCCGGATCACTGCGGCCGTTGGATCCAACCGGAAAAGCCCCTGACCCCCGGTAATAAGCGGGGCGCTGCACACTGCCAGAGCGACAAGTGCCGTGATGGGAGCCGGACTTTTCATGCAATCGAAGAAGAGTAGTCGGAAACCGACCGGACGCAACGGAGTCGCAGGAAAATGTGAAAATAGCGATTTTGAAACTTGCCACCGGGCACGCACCGGATAGCATCCAAAGCCTATGAGTATGTTTTCCAAACTGATGGGCCGAATTTTCGGCAACAAAGACGAAGAAGCTGCACCCGCAGCTGAAGAAGCCGCACCGGAAGAAGTTGCAGCAACCGAGGGCGCGGAAGCTCCCGCTGAGGACGCTCCCACCCCTTCACCGGTTGCAGAAGCAGCACCCGCCGCACCTGCTGAGCCGGTCGATGTGGAAGCGATTCTCACAGAAATGGAAGCAGCGCATCCGGAAGATCTCGACTGGCGCCGTTCCATCGTTGACCTCATGAAGCTTGTGGGAATGGACAGCAGCTACGGTGATCGCAAGGAACTCGCTCTTGAGCTTGGTTACAGCCAGGCGGACATCGACAGCAAAGGTTCCGCTGAGATGAACATGTGGCTTCACAAGCAGGTCATGAAGAAGCTCTCCGAAAACGGTGGCAAAGTTCCCGCCGATCTTCTTGACTGATTTCATGAGTGAGACTGAGTTCTCTCTCTGAAAAAGAACACTCTCAAAGCCGGCTCTGAGAAATCAGGGCCGGCTTTTTTTGTTCCCGTAACAGGGTCTCAATTCCCCGTCTTCGAGACATCAGGAACCGACAACTGATGAACGGTGTAGTAGGCTGCCGAACTGAGGAGTGGATCCTTGTTTTCGTCGACCACTCCGGGGCAGCTGATCTGGAGAACGGTTCCGGCGGAAATTCGGTCAGTCCGAAGAATCACGGACTTGCCGTCGGAGGTAATTACGGGACGAACGGTGATCGGTTTGTTGCCGCCGCTCAGCGAAATTGCGCGGATCGAATAGCTTTCGGGCTTGGAAGCGGAGAGGCGGTCGACTGGGCCTGTGAAGTCCAGTGAAATGCCCTCGGCGAGAATGGTGACGTTCTTGATTTTGAAAGCGTCAGTTTTCTCGTCGAGCGGAACGAAGCCCCCGTCACCTCCTGCGAGCACGGAACCCGGAGTGATCTCGACCACTGCCTCAACGGGAGTCTTTGTTATCCGGTTGAGGAGAATCGAGCCCTGCCAGGTTCCATTGACGTTTTCCGGAACAATCTCGATGATCTGCTTCGCCTCGGGGCAGAGCGCGAGCAGTTTTTCTTTTCCATCGAGGTGGCAGAATACTAGCTGACCGGGGGCATTGTTTTTCGTGAGTTCCGCCGGAATGAGAAGGGAGGGCAGGGTGAACGGAACCGTCTGCGGTGGTGTCGCGGGTGATTCGGGAGGAGGCGCGGGAAGCTGCGTCAGGGAAACGTAGTACCCACCTGTGTAACCGGGCATCGAGAGCAGGCAGGCGAGCAAACCTTCGCGTCCGATCGAGAACGAAGTTACGGGGAGCCGGCTTTCTGTCAGGGTTACGAGCTGCCCGGCACCCGGCGTCCATGACACGATGCGGGCTTTCGGAGTTGGCTCCGGCTTGGGAGCGTCCGTCTTCTCATCGCCTGCCTCGCCTTCATCCTTCTCTTCTTCACTTGAAATCGTTTCCGGTTTCTCGAGGTGAGGGGAAAGCGCAAAGAGGAGACGGCCAAAGGGGTCCGCAACCGGACCTGCCGTAATTGTGACTCCCGCGTCGCGTCCGATCCAGTCACGGATCAGGGCCTGATAGAAATCGAGTTCGACATCTCCGTCGGTATCGAAAGCCTGCGTGATTTCATCCGGCGATCCGGTAACTACGGACAACTCCGGCCCTGCCGCGAGAAAGGGCAGGGAATCGAGTTTTACCTCGGAGTAGTATTCCCAACCAATCAGGCTGAGACCGGGAGAAAACTTCGCGACACCGATCTGCCCCCGTTTGTTCAGGAAGAACACATTGTTCTCATCAATCGGGGCAATCGCGCGAACGCTCGGAATTCCCTCCTGAGGCTTGATTTGCATCACGGCGCGTTCGGAGGAATCTCCGTCCTGCGCCGCGACGGAGGAGGTGATACAGAGAGCCGCGATCGCTGCGAGCAGTCGTTGAATGGATGGCGAAATTTCCGTATTCATTCTTCCTTTTCCGCAGCCGGTTCCGCTGCAGTCAAAACAAAGGCCAGTTCGATCTCCTCCGTATCCTCTTTCGATACTTTCAGCGTCGAGTCTTCCCAATCGCCAACACTTGGAGTGATCCGATCCTTCCATTCGGATGGCACTGCGATCTTTATATCGCTTTTCGCGTCCCGAATGGAAAACTTTTGTTTCAGAGTGTTTCCTTCATCTTCCAGCCAAATCGATTCCTCGCTTCGAAGTGATCCGTGCGTGTAGAGAAACTCCGGTCGTCCATCCACGACACGGAACCCGAAATATTCCGGCATCCCGAAAGCACCGCTGGATTTTTGAAAAGGCGGCAGCCCTCTGGCGATGAGCACATAAGGGGTAGGGGGGGCAGTTTTTCCTCCTTCTTCTTCCTCCGTTTCTGCTATCTCCGGGGTTTCCCTGGGAGCCTGAAGATCAAGAACCCCGACGAGACGCGCTGCAGTGGGATCCCAGATCGCAACATACCGGGCGCCCGGCGATCCAATCATAAACGCCCCGTGCAGGACAGCCTGCTGCTCATCTTCTGTTCCGTAGGCTTCGAGCGCCTCTTTATCCGTCAAAAAAGTGCGAAGTTGTCTCCGCGAAATATCCAGCTTCACTGCTGTCGCTGCTTCGGCAGCATCCGCAATCGACGTGTCAGCAGCACCCCCGGCATCCTGCGCGACGGTGCCTGTCGGGAGAATGCTGACTGCCAGCAGCAGGGGGGCAATGTAACAATAGAATCGCATGTAGGAAAGGAAGTTACCGGCCTCGTAAGAGGCGACAAAGGGCTCAATTGCAAAAGAAGGCAAGCTGATCGGAATGGTCACAAATCGCTGCGGGACGATGCCCACACTGGTAGAGTTTTCGGTTCATTCTCTGTGGTTCCCGGATGGGGGGCAAAGCAAATCCATTCAAGCCGTTTTTGGAACCTCGTCCCTCGTGAAAACCCAGTTGTTTCCCTCGGACATTTCCGCGTTGTAGCGATACCCCTCCGTTTTGAATTTTTTCAGTTTTGCCGGCGTTTCCACACGTTCGCGCACGATGAAGTCAGCCATCATACCCCGTGCTTTTTTTCCATAAAAGCTCATGAATTTGTAGGTGCCGTTTTTCAGATCTTTGAAAGCGGGGGTGATGATTTCGCCTTTAATATCTTCGGGTTGGAGCACTTTGAAATATTCGTTCGAAGCGAGATTCACGAGGGTATCGCTACCGGAGGCTTTCAGTGACTTGTTTACCTCGCGTGTAATCGCATTTCCCCAGAATTCGTAGAGGTTTTTTCCCTTTGCGTTTTTCAGTGCCGTTCCCATTTCGAGGCGGTAGGGCTGCATCAGGTCAAGTGGGCGAAGCATTCCATAGAGTCCTGAAAGGATCGCGAGATGCTTCTGTGCGTAGCTGAAGTCCTCTTTGGAATACTGTGAGAGATCAAATCCCGTGTAAACGTCGCCCTTGAAGGCCAGGATAGCAGCACGGGCATTGTCCTCCGTAAACGGCCTCTGCCATTCTTTGTTTCGCTGAAAGTTCAGATCGGCTAGTTTTTCGCTTATCCCCATTAGCTCCCTCAGTTGAGGTCGCGATCGCTTTCGCAAAACCTCGATCAACTCTTCTGATTGATCGAGAAAACGAGGCTGCGTAGGACGGTGAGCCGGCAGATCGCTTTCGTAGTCTAATGTCTTTGCAGGAGAGAGAACCGCGAGCATTGGGAGTAGGGAGAATCAGTGGGAAAAGAGACTGTATCGCGAAAAGGGAAAGTCTCAAGGACGCGAAACGAACTTGCAAGACGATACGATTTTCATCGATGCATATGTCGATTCAGGAAAATGGGCGTATTTCCGGACGAGAGCCCCGGTTGTCAGCTGAGACTGCAGATGACGGGGCGGGGCACTGACGCAGAAACGGAGTGTTGTCATAAATTTTAAATAATTTAAATAAATCTTTTCAAAATAGTTAAAATTTGTTAATATTTAAAGAGATTATGCCTTTTCTTGCTTTCACCCTTCCTTCCGCTGCGACATGCTTCGTCTTCTTTTTTGGGATTTCTCTCCTGATTCTGTTGGCGATTCTCGTTGCTGCCGCCCCGGGAGTCTGCCGGGCAGTGGGCAAGCATACGCGTCAATTCTTTGCAAGAAGAGGCAGGGGGAGAAGAATTCTCGCCGACCGGAACATGCTGCAACAGCGTGCGAATGCGCTCGAGGGAGTGGTTCTGGATTTTTCTGAGGAATGCGGCGAAGACGGTGTGGATTCCAGTGAAATATCCAGTGCCGCCTGATATTCGGAGCGGAGTGATAGGGCGAGCTCTTATCCCGCAGCGGGAGAACCGAGAACCTGAGGCTCCGCTGAAAGGCTTCGGGAAAGGTGCTCGGCTGCAATATCTTCCAATTCTGTGACCGAGTTGACGGTCGAAAAGCGGGTGCGCAGGGTTTTTCCGGCGGGTAGTCCCTTTGAATAAGCCATGAGTCGCGAACGCAGCGACTGGATGGCAAATTTCTCCGCCGAGAATTTTCCCCAGTCGATCAGCATTTTGGCATGCCGAAGAATGAGCTCCCACCGTTCCTCGATTGGAACCGGGGGAGCCTGTTTCCCGGTTTTCAGATAGTGCTTTGCGTCACGGAAAACCCAGGGGTACTGCATCGCTGCCCGTCCGATCATAACTCCTTTCACTCCGGTCGTGTTGCGTCGGTGTTCGACGTCTGCTCCGGTCGAGATATCCCCGTTGCCGACGACGGGAACCGATACCGCACCAGTGCATTCGTCGATCACGTTCCAGTCAGCTTCCCCCGAGTAACCCTGAGCGCGGGTGCGCCCGTGGATTGCGATGGTTTGCATTCCACAATCTTCCAGGATCCGGCAGACTTCCGGGGCATTGATGAGGTTTTGGTCCCATCCGATCCTGATTTTTGCGGTCACCGGTACCTGATCGCCGACGCCCTTCGCAATCGAGGACGCAACCTCGGCAAGGACGGGACAGTCCTTGAGCAGAGAGGATCCGCCATTTCGGGAAACCACTTTTTTCACCGGGCACCCAAAATTGATGTCGATGAAGTCCGGTTGTTTCCAGTCGATGATTTTCTTTGCCGCTTCCGCCATGCGGGGACCATCGGCACCGAAAAGCTGCACTCCTACCGGGCGCTGTTCATCCTCGAACTCTGTATATACCCGCGTGCGCTCATCGGCCTGAATGATCCCCTCAGCAGAGACGAATTCAGTCACCATGACATCGGCTCCGAGTTCTTTGCAGATGCGTCGAAACACCAAGTCCGTCACGCCCGCCATCGGCGCGAGATAGAGAGGGAATTGGTCGTTTTGAAACCAGGGAAGCATTGTCGAATGGAGAAGTCTGCCATTCTACTTCAATCCTGCCAAAGAACAAACGGGGAGGTCTTGTGGGACGCAGCGAGAGAGAATTAGTAATCCAATGCAGCGAATGAGCGGATGACAGTTGGCTTCCCCCCGGGCGAATGCCTGTATTCTGTTTCGGAAAAGCACACGGAACCGAACTCACAAAACGGAGTCCGGAGGATCTGCCTGAAAACTCAACCCGATACTGTCGACTCCTTCTTTTTGCTTTCTTTTGCTGATTCCGGCAAGGCGTTTGCCTCCATCGCATCGTAGACACCGAAATCGTTGAACCATATCCGTTTCGCCCAGCGATACACGGGGTGTTTCTCCGGGATTTCATCGCCGGTCGGCAGCCATTGGCTGTTTCGGGGCTTCATCGCCTCGAGTTCGGCAAGAGCGGTTTTTCGGATTGTTGTGTCAGTCGCCTTGTGTTTCCGTGCGAGATCAAGAACGAGATCGGGGCGCTCTAAAACAATGCAGCCGCGTGTGTGCTGCGCGGCAGTTTCTCGGAAGTCCTTCATGAACTCCGACTGAGTGAGGCTGTCGTAAACTGAACCGTCTTTCACGTTCTCGGCAGCAAACTGAATGATCGGGCAGGGTTCCAACCCGCCGGTTGGGCCTATGTGATGAGAAATACCGTTCGCCATTGGGCAAAGGCCACGTCCCTCGCCATCATAGTATGCATCTATGATTCCAAGGGGAAGCTTCATCCGCATATTTACCACAAACTCGCGAATCCTTCGTGCTTGCTCCGGGGTCAGAGCGAGATCTTCGTTTGGCTGTGGTCCAACCGGGCGATAGCTGTGATACCACGCATAATGAACACCACGCTTAATAAGGGTTCTCAACCATTTCTCAGTAAGCAGGTCATCGATGTTTGTCCGGCACAGGCTCGTAGCTACGCCGGTGAGAATTTTGTTGTCGAGGCAGTTATCAAGCCCGCGAAGAGTGCGGTTCAGGACGTCCTTTCCTCCACGCCGCTCGTTTGCGACAATTTCGGTGCCCTCAATCGAAACCAGCGGAGTGGCATTGCCAAGCTGCCTGAGCTGCTTTGCTTTCTTCTCGGTGATCATTTGCCCGTTGGTAAAAACCTGAAAGAAACAATCCTGATGTTCCGCGAGAAAATCGAGCAACTCCGGGTGCATGAAGGGCTCGCCACCAAGAATACCAAAAAATGAGTTCCCGTGTTGTTTGGCGTCCGTGACGATCTTGTTAAGCTGTTCCAGCTCGATTTTCACCTGTGGTTTGTCGACATCGACCCAACAGCCCTGACAGCGAAGGTTGCAGCTGTTGAGAATAGAAATGTAGAGAAAGGGTGGGAAATAGACTCCCTCTTTCATCCGCTTCTTAAAAAGATTCACCGAACGAACTCCCTTGACTCCGAAATTCCACATGAATTTCGCGAGATGGCGTTTGTCGGCCGTCCGGAGAATGCGGGTGCCGTATTGAAGGGAGGGAATAATCATAAGCGTCAACCGTGGCAGGTTTTTGTTAGAGAGGAAGTAAACGATGGTCGCGCCAGTTCCGGGTTATATTGTCGTGCGCGGTGGCAGGATTCACACCTTCTACATTGCCCGGAGCGCGCTGTCCACGCTCGCATTGTCGTGCACAATGGCGTGGAGCGCTCTGGCAATTTTTGCAGGTTCAGGGTGTTGAAAAACATTCCGACCGACCGCAATTCCTGCAGCTCCTGCTTCAATAGAGTTTTTAACCATTTGAAGGAGCGCCTCGTCGTCGCCCATCGCAGCGCCTCCCAGAACAATGACCGGCACCCAGCAGGAATCGACAATGGCTTTGAAGTCGTCGACGGTTCCATTAGTTGGAAACGCGGTTTTTACAATGTCCGCTCCCAGCTCTGCTGCGGCCCGGACGGTGAAGCCGATGTTTTCTACCGTGTAATCATCCGGTCGCCCGATCGAAAAGGGAAGTGCTTCCAGAATAACGGGGATGTCAGTTTCGATACTCTCAGCAATCAATTCCGCTACCTCTCGCGTAATGTCTGCCTCATTCGGATGATGCGAGTAGAGCATATTCATCATCGCGTGAGCACCAACAGATAGTGCTTCGTCGGCTCCGTAGAGGCGATAACTGCCCTCATCAACGTTATCGCCGTAGGGTGGTTTGTAGCAGTCCGTTCGCAGGCAGACGCCTTTCCCTTCCAACTCTTCGGCAGCGCCGAGAGCGACGCCGAGATTTACAACGTATCCGTCGACGACAGGATTTAGTTCGGCAATCAGCGATTGGGGGGTCATTCCTGTCACCGGAATAATAGTCCCATGATCGATCGGGAGAATTACAGTTCTTCCGTCTGACTGAAGAAATCGGGAGAGATTTTGAGCACGATCCATATGAAAGAGAATGGAGCCGAAAACGGGCGAAGAATCAAGGAACGTGAAAACAACGAATCATTCCGGTATCGAATTGAGACAGGGGAAGTCAGACCGCCCAATTAGGCGGGGAAGGATCCGCACCAGAGTGTCGTGACATGGCAGATAGAATTCCATACGACTACCTCGCTGACGATCAGAGAGATAACGGGACTGCCTGTTAAAATCCGGATACTGCCGGTATCGCGGATAGGTGATCTAAGCTAAATGCACAGCAAGCCCGCAGTTGAAACAGGGGATTCAGCTCTGTACACCCGGGAAGCTGTCCACGTATTTGATCGTAAAATCGGGAAAGCTGTTTACGATCTGGATTTTGAAATCCGGAAAACTGGTGACGATCTTCCACTTCCCCGGTTTGTCGGGAAAGGAACTGACACGCTGCACGTGGAGGTCAGCAAAGGACTGAACGATTTTGACTTTGTAGTCCGGAAAGCTCTCAACAAACTGAATTTTGCCGTGAATATTCGCCAGCTCCGCTTTGTTGGGGCCGGCACCGCTGTTTTTCAGCAACACAACCCCGCCGGGCACGCCGACAAGCGTGGATTGCAGGAGAAAACGTCGCGTCATTCTATTTTGACGTAGGGATGTGTTGAGTTATGCAAGGGAACCCGTTGCAATGAGGTTGGGGTGGGGGTAAGTGCAGTTTATTCGAGTTCCACTAGCGAAGCAATGGCCGAATCACCCCAACCTGTCGAATCGGAACGCCCCTGGGCGGAGTTGCATGAGCGTATCGAAGCGTCGGATGCTGCCGGTGCCGCTGAAGTCCTCGCCGATCTGTCTCTGGAAGATCAAAGGCTGGCGATGTCGCATCTTCCGCCCGATGAGCAGGCTCTCCTGATGGAGTCTTTGCTCGCGGGGGAAGCCGCTGAAATTCTGGAGAACTTGCCGGAAGCTCAAGCCGCCGATATTCTCGAGGATATGCCCTCCGGGGCTGCCGCTGACATTGTGGAGGAGCTGCCCGGATCAGTCAGTGCAGACGTACTGCGCGAGATGCAGGATCGCGAGTCGGAAGCCGTTCTTGCAGAAATTGATGACCGAGAGGAGGCGGAAAAGCTGCGAACGCGCGCCGAATATCCCTGGGATACCGCAGGCGGCCTGATGCGCACTTCTCTGGCTTCCTTTTCGGAAAAGGCAACCGTTGGCGATGTGCTCCATGAGCTGGGGGAAAACGCGGAACACTACGCCGATATGGATGTGCAATATGTCTACGTAACGTCTGCGAGCGGCGTTCTGCGGGGTGTTCTCAGGCTTCGCGATCTCGTTTTGACGAAACGAAACTGTCCGGTCACCGAAGTGATGATATCGGATCCGGTCAGTGTTGGTGTGGCGGATGATTTCGACTCCCTTCGTTCCACCTTTGAGGAGAAAGGCTACATCGGTCTGCCGGTTGTGGATGAAAACGGGTTGCTTGCAGGAGTGGTCACGAGGCAGGAAGTTCGCGAAGCGACGGCAGAGCATCAGACAGAGGATTACCTGCGTTCTTCCGGGATTCTGGGTGGAGAAGAGCTTCGATCGATGCCGATGCTGGCTCGTTGCGGGCGTCGACTCGCCTGGCTCGGGCCGAATATCGTTCTCAATCTGGTCGCCGCTAGCGTCATCGCGATGTATGAGGACACCTTGCAGGCAGTCATCGCTCTCGCTGTCTTTCTTCCTATTGTGTCGGACATGAGCGGCTGTTCCGGGAATCAGGCGGTGGCGGTGAGTATTCGTGAACTGACCCTGGGATTGATTCGCCCGACTGAGTTTCTCCGCATCGTCTGGAAAGAGGGCATACTCGGAATCGTGAACGGCTTTGTTCTCGGCTGCCTGCTCGGAGCAATTGCCGGATTCTGGAAAGGCAATGTTTACCTCGGCCTCGTGATTGGAGGAGCACTTTTTCTCAACACGATTCTTTCAGTGCTTCTTGGCGGCATGGTGCCACTTCTCTTGAAGCGCTTCAAAGTCGACCCGGCCCTCGCTTCCGGTCCCATTCTGACAACCTGCACCGATATGTGCGGTTTCTTTCTCGTTCTGAACCTCGCCTCAACAGTTCTTTCGAAGCTGGGGTAGGGGGGAGCGGGGAAAGTGGACTCCGAAACGGGAAGTGGAGCATAGCGGAGTTGAACCGCTGACCTCCTCAATGCCATTGAGGCGCTCTACCAACTGAGCTAATGCCCCGTTTCCAGGTGACCGAATTGGGTCAGGGCGGGGATCATAATTTCAGTTCCGGTTTCGGGCAACCGAAAAGTACTGCTTTGCAGAAAAACAAGGAACTACCACCCTGAACGGGAGAATCCCGAGCCGGAGGAAAAGCTGGATCCGGAAAAGCCGGAAGAGCTGCTGGAAGATGAGAAACTTGATCCACTACTCCAACTGCTACGAGTCGATGAGCTGGAAAATGACATGGCTGCTTTTGATGCCTCCCGCGATTCCCTCGTTTTGGCACGTTGCAATTCCCGTTTCGAAAGTCCTTCAGAGCTAACCGCCAGAAGTCGGGCTTCTTTGTAGTTACCACTGGCAAGGGCAGCTTCCGCCTGATTGAACTCGTGACTCCCGGCTCTGCGATTCGTGCTCACCGAGTAGGAACTTTTCCATCTCTGGAGTTTCGACACTGCCCGCGAAGCCGCCCGGACACGCTCGGCTGCATCGCGGGCCGCGGAAAGCTGCTCCTTCAATGTTCCCAGAACCTTGGCCGTTTCACCCTCTATTTCTGCCGTTTGGGTGAAAAGTTCGTGCCAGTCTGCGTGATCGGATTCGAGTGTCTTTTCAATTTGCTCCAATTCCTCCGTGAGCTCTCCATGGCGCTGAATGGCCCGGTCGAGCGCGCGGCTGTTGGGAATCTTGTCCGTCTGTGCCTTTTTGATAAACTGACGACAGAAGGTAAGAGCTGCTTCTGCGGAGGTTTCCGCCATCTTCGCGAGCTCGTGAGCCTCCCAGTCGCCCCTGATCCGGTCTTCAATCCCGCGGAGATCCCGCTCAACAACTTTTCCCTCGCGGAACAGAAGAAACGGGTCCGGTGACTGTTTCTCAAGCGATTCCACAAATGCGAGCACCCATTCTCCGACCAGTTTCAGATCCGTGATCGTCGATTGAATCGTGCGGGGATCCTCCGCAAGCTGGACCAGTTCTTCAAGAAACTGCTCCACTGATTCAGCGCGCTCTCTGTTTTCCTTCTCCGCTTCACGAAGAGCCTCATATTGATCCCGCACCAGAGCGAGCTGATGCCGGGCAAATCCCAGTTCATTCGCTACCGCCTCGAGAAGGGAATGTGCCCGTATCAGTTTGCCGGAGGCAAAAGCAGCCCGGCTTTCATCCAGCTCACGTCCTGAAATCTCGAGACGGCGTTCCGCGCGCTCGATGCTGTTGACCACGGTCAGTTGACCATCTTCGACCGTCTCTCCGAAACGGGAATGAAAGGTGAGGACGGAAGGAGCATACTGCGACTTCAGTTCTTCGAGAAGCGCGGCTACCTCGGGCTTTTCTTCGAGCAAGGTGCGGCGTTCAGTTGAAAGCTCGCGATGGAGAATGCCGTGGTTTTCCACGCAGTTGCGGCTCAGTTCCAGCATTGCTGCGGCTTCATCGAGCTGGGATTCGACTTCTGCGATATCACGCTCCGCCGTGATCGCCTCTCCGCCGTCAATTGCGACGACAGCGGCCTCGAGTCCCCGAATCGCGTTGTCGACACGGGTGTCCGGTGATAGGCCGGTTTCGTGAAGAACTTTTTCGGTCGGCAATTTGAGTGCGGCAGCCAGTTCTTCCCGCGTTGATTTGATACTCGCGCGTGATGCAGTGACGGCAGGTAGCCATTTTTCCTGAACTTGCTTTGCGAGTTCTTCGCATCGCATCGCCCTGCCTTTCAGACGGGTGAGGCTGTCGTCAAATTCGACCCACTGCTCTGCGACCGATTCTTCGCAGGCCTGTTCTGCGAGTTGTTCGCAGCGGGCTGTCGCTGCGACAAGGGCGTTGTCGATCCAGGACGAGCTTCGCTTCTGCCCGGTGAGACTATCGCTTACTCGCTGCATCACGGGAAGGTCAATCACTCGAAATGACTCTGTCGTCTCGGCAATTTTCCGCGACTCTGTGACGAGCCTTGAAGCTTCCGGGAGAATGCTTTCGTACGCCTCAACCGGGTCTGATTCCCCGACACGGGCGGCATTTTCCAGCATTTCGGCTGCTTCCGGAATGAGTTTTTGCCTCAGGGAAACGAGTGGGAAAAGAGTATCTGCCGCGCTTCGTGCGGCGAGAGCATCAGCGAGTTGCCCGGTTTCTGACAAGGTCTCCGAAAGTGCCTGCTGGCGAAGCGGAAGTCCGTCGATACCGGCCTCCAAACGAGTGACTTCCTCCTTCGCCACTGCTTGTCGGGCGTCATACTCTTCGACAAGTTTCTCAAAGGAGATCCGAAAAGGTTTGTAGTCATCCGCCTCTCCGAGCAGAGTCCGCCCGGTTTCATTCCGGGTATTCGCGCCGGGCTCAAGGATGGCCTCGAGGTGATCTTTCCGGTCAAATCCGATTGGTTCGGAGGACAGAAGCGCTGCAGCCTTTTTGTAGCGCCGGGAGGAAAAGAAATTTTCGAGTTTTCCGGAGAAAGATCCCGGATCGACCAGCTTTTCGACCCGTTCCATTACCCGGTCCGTCGCACTGGACATGATGAACAACTCATCAACATCGCGGATCGTTTCCTTCGCAAGGGCTTCCGTTGTTCCGTTGAATCCCCGCTCCTCCAGCTCCGAACTCGAACCGACGATGACACCGGCGCGATCCATCAGTTGAAACAGTTCGTCGAATTTTCCGTCGAGAATTCCCCGCCACTTCTGAAACAGTTCCCTCGCCTGATTCCTTGCGGGGACGCGAAGACGGTTGGCAACGATGAGGAACACCAGGAGCAGAAAAGCCGCCACGGAAGCAAGCGTGAGAATCAGAATGCGTTTGCGTTTCTCCGCTTCAACCCAGGCGGAATACCTCGCTTCTGCTGTGTCGATACTGCGCTCCGCTTCGATGATCTGGTCGAGGTAGAGAGGCTCACCGTTGGAATGATTCTCCCTCGCGGAGAGAAGAGCCGTATTCGCTTTGGCGAGCAAGCCGGCGATCGTCGGATCCTTATTCGTGGTGGGGTGCTGCTCGATTTGTGCAGCAAGATTCTCCATTCTCTCCGGAGCCTCCGCCCAGGTATCGAGTCCCGCCTCGTAGGCGGAAATAAGTGCCTCCGTTTCCGCAAAGCGGGTCCTCGCATTCTGGAGCGAACCCACCGCGACGAGTTTTCTGATCGAATCCCGGTTCGCCTCCCATTTTGCCAGGTCGGGCGAAAAAACCGGACCGTCACCGGCGCCGGCGGAACTCTGTAGCAGCGCTTGGCCTTTTTTCACCGCCTCACGAATCCGCTGGTCAATCTGCGCCGGATATTTCTTCGCCTCTTCGATGGCGCGCTGTTTTTCAATTTCTGCGAGGCGTGCCCGTTGCTTTTCCTCCTCCAGTTTTTGGGACAGTTTGTTCTGGATGTTGTTGGTTGTGAGCTTCACGGCATCAACGATGCGGCCTCCGTTCCGCATCGCCCCGATCGCAGGTGCATCGAGGCGCCCCACCCAGTAGCGTTCACCGAGGCTTCGCTTATCAAAAATCTCAGAGGCAAAATAGGAGAACTTCCGTTCCTCCAGAAAGAGCACAAAGACTGCGCCGTTTTTCTCGCCGGTGCGTTCATCTGTCAGGTCTGCGAAACCGGTGCGGTTCGAGAGTCCTTCACCCAGGGCGAACTCGACAGCAGTCATTCCGGTTTTTCCATCGTAGAATTGCCCACGCGCGTTCTGCATGAGCACGATGGTCCAGTTCGCCGCGTTGACATCGAGCCAGCTTTCGAGGGCCGTCAGGGAATTGGGATCCACACCGATATTCCCGGCTACCCAGAGTTTCTGTTGTCCATCCCACTCCGAGACAACCGTATCGATCCGGGAGAAACGGCGAGCCTCTTCGGCTTTCGCCAAATACGAAACGGGAACGAGAAAAATCAGCAGGAAAAAAGCAAGACGGTTCACGGCGCGAAAATAGCACAGAGAAATGAACTATCCCGCTACAAAATCTGCCGAATTTCGGAGCGGAGCCAAACCGTCAGAACGCAGTTTCCGTCACACGCTCTCTTTCACAATCGTCCAGGTCAACTCCCGCTCCATTCCCACGGGAAGAGGAACGATCGGTCCTTCGCCGGTTTCCCGTGTCTCGACTGTGGACGGTTCCCGCTTCATTTGAAAGTTCTCCGGGCTCGGGGGGAAACCATAGAACTCCGGCCCGTTTGTGCTGAGGAATCGTGTGAAAAGATCTTCTCCCGCTTCGTTCCCAAGGTCGACGCCTGCTTCTTCAAATGCCATTGCGTATAACTGAGGGGCGCAACCTCCCGTGTAGCATCCGGCTGCGCAGCCGCATTCCGTAGCTTTCGTTGTATGAGGAGCGCTATCAGTGCCGGCAAAAAATTTGGACTGCCCCGGCGTCGTTACGGCTTTTCGAAGAGCCGCGAGGTCTTTCTCGAATTTCACAACCGGGAGGCAGTAGAGATGATAGCGCAAGCCCTGGATCAGGTGCCCGACGGTATAGAGCAAGTGCTGAGGTGTAATTGTGGCACCGACCCGCGCTGGAGCAGTTGATACGAATTCTGCTGCGTCTTGCGTCGTAATATGTTCGCAAACGATACGCAGTTCGGGATGGGCATCGAGAATCGCAGGTAACTTTTCAGAGTAAAATACCGACTCAGCCGTTTGATTCTCATCAAAATACTCCGAACCGGCCAGCCCGTGCTGTTCCCCGTGAATGCAAAGAGTGATCTGATTCGCTTCGAGAGCGCGAAAGACGTCGCCGCCGATCCAGTTCTCCATCGGGACACCGTGTTCAGAGTTGGTTGTGCCATGGGGAGGGTAGTATTTGCAGGCCCGGAGAAGCCCGGATTCGGCGCCTTTGTCGATCATTTCAGGCGTCGTGTCAGCCGTCAGGTAGAGGGGGATGATCAGCTGGTCAAATGCGTCAGCTCCGGCTTGGAGCAGGATGTTGCGATAGGATTCGATCGACCAGGCTTTGTCCGTATCCGGCCCATGGATCAGTGCCACCGGTGGCTTGGTATTTGGCATCGCAAGTGCCCCGGCGCAGCCCATCCCGAGGTGATCCGCGATGTAGGCACCCACGTTCGCTCCCTGGCGGAAGTGAGTGTGCAAATCATACCAGCGGGGGAGATTGAGAACGGCGGACATAGCGGCTGCAAGATTCACGGGGTAGGGGGCGAATCAAGAAAAATGCCGCGAAACCCCGAAAAATCCCCGCTTCAGTTCCTGCTTGTCGGAGCAGGGGGGAAACCGCTACTATCAGGTGAAATTTACCGATTGGAGAAAGATGCGAGAAAAAGGATACCTTCCCCACGAAGTCGTGAAAAAAGCCATCTTCTGGGTTCTGACGAGCTGCATCTGTTTTGCGACTGTTTCCGGAATTCTCGGTGCCTGGGAAGTCATCAGCGAACAGGCAGTGAATCGCGCCCTCTGGAGCGCCTTTATTCTCGCGGCAGGTGGCCTCGCTTTCCTCGGAGTGAACTGCGCCTTCGGCGACCTCGGCCGGTTCATCGTCAGCCCACCCGAAAACGACCCGAACCACCACGTGGAATTCAGTGACAGGCTGAAAAAGGCGAAAGTCAGCGGAAGCGAAAAAGCGGGCACCTGATTCAGGCCCGTCTGCCCGGACGGCTCCTGTGGACGCTACAAAAAGAGCGACACGATTCGGTGTCTCCACTCCGGTGGCAGCGTGATGTTCTTAGGCGCGCGTCCTACGCAGTCTCCAACGCATGCGCCGCACGGAAAAGGTCTGATTCGCCAAGTGGCTTACCCAGCAGCTGGAGCCCGACGGGTAGATCGCTGCCGCCTTCAGAAACCGAACCACAGGGAACCGAGATACCACAAACACCGGCGAGGTTTGCCGAAATCGTGTAGATGTCCGCCAGGTACATCGCGAGAGGATCGCTGGATTTTTCACCGATCTTGAATGCCGGCGTGGGCGACACCGGGGATGCAATCACATCGACTTTCTCGAAAGCCGTCGTGAAATCCTGACGAATCAATGTCCGGACTTTTTGCGCGCGCAGGTAGTAGGCATCGTAGTAGCCCGAGCTGAGAACATAGGTTCCGAGGAGGATCCGGCGCTTCACTTCAGCGCCGAAGCCTTCATCGCGTGAGAGTTCATAGACACCGAGGAGGTCATCTGCCTCCTGTGAGCGATGACCGTATCGAACCCCGTCAAAACGGGCGAGGTTTGCCGAGGCTTCCGCTGTCGCGATGATGTAGTAGGTCGCTACAGCATGATCAGTGTTGGGCAGGGAAATTTCAATAGTTTCCGCGCCGAGGCTCTCGAGCGTTTTCAGGGCATTTTCGACTTTTTCCTTCACCGCAGGATCAAGGCCTTCGGCAAAATACTCTTTGGGAAGGCCAATTTTCAGGCCCTTGATATCCTGACCGATCGCCGCCGTGTAATCCGGCACTTCCGCATCGAGGCAGGTTGAATCACGTTCACAGGGACCGGCAATCGTTTGCAGGAGCAGGGCGGAGTCTTCCACGGTTTTGGTGAGGGGGCCGCACTGGTCGAGCGAGGAGGCAAAAGCGATCAATCCGTAACGGGAAACGCGCCCGTAGGTTGGTTTGACCCCGACTACCCCACAATGGCTTGCCGGTTGGCGAATGGAGCCGCCGGTATCCGTTCCCAGTGCCGCCACTGCCGTTTTCGCAGCCACTACCGCAGCGGAGCCACCGGACGAGCCGCCGGGAATTCGATCCGTATCGTGAGGGTTTCGGCAGGGTTTGATTCCCGAGTTTTCGTTCGAGGACCCCATCGCAAACTCATCCATGTTGGCTCGGCCAAATGGTATCGCTCCCGCTTCGCGCAGCTTTCTCACGACCGTTGCGTCGTAGGGAGACTGGTATTTCCCGTCGAGAATTCTGGATGCAGCCGCACAGGGCTGACCTTCGGCATTGATGAGATCTTTCAAGGCGATCGGCACTCCGCCAAGCGGCTTGGAAAGGTCGACCGATTCAGCGTCCTTCAGGGCAAGTTCGAGGTCGTAAGAAAGATAGCCTCCGATATCGCCGTCGGTTTCATCAATTGCAGACGCGATCGATTGGAGCGCATCGGCAGGGGTGAGGTCTCCTTTGGAATATGCTTCCCGGAGTTGAGAAATAGTGAGTTCAGCAGCGTTCACAATACAGAAGGGGAAAGGGGTGCAAAAATCAGCTTCGGGTCCCTACCGGGAGCTTATTCAACGACTTTCGGCATCTTGATCTGATCGTGAGCCGTTTCCGGAGCATTGGAAAGCGCGGCCTCCTGACTGAGCTGATGCGTGGCAATCGCGACATCATCGCGGATGACATCAAAGACATCCTCCGCATGGGCGGTCGGTTCGATTCCGTCCACATCGATCTGATTCAGTTGCTCAACATATTGGAGAATTTGATCCAGCTGAGACTGGTATTCCTCCGCTTCCTCATCAGTGAGGCGGATACGGGCAAGGTTGGCGCCGTCACGAACGTTCATGGATGGAGCATAGATAGGACTTCGTCCTTTCTATAGCACCTGTCCGGAGTCTTTCCACTTCTCGTGAAATTCCTCATACACTTTCGGGGAAATTTCCGACGGTTTGATCTCGCTGCGGCCGCCCCAGAACACGTTTGTGTATTCGAGTGGGATTCCAACATCGGCAAGGTGGGCGTCGATCGCAGCTTTGTGTTCGAGGACCCGGTCCTTGTCCGTTCCGTGAACCACGCCCATGATATTGACACCTCCGAATCTCGGGCCGCCCTCGCGCCAGTAGCAGTGTGTCATGATGTGGTGGCGTCCCACCTCACCGCCCGCCTGCGGCTGCATTCCCTCCGGAACTTTCCAGTGGAATAGCGCGTTAAAACGGGTCACCCGCTTGCCCTTTGAACTGGCTTTCACGTGCTCGAGAAAAGTGGAAAAACGCCCGATAACCTTTTTCTCATCAAGCCGTTCTGCAACCTTGCAGAACTCATCCACATCCATTCCGATCGCTTCCGCACGCGGACCCCAGACATCTTCGCAAATTTCTTCGGGAGACAGCTCCTCTTTGATGGCGAGAAGAACCTTCCACTCGGTTTCGTCCAGCTCTACCGTCGTGGTTGTCGTCATCACGGCCGGTTCGTCGGATTTGGCTCCCGGCTCCATCGACTTCCGTCGCACATGACCGACACCCAGGGCGAAAATACCGTTCGCGGGCATGAGAACGAATTCGTGCGCGCCGGTCAGGCGTCTCAACACTTCCGCGTGCTCTTCCAGCGATTCCCCCTGCGGGACTTTCAGGGTGGTCCACAGTTTGTAGTCACTGCCGGAGATCTCGCGGTCCGTCGAGCGGGTCACGACGTGTCCGCTGAAAGGATCCTCCTTGAACATGAAGTCAAAAGTGGCGTCGAGCTTGTCATTGTCGACTTTCCAGGCACAGAGAGCTCCGTGAGCCAGCTTCGTTGCGAGAAGAGTCTGCCGAACGCGTCGGATCACACCGGCTTCCAGCATTGCCCGGATCCGGGTAAGAACCGTTTCCAGCTCCACGCCGGATTCTTCTGCGATATTTTGAAAGGGATGTCTTTGAAAGCCACTCACCAGATCCTCGGAAACGGACAGGATTTGGGTGTTTACAGGATCATCGTGTTCGACGGGGATTTCGGAAACTGCTTCAGAACTCATGCGCGTTACTCTAGAGGGGCAACGCGTTCCGGCAAGAGCGAGTTCCGGCGCAAACCCCGCGAAA
>JAKSBG010000234.1 GCA_022361255.1 Verrucomicrobiales bacterium
CTCCCCTCCCCAGCTCAAATTCATTCACCAGAGCAAAACTGCAGCCCTGCTTACGGCATCGATACGGCTCGGGGGCATGACAGCGAACGCAACGCCGAAAAAACTCGAAGCTCTCACGGTTTACGGACAGTCGCTGGGACTCGCTTTTCAGGTCATTGACGATATTCTCGACGTCACCCAGACCAGCGAAAAGCTCGGCAAATCTGCCGGGAAGGACGAAGCGACAGCCAAGTCTACCTACCCCGCTCTCTTCGGTCTCGAAAAAAGCCGCAAAGAGGCAGCCCGTCTCACCCGAAGAGCTCACGAAGCTCTCAAGCCATTCGGAAAGAAAGCGGAGCGTCTCCGCGAAATCGCCGATTATCTTCTCGATCGGGATTATTGATCCCTTTTTTAACCCAATACGGGCGCCTTTCCTGTGCGCTCAAACCGATTGACACCGCGCCTTTTGGCGTGTCATTCCCGCCATCATGTCCGATTCCACTACCATCACTCCGGATCGCATCCGGAACATCGCCATCATCGCACACGTTGATCATGGCAAGACCACTCTCGTCGACGAGATGCTGAAGCAGGCAGGCTCGTTCCGGGAAAATCAGGCTGTCGAAGAACGCGCCATGGATTCCATGGATCAGGAGCGGGAACGGGGCATTACCATCAAAGCGAAAAACACTTCGATTCGCTGGGGCGACAACGTCATTAACATCGTAGACACTCCCGGCCACGCCGACTTCGGCGGTGAAGTGGAGCGGGTCATGAAAATGGTCGATGGCGTCATGCTCGTCGTTGATGCATACGAAGGACCGCAGGCCCAGACGCGATTTGTGCTGAAGAAAGCGCTCGCTGCCGGACTGACCCCGATCGTTTTCGTGAACAAAATCGACCGACCGAATGCCGAGCCCCTCGAAGTTCACGACAAGGTGCTCGAACTCTTTCTCGACCTCGACGCCAACGATGAGCAATTTGGCGCCCCCTTTCTCTACGGAAGTGCGAAAAACGGCTATGCCGACACGACGCCGAACACGGAAGCCGAGGGCATGGTTCCCCTTCTCGATGCCATCATGGAGAATATTCCGACACCGGATGTCGATCCTGACGCCCCGTTCAAGATGCTGGTTTCCAACATCGACTGGTCGGACTACGTCGGACGAATCGCGATCGGGAAAATCCTTTCGGGTAAAGTCACGGTCGGGGACACCGTCTGGCGTCTCATGCCCGGGGAAAAGCCTCAGCGCGCCAAGATCAGCAAAGTATTTGAATACAATGCCCTTGCCACCAGCGAAGCGAACGAAGCTATCGCGGGAAATATTGTTGGTTTGTCAGGGTTTGAAGATGTCGACATCGGGGAAACAATCGCAGCGACGGAAGATGCGGAACCTCTTCCGTTTGTCGAAATCGATCCGCCGACGGTGATGATGTCTTTTGCCGTCAACGATGGTCCTTTCGCCGGTATCGAAGGCAGCAAGGTCACTTCGAGGGAAATTCGCGACCGCCTCTTCCGCGAGGCGCGCACCAACGTTTCCATCAAGGTGGAAGACACCGACAGCGCCGGGGAATTCAAAGTCAGCGCCCGTGGAGCGATGCAGGTGGCGGTTGTCGTCGAGCAGATGCGCCGCGAGGGATACGAAGTTCTCGTTTCCCGGCCTACTGTGATCAAACGTGAGATCGACGGAAAATGGCACGAGCCTTACGAAACGCTTTATCTCGAAGTTCCCGATGAAGCAGTCGGTGGCTGCATGCAATCGCTCGCCAATCGAAAAGGAACGACCGAGGCAATGAGCACGAAGAACGGTCGCACCACGATGGAAATCACCATTCCGACCCGTGGCCTCATCGGATTTGAATTCGAGCTTCTCAACCTGACCAGCGGTGAGGGCATCATGTCCCACCTTTTCAAGGAATACCGACCTGACAGCGGTGACATTCGAACCCGGCACACCGGCACGCTCGTGTCGATGGAAAAGGGTGAAGCAATGACCTACTCACTGACGAACATTGAAACAAGGGGTAAGCTTTTTGTCGGACCCGGGGAGCAGGTCTATGAAGGAATGATCGTCGGGGAAAACCCGCGGACGGACGACCTCCCCGTGAATCCGACCAAAGCCAAACACGTCACCAACCACCGTGCCGCCGGAAGTGATAAAACGACTGCACTGACACCGGCTCTCCGTTTTTCCCTGGAGCGGGCCATTGAGTACATCGAACCGGATGAGCTCGTCGAAGCGACGCCGGAGAACATCCGCCTCCGCAAACGCATCCTCGACAGCAACGAACGGAAGCGAGCCGCGAAAAGAGCCGCCGAAGCGTAGCCGCCGTCGCAAGACGGTGGGGCGAATGCCAGGAGCAGGCCACGCTTTTGCAAGCGCGGCTACAGCTACGACCAACGCCATTCCACATCCGTCCGGCCAATGTAGCCGCCGTCGCAAGACGGTGGGGCGAACGCCAGGAGCAGGCCACGCTTTTGCAAGCGCGGCTACAGATACGACCAACACCCTCGCCTCATCTGTCCGGCCAATGTAGCCGCCGTCGCAAGACGGTGGGGTGAATGCCGTGCCGTGCCACGCTTTTGCAAGCGCAGCTACGCAGATCGCATCGGCACGCTCGCATCCAAATCCCTGCCCGATTCGTAACTCACATCGTTATGGCTCAACCAACGACAGAAGAACTCGTCAAGGGAATGACCACACACATTTCTCAATTCAAAGAAATGTCACATCGCGCCAAGGGGCGAATTGAGAAGCTCGCAGAGCTCTCTCTTGTCATCGAGGACGAGCTTAAGCAGAAAGAATACGCGGACCGTGTCAGCGAACTGTTCGGCATCGCAACCAGCTTCGAAGAAAAGATCGATTCCCTGATCCACGACTACGAAATTGAACGGAACCGGATTCAAAACGAGGAAATGTAGTTAGACAGATCACCCGATCTGACCGCGAAGACGCACCTCTTTTCATTCGCCACCCAACTGCGAAGGCAGGCATGATTTTGACATGCCTGAGAAAAAACTCCGCTTTGCCGGAATTGGCTGCTACCACCAGGGGTGGGCAGGCATTTCCCGAATCGTAAGTCACCCGGCCGTCGAGCCCGTCGCATTCTGCGACATCGATAAACGTCACTTTGGTCACGTCGACAAACGCTGGCCCGATCTGCCGAAATTTTCCGACTTCCGGGAAATGCTCGACAAAATGAAGGGTAAAGTCGACGCCGTCAGCGTTGGCATTCCCGACCACTCCCACGCAATCGTTACCCAGGCGGCTCTCGACGCCGGGCTACATGTCTATTGCGAAAAGCCACTCACTCACACCGTGTGGGAAGCCCGCCAGATTGCGGCAACGGCAAAGCAGGCCGGAAAAGTAACGAGGATGGGCAACCAAATCCACTCGGAGTACCAATACCGCGTCATCAAGCCTGTCGTGCAGGAGATCGAAGCGATTGGAAAAATCAAAGAGGTTCACTCCTGGATCAGTGCAGCAGGTCACGGCCGGTCGGGCCTTATCGAACGACCTGAAAGCCCGGAACCAGCACCTTCCGAGGTCGACTGGGATCAGTGGATTGGCCCTGCTCCGATGCGGGAATACGGGGGCGACCGCGTCTATCACCCCTTTACCTGGCGCGACTGGCAGGATTTTGGAACCGGCTCCATCGGTGACAACGGCTGTCACCTGCTCGACCCGATCTTCACGGCTCTCGATCTGACCGCTCCCCTGTCGGTGCATTCCAACCACTCCGGAATGAACGACGAAGTGTACCCTGCACAGGAGACGATTTCCTACGTTTTTCCCGGCAACAAGTGGACTGCGGAAGATACCCTTCGCGTCACCTGGTATGACGGCGGGCGGCGTCCGACTTTGAAATTTCCCGGCCTTCCGAACGGGCAGGAATTGCCGCAACCCGCCTCGATCATGATCGGGGAAAAGGGATATTTGTTAGTGATGCACTGGGGGGAACCAAAGCTGTATCCTGAAAAGGACTTTGCCGACTTCAACTGGCCGGAACTGGACGAAGCCAATCACTACCACGACTGGGTCGATGCCTGCCTCGAGGGCAACACGGAAATCTCAGATAACTTCGCCTACGCCGGACCGCTCACCGAAACCGTACAGCTCGGCAACGTTGCCGCCCGCTTTCCCGGGGAGAAGCTGGAATGGGACGCGGAGAATCTGCGGGTCACGAATCTGGAAGAGGCCAACCGGTGGATCTCGCGAGACTATCGTGAAGGGTGGGCTGTTGAAGAGAGAGCGTAGCTCGAAAAGCGAAGAGCTTTTGTAACCGCTTTTCCGTCCAGTTCGCGATAGAGTTACCGCTACACACAACCCTGTCCCCCGTGAGGGAACAGGGTTGTGTCGCTAACGGTACCCTGTCGGGTCCCGGAGCCAACAGGGTTACACCACACTAACATGACTACCAATCGCACTCTTCTCTCCGCTCGAATTGTGATGGTGAGTTTCTTCGCCCTCACGATTGGATTCCTTTGTTTTACCTACTGGGCACACACACAACTCCCGGAGCGGGTGCCGGTGCATTTCGACGGAGCCGGAAAACCGGATCGCTTTTCCAGCAAGGTCGAGTTGACGGCAGTCAATGCAGGCGTCGCTGTTCTCATGCTGATCCTCTTCGGCCTCCTTCCTTTCTTTCTGGAGAAAATCCCGCCAAGGTTCTGGAATCTACCCCACAGGGACTACTGGCTTGCTCCGGAGCGGGTGAAGGATACCGTTGCCCGCATCAATGTGTTCTACGTCGGCATGGGGATCGCGACTCTTTTGCTGATGTGGTTTATTTTGTGGGGAGCCTATCAGGTGGGTTCCGGGGCGCGGGACGCGCTTCCGTTTTCCTGGTGGGGAATTGGAATCTATCTCGCGGTCATCGCCTCGATGTGCATCGGCCTGTTTCGGGCCTTTTCTTTGCCGAAAGAAAACTGAAATATCATCAGTCGTGCATGAGCGGATTTGCCATTTTCTCCGGAGCGAGAAGGTTGTCGAGCTGGGTCTGTGAGATCCAACCTTTTTCGAGAACGAGATCGTAGACGCTGCGATCTGTCGCGAGTGCCTCCTTCGCAATCGAGGCGGACTTTTCGTACCCGAGAACGGGATTTAATGCGGTGACAATGCCGATCGAATTTTTGACGTAGTCTGCGCACCGCTCGCGGTTTGCGGTAATACCGTCGACGCAGCGGGTCGAAAGAACCACAGCTGCGTTTTTCAGCAACATGAGACTGTGCAGCAAATTGTATCCCATGATTGGTTCGGCCATGTTCAGCTCAAACTCACTCGCCTCGGCGGCCATCGAAACGGTGAGGTCGGATCCGATGATCTGGTAGCAGATCTGATTAACGACTTCCGGGAGAACCGGATTCACTTTGCCCGGCATGATCGATGATCCGGGCTGAAGCGGAGGGAGATTGATCTCGGACAGACCGCATCGGGGACCGGAGGACGCCCAGCGCAGATCGTTGCAGATTTTCGAAATCTGAATGGCGGTTGTTTTTAACGCGCCACTCATCTCCGCGAAGTCTCCTGCATCCTGAGTCGCCTCGACGAGATCGTCGGCGAGCTTCACATGGTAGCCGCTGAATTCATTAATCTTCCGGGTGCACAGCTCGGCGTATCCGGGAGGACTGTTCAGCCCCGTGCCGATCGCGGTCGCCCCCATGTTGATGATGAGCAGCTCGTCGCAGACACGCTCGAGTCGGCGGATCCCGTCATTCACCATCACAGCGTAGGCGGCAAACTCCTGTCCCAGCGTCATCGGAACAGCGTCCTGATTTTCGGTACGGCCCATTTTGATCACATCCGCGAATTCCTCCGCTTTCGCGGCGAAAGATTTTTTCAGAACTTTCAACGCGGACACCGTTTCGTGAACCGACGCGACAACCGCGAGTTTCAATGCGGTGGGATAGGCGTCGTTGGTCGACTGGGAGCAGTTTACGTGATCGTTCGGATGACAGAACTCATACTGCCCTTTCTGATGGCCGAGGATCTCGAGGGCGATGTTCGCGATGACCTCGTTGGCATTCATGTTAGAGGAGGTTCCGGCACCACCCTGAATCATATCAACCACGAAATTCTCCTGAAATTCCCCTGCCAGGATCCGGTCGCAGGCTTTGACAATCGCGTCGGCAACCTCGTTGTCTAACACACCCAGAATGGAGTTGGCGGTTGCAGCTGCCTTTTTGACAAAAGCAAAGGCATTGACGAGGTGCTGGAAGTGGGAAAGGGGCACTCCGGAGAACGGGAAGTTCTCCATGGCCCGGGTTGTCTGCACCCCGTAGTAGTGCGAATTGGATACTTCACGGTAACCGAGAGAGTCATGTTCCCGCCGGAAGTCGGCAATGTCGTTGCGTTCGCGCTTGGAATCGAGAAGCAGGTCCGTCGTCTCGCGAAGCCGGAAACTGATCCGTCGTGCCGCGCGGCGCACCATGCGGAAAAAGATCTCCGGCTTGGCGTGGCGGAATTTTTCGAGCTTCTCCCGGGAAATGACCCAAACGTGGGTTTCCTCCAGCGCGAGACCGGAAACACTGTGGTTGAGGTCATCGATAAACAGGCTTTCGCTGATCACGGCCCCACCGGTGAGGCAGGCGATCGTGACGTTGCGCCCGGCGAGTCCACGCTGGAGATTGATTTTTCCCTCTAACACAATTCCAAACCATTGGCGCGGCGCCGATTCATGAAACAGGTAGTCGCCCCGGGGAAAAGTCTTTTCTTCGCCCATTTCGACGAACTTCAGCAGTTCCTCCATTGGGACTTCCATGTCCCCGGCGACTTGTTTGATGAGTTCTTCGGTGATTTGCATAGGGGGGGATTACGATTGAGTGCGGATAGTCTTGCGAAAATTTTTGACCCGGCTTGCAGCGATCATCCAGAATATTCCGGATAGCAAAAAGATGATCAGGAAGAGAACGGATACGATGACTCCTCCTGCGGTGGTCACAAGTGCGAGAGAAATATTCTCAGACAGTTCCTCAGGATCACCACCACCGGTTTTTCCCACCGTATCGAATGCCCGGAGCATTCCGAAGACGGTTCCGCCCAATCCTATAAGGGGAGGCACACCGACCAGGAATGCCGAAATGATCATAACCGTCAGCCATCGGTTTCTGCGCTTCAGGAGAGCGATATACTCGGGATCGTCTGTGGCGGGGGTCATTTCTCCATCAGACCGTATCGACATCCGGGCGGCGAAGAAATCAAATTATCGAACCGTTTTCCCGATCCCACCCTTCCGCCGTTGACCGCAGGTGCGGATTTGTCCATCGTTCAGGCATGAAACCTTTCCTGCTCGCAGCAGTCATTCTCCTTCCTGCAACCCTCCCGGCTCAATGGCCGGAATTTCGGGGACCAAACGCAGACGGGACGGTGTCGGCAGAGATCCTTCCCACGGAATGGTCGGAAGAGAAAAATGTGGCATGGAAAGTAGACATAGACGGCCTCGGCTGGTCGTCCCCGATCATTTCCGAAGGGAGGATCTGGCTGACAACCGCTACGGAGGACGGGAGGCGTATGTCTGTGCTTTGTCTCGACGAGAAAACCGGGGAGGTCCTTCTCGACCGCGTCCTCATCACAAGCGACAACCCGGAACCTCTCGCCAACAAAATGAACACCTATGCTTCATCGACCGGCGTGGTCGAAGCGGGGCGGGTCTACCTGCATTTCGGATCCTACGGGACCTTCTGCCTCGACACGGAAACGTTCGAAACGATCTGGCAGCGTCGTGATTTGAAATGCAGTCACTGGCGCGGGCCGGCATCTTCCATCGCCATGTGGGAGGACAAACTGGTTCTGACAATGGAGGGAGCCGACCAGCAGTATCTGACCGCTTTGCACAAACAGACCGGGGAAACGATCTGGCGGCAGGACCGGTCGACGAACTACGACGACGAAACCGACGGCATTCCCGCGAACAGCGGCGACATGAGAAAGGGATACAGCACTCCCGTTTTTGTCAAAGTCGGAGACAAGGTGCAAGTCATCAGCAATGGATCGAAGGCGGCATGGGCCTACGACGTCGAAACGGGAGAGGAACTCTGGAACATTCACTACCCGACCCACTCCCCTTCGTCCCGCCCGGTTTACAGCGAAGAGACCGGCATGGTCTATATCAACACCGGACTCGGAAAAGCGGAGATCTGGGCGGTAGAACTGGATCCCGAGGCCCGCGGGGATATTTCCGAAAGCCACGTGAAGTGGAAGATTTTCCAGCGCACGCCGAAGCGCATGTCGCCCGTCATCGCGAACGGCCTGCTCTTCATGGCGAATGGCGGCGTGTTGAGTGCCGTCGACATCAAGACCGGTGACGTCGTCTGGGCCGAGCGCGGTGGCGGCGAGTTTTCCGCCTCATCCATTTCCAACGGGGAGCTGGTTTACCATTTCGATGAGGAAGGACTCTGCACCGTAGTCAAGGCTTCGCGCGAGTTTGAGGTCGTTTCTGAAAATCAGCTTGCCGATGGATTTATGGCGTCGCCTGCGGTGAGCGGCAATGCGCTGATCCTGCGAACGAAGTCGGCGCTCTACCGGGTGAACCCGTAGAATCCCCTGATTGACAACAATCACAAAGGCGTTTCAATTTCTCCTGTCTTGAAACACTTCGGACAAATTCTTCTTCTGCTCGTCTCCCTCGCATTGCTGCCGGGAGCCACGACTTCATCGTGTGCGGTTGCGGAGCTTTTCGGGGTGGACTCACATCATCACACTACCGAGGACGGACACGGTCATTCCCACGAAGAACCGTGCAACGAGGATTGCCTCCTCGATTTTGGGGCTGCCAATCATACTCCGAACGACGGCAATTTTTCGTTCGTGGCATCCGAGATGCCAGCCTGTTTTGAGATTGTGCTGCCGCCTGTTCCGAAAGCAGCACCGGCCATTCGGCAAGGCCCTCCGCTGCGAGCGGATCGTCCTCCGGAAGTCATCACACCTGCGTTTTCGGGTGTCTTCCTGATCTGATCGGTATCTCCCACTGTCGGGAGAGCTCTCTGGTTTTTGCATTAGCAGAACTGTGTTTTCCCGTGCCCCGGTGCGCCCTCTTCCTGCACCGACGCCATCTCTCTGTCTCTACGAAACACTTTTGCAATGAAACTTCATTTGTCCTTTTACTCCCTTTCCGTTCTCTTCGGATTCCCTCTGATACTGTGCCTGTGCGCGGTCACGGAGGGTCGCGCGGAATCGCGTTCGCTCTCCCGCAACGAAGCGATTCAGTCCGCATTTTCCAACAATCGGGATCTTGCTGTCGCGACCCTGGAAATCAAGCGAGCGCTGACCCGGCTGAAATGGTCGGGACGCCTCGACAATCCGGTCCTTGAAATGGAATCGACCAGTGATGAACCGGGAAACGATGAAAATGAAGGGACCTTCTCTGTAGGGTTCACACAGAGTTTTCCTCTCACTTCCAGACTCAAAGACGAACGGAATTTGCGTCACTACCAGGTGATCCTAGCCGAAGCGGAAATCGCAGAACGCCGTCGGGAGCTCGCCGGAAAGGTTGATGTGGCCATCGTGGAACTGATGACCGCACGCGCCAAAATCGAGGTATCGGATCAGCTGGTCGCCCTGAACAAAAAGATGGTCGACTTCCTGAAAGCTCAGGCCGCAGAGGGAGTCGTTTCCTCTCTCGATGTGATGCAGGCCACATTGAGTGGGCGAACTCTGGAACAACAGAGCAAACTTCTCCACGCGGAGGCCCGGCATGCCATTCTCGCCCTGAACCGGATCATCGGCCTCGATCCGGAAACCTCTCTGCAGATCGAAAGCTCCTTTGCTCTTCCTGCGAGCAAACCCGGCATTGATGTCTCGCTGCAAACTGTTCTTCAGCAACGACCCGACTACGTTCTTTCTCTCGCAAAAATTGACGAAGCACAGGCTGCAATCACCCTGGAACAGGCGCGTCGCTGGGAAGACGTCTCACTGAAACTCTTTGTAGAACAGGATGATGCTGTCGATGAGCCGGTGGGATTCGATGGCAACACCTTTGCCGGCGTTGGAATTTCGATTCCCCTTCCGCTGCGGAACCGGAACCAGGAAGGCATTGAACAGGCCCGCATCAATCACGAAGCGGCAAATAAGAGCGTCGAGGCCGCGCGATTTCAAATTCGTTCCGAGTGCGAGGAAGTGTTTCATCATCGCTCTGATGCCTGGAAGCTGGCACGCGAAGCATCCGGGGAAATTCTCAGTCTTGCCGAAAAGAATCTCGAAGAATTTCGCAAAGCCTATCAGCAGGGACAGGCGAGCCTGATCCAGGTGCAGCGTGCCCAGGAGCAGGTTCTCGAGCTGAAAACCGGATCGCTCGAACTCATCGCTGAATACCACCGGTCCGATGCAGCCGTTCGTCTCGCGACCGGCTCCTATCCCGGATTGTCGATTCGTTCCGGTACAACTCCGAAATAAAACCTTATGAAACCTCTTTTTCCTCTTCTTTTGCTCGCCGCTCTACCTCTGCCCGGAATCGGCGCTCCAATCGACAATGACAGAGCCGCCAACACGGTGATTCTCGATGATACGGCGGTGAAAAACCTCCGTATCGAAATGGTGCCGATCTCCGAGGAGACTTTCGAATCGACAGTTTTCGCAATCGGACGTCTCGAAGAAATCCCCGCGACCCGCTCCGCTCTCTCCTCCCGAATCGCCGGACGGGTTGTCGAGCTGAATGCCTACATCGGCGACAAGGTTCACGCAGGCCAGGTTCTCGCAAAAGTGGAAAGCCGGCAGCCCGGCAGCCCGCCCCCGACAATTGAATTGCGGGCACTGCAGGGGGGGACGGTGGTCGATTCCCATGTTCGTATCGGTGAACCGGTTGAGCCGGATTCCGACCTGCTCGATGTTTCGGACCGGTCAAAGTTGTGGGCTGTTGCAAAGATTCCCGAGCCGGAGGCATCCGGCATTGTTCCCGGCACCAAAGCCCGTATCCGAATTCCTGCGCTGGGAGAGGAAGTGATCGAAGCGAAGCTCTCGCGCTTCGGTGTCGAGGCCAATCGCGAAGCCGGTACGATTGAAGGGATTTTCGAAATCGATAATTCCGATGGAAGGATGCAGCCGGGGATGCGCGTAGAATTCGCTCTCGTTACGGGCGTTCGAAAGGATGTCATGTCGGTCCCGAAAACGGCGGTTCAGGGCGACCCAACGAAGCGGGTTGTCTTTGTGGAAGACTTTGATCTTCCCAACGCCTTCGTCAAAGCCCCCGTGGTGCTTGGAGAACAGAACGACACTCACATTGAAGTTCTTTCGGGTCTTTTCCCCGGAGATGAAGTTGTTACCCGCGGTTCCTATTCACTGAGCTTTGCCGGCGGCGGCAGCGGGATGTCTTTGAAGGAAGCCCTTGATGCAGCACACGGGCATGAACACAACGAAGACGGGTCAGAGATG
Organism: Verrucomicrobiales bacterium; assembly: GCA_022361255.1. GTDB lineage: Bacteria > Verrucomicrobiota > Verrucomicrobiia > Verrucomicrobiales > DEV007 > Arctic95D-9. The sequence goes on from JAKSBG010000234.1 coordinate 11,346, forward strand.
ACTGCAGAGCAAAAAGCGGAAAAAGAAGCGGTGGGAAGACCAGCCGGGGGCACGAGCGGCATTGCGCCGATGTGGACCTGGATCGTCGCAGGTTGGGCAGCCGTGGCGACGGTCATCATGCTGATTCTGGCGCAATCGCTCCTGAAGCAAAAGCGCACCGCATAAGGGTATCTCAACTCTGTTCCTTCACGAAAACCGAACCCCCCTTCAGATGCTGAACGCACTCATCCGGTTCTCCCTCGCACAACGCGCGCTCGTTCTTGCCTGTGCCGCTGTTATTCTCGGTCTCGGAATCAAAAAAGTCACAGAGCTTCCGGTCGAAGTCCTGCCTGACCTGACCAAACCGACGGTTACGATCCTGACAGAAGCTCCCGGATTTGCTCCGGAGGAAGTGGAGACGCTAATCAGTGTTCCGCTGGAAAATGCGCTCATGAGCGTGAACGGGGTGACACGTCTCCGTTCGGTCAACGACATTTCACTCTCCCTCGTATTTGTGGAGTTCGACTGGGATACGGACATTTACCAGGCCCGACAGTTTGTTCAGGAGCGGCTTTCCGGTGTGGCCGAATCTCTTCCCGATGGAATCAACCCCTATATGACTCCCGTCGCATCTCTGATGGGGGAAATCATGCTGGTCGGGTTGACGGATCCGACCGGCAAGACGGAACCGCGCGATCTGCGGACGCTGGCAGACTGGACTCTTTCGACCGGAATTCGATCCGTCCCGGGAATTGCTGAAGTCCTTGCCATGGGAGGAGGAGTAATACAGCTCCAGGTTCAGCCACTCCCCGACGAAATGCTGGCTCTCGGAGTGAGCTTTGAGGAAGTCGAAACTGCAGCCGCACAGGCGGTCCGAAATACGACGGGAGGCTTTCTCACAGGCTCCTCGAAAGAGGTTATGGTTCGAAACCTCGCGATGTCGAGCCGACTCGAAGACATCGCCAATACAAGCGTGTCCTATCAGGATGACCGGCCCATTCGGATCAGCGACGTCGCGCGAGTTACCTGGGGTATTGAGCCGATGCGGGGAGATTCGGCGATGGGATCCAAACATCTCGTGCACCGTGAGGAAGGCGGGCCGCAGGGATACCCGGGAGTCGTTCTCAGCATCACCAAATCCCCCGGATTCGATACGATTGACCTGACTGACCGTGTCGAAGCAAAGCTTGCCGAACTGCAGGCAGCTCTTCCCGAGGGTGCTGAAACGGTTGTTCTCTACCGGCAAGCGGACTTCATTGACATCGCGATCGGAAATCTCAAGGAAGCCCTTCTCGACGGTGCGATCATGGTCGCGGTGGTACTGTTTCTGTTTCTTTTCAATCTCCGTGTCACTCTCATCACCCTCACTGCAATTCCACTGTCTCTCGCGGTGTCCATTCTCGTCTTCGACCTCATGGGGTTGACTGTCAATTCGATGACTCTTGGCGGGTTCGCGGTCGCAATCGGCATGGTGGTCGACGATGCCATTGTCGATGTGGAAAATGTCTTCCGGCGATTGCGCGAAGCAGCAGCGGAGAAGCTGGATACGTCCAAACTCGAGATCATAGCGAGGGCATCTGCTGAAGTTCGGTCGTCGATTCTTTACGCAACTGTCCTTATCATCCTGGTGTTTATACCCTTGTTAGGATTGAGCGGTGTCGAGGGCAGGCTTTTTGCCCCTATTGCAATCGCGACCATCATCAGCATGGCAGCCTCGTTTCTTGTTTCTCTCACGGTGATCCCGGTGCTGAGTTCCTACCTTCTCAATCCAAAACCGGGAAAAGAACATGGAGACCACGTCGTCGTCCGGTGGTTGAAATCCCTATTCCGCAACACCGCTCTGCGACCTGCTCTGGCGCAACCGCTACTCGTTATGGCCCTGTCGCTGTCGCTCGTCGTTGTTGCAGTTTTCATCTATCGCGGCATGGGAGGAAATTTCCTGCCGGCCTTCCGGGAGCCATCCGCCGTTGTCGCCACGACTGCCGCTCCCGGAACTTCTCTGCAGCAAACTACTGAAATCGCCGACGTTGCCCTCGACCTTCTGCTGCAGATTCCGGAGGTCGAGACGGTAGGTTACCGGGCCGGACGAGCTGAGAGAGGGGATCATGTCGTCCCGGTTTCCACCGTCGAATTCGATGTTGAGTTTGATGACTCGGGAAAGCGGGACCGGGAGGAGGTCCTCGCCGAAATCCGGAAAACTATGAAGGGAATTCCCGGGACATTCAGTGCGATCAGCGGACCTCTTGCCGACCGGATCGGGCACATGTTGAGCGGCGTCTCTGCCAAAATCGCGGTAAAGATCTACGGTCCTGATCTCGATGAACTGCGCCGCATTGGCGGGGATATCGCCTCCGTAGCGCGGGAAATTCCCGGGCTGGAAGAAGCCCGAACCGAACAGCAGGCACCGATCCCCCAGCTTCGAATCGAAATAGACCGGAAACGCGCTCTCGCCTACGGCGTCAGTCCGGGTGAGCTCAATGATGAACTCGCAACGCTCATGGGAGGAGGCGTTGTAACCGAGGTATACGAAAACCAACGCACCTACGATCTGGTCGTTCGCCTCCCTGCGGAATGGAGGGAGTCTCCGGAGCGGCTGGAAAATCTCTACATCGACACCATCAACGGTAGAATGATTCCGCTTTCCTACGTGGCCGACATCCGGCAGGCAACGGGACCGAATACGATTCTTCGCGAAAATACTCTGCGCAGGTTTGTCGTTTCCATCAATCCCACCACCAGCGATTTGAATACTGCAGTGGAAACACTGCAGGAAAGAGTGGCGGACGAAGTAAGCGTTCCGGCAGGTTATATCCTCTCCTATGAAGGGGAATACCGGGCGCAGGCGGAAGCGAAGAAGCGCATTGCGGTGATGTCCTCCGCAATTCTTCTCGTAATCGTCTTTCTTCTCTTTGGTTACTTTCGCAGCGTCTCGCTTGTTGCCCTCGTCCTGACAAATATACCCATATCGTTGATTGGGGGAATCGTCCTGACCAGATTTGAGCTCAACACTATCAGTGTAGCGACATTGGTCGGGTTCATCGCCATCTCCGGAATCGCTGCCCGGAACACGATCATGATGTTGTCCCATTACCTTCATCTCATGAAACACGAGGGCGAGAGATTTGATCTTGCCATGATCATTCGCGGGACAGAAGAGAGACTGGTTCCCGTTCTGATGACTGCGCTTTCAGCCGGCATCGCTCTTATCCCGCTGGTTCTCGCGGCGGAGGATCCGGGGAAGGAAATTTTGAATCCCGTCGCCGTCGTGATTGTCGGAGGACTGGTAAGTTCGACCTTCCTCGGCCTGCTCGTAACCCCTGCTGTCTTCTTTACCTTTTGCCGGAAAGCCGCAGAAAAGTCGATTCGACTGAACTCGGCGGCATCTCAGTGATGCCGAATGTAAGCCTTCAAATGCCCCGAACATTCCCTTGCCCGATCAACCCTCTATTCTCAGACACCTAACCCTCTCAGCTCACCAACCCAGGAGGGGTATAGGATTGTTCCATTTACACTCCCCTCCCTCACACTCATCCTGATACAATGAAAAACACCATGAAATCACTCACCCTCATTCTCGCCGCGATCGCTTTTGCATTGCTACCTGTTAGCTGCAACGACGATGGCCATGACCACGATCATGATCATGAACACGCTCATGCGGATGGACACGATGATCACGATGATGACCATGACCACGATCATGGAGAAGAGGGCCATGACCACGATCACGATCATGAACACGGAGGAATCGAGGACGGGCCCAATGGCGGTCGTCTCCTTACCTCAGTGGAGCCGCACCTTGAATTTTTTGTCACCGATGATCGCAAGGTACAAATTACTCAGGTAAACGATGAGGAGAAGGCGGAAGCCATCGGAGAACAGGTTGTGAAAGTCATTGGCGGCAGCCGTAGCAACCCGATTCGATTGAGTTTTGCAAAACAGGGCGACGTCCTTATGTCAGACATTGGGTTTCCCGAAGGGAATGATTTTCCCGTGGTGGTACAGGTCAAGCAGAACGCGGATGGAGAAACCGTCACGGAGAAGTTCAATCTCAATCTGGAGCAGTGCCCGGAATGCCCGAACAAGGAATATGCCTGCACCTGCAATCACGAGCACTGATTGTCTGCTCACGGATCAGGAGGCATTGACAAATTCTCCTGATCCGTTTCGACTACTACGATGTCCGGTTCGCACCATCATGACAGTGGCAGCGAGAATCTGAAAGTTGCGTTCTTTCTGAATCTCGCTTTCACGGTCATTGAGGTGATCGGCGGGATTTTGACGAACAGTATCGCCATTCTATCTGACGCGGTTCATGATCTCGGCGATTCGCTCTCACTGGGACTGGCCTGGTATTTCGAAAAACTGTCCCGCAAAGAGAGGTCCGCAAAACACACCTTCGGCTATGTCAGATTCCGTCTTCTCGGCGGTCTCATCACGGGTATCACTCTCCTGATTGGTCTCGGATTTGTCTTGTGGCAGGCGATTCAACGTCTGCAGAACCCGGAGGAGGTCAACGCCCACGGCATGATCGGTCTCGCCGTGCTGGGCATCGTCTTTAACGGAGCTGCCGTTCTTCGACTCCGCAAAGGAAGCTCCCTGACCGAGAAGATTGTCAGCTGGCATCTCTTCGAAGATCTGCTCGGTTGGGTCGCGGTTCTGATCGGATCCGGGATCATGGCTGTGTGGGATCTGCCGATCATCGATCCGATCCTTTCGATACTTATTTCCCTCATCATTCTCTGGAACGTTTGGCGAAATCTCGGCAAGGTCGGGCGTGTTTTTCTGCAGACGGCTCCCGAAGGATTCGATTTCGGTGAGTTCCAGCAGAAAGTTCTCGCCCTGCCGGAAGTGGAATCACTCCACCATCCCCACAGCTGGTCGCTCGATGGCGAAGAGCATGTCCTGACGATGCACATCGTGAGGACCTCTGATCCCGCAGAAGACGTCGAGCTGAAAAATCGAATCCGGGCCATGCTCGACGGAACGGGCTTTTCCCACGTCACCCTGGAAATGGAGGCTCCGGAGGACCTGGCGGTGGAGAAAGCGGCAGGCTATCGGGACTGATCCTCAGGTGCAAAGCCCCCACTTTTTCAGGGTTTCGCTTTGCATGCGGGAAGCATCCCCTACACTGGGAAATACGGGAAAGAACCGTCCCGGCTACTAATTCAAACCATGGCCCATTTCTCAAATACGGCGCAAAAAAGGCTTTGCATTCTTTTGCGCATACCTGTAATTGGGAATGAGTCTCATTACTATAAGACTGTTTATGAAAGGCGATCCAGAAATCATCGAAGCCCTCAACGCCGGGCTCACCATCGAACTTACAGCCATCAATCTGTATTTCATCAACTCCAAGATGTGTTCCGACTGGGGACTCCACAGGCTGGCCAAACACTTTTACGACGAATCCATCGAGGAGATGAAGCATGCCGAGGAAGTGATCGACCGGATTCTGTACCTCGAGGGAACGCCGGAGATCGCACGCTACGACACGATCGTCGTTGGCCAAACTCCGAAGGAGCAAATCGATGCAAGTTACGAGCTGGAGAAGAAGGGTGTCGCCACCTACAACGCCGCTATCGCTCTCTGCGTCGAAAAGCGGGACAATGGCACCAAGGATCTGATGGAGCGCATGGTCGTCGAATCCGAAGAGTCTATCGATTGGGCGGAAACGCAATACGACACCATCAAGCTTGTCGGAATCGAGAATTATCTCGCCCAGCAAATGGGGGAATCTCCTGCCGGTTAATCACAGCGGGACAACCCCGGTTTATTCATGAAAATCAGTCAGACAATGCCAGCGCTGCCGGAAGTCGGGGAACCGACTGCCCCGGCTTCGCCGATTGTCTGCCACTGTAAGCAAATCACGGAAGCGGAGGTGCACGAAAGCATCTCCCTTCTTCAAACTCCCACAGTCGAGGGAGTTTCCTATCTCACCGGCGCCGGAACCGGATGCGCCGCGTGCTCCTGCAGAGTCCAGCGCCTCATCGACGGCAAACCGGCTTGCGGGGCTTTTGGGTTGTGCAGCGGTTGTGGCAACTGCAACGCCCTTTGTTCCTGTGACTGTGCGGATCAGTCGCCTTGTGCCGGAACGCCTTGCGGAGGCTGAGGCTCGTCATCTGTTTTTGCTGAAAACAATTGCCACATGGAACCGTCCAAATTTGAGAATGCGTCTCAACAGCAAAAAGACGGGGTTCTTTTCGGACAAGCGGAACGAAGTACTATCTGGTGCCTGGAAATCACCGGACCGAAGGTGCTGCTTTTTCCGGACTCTGTCTATATTCTGCTGGGTGGCGCAGGAGAATACTCGATCCATCGAAAAGGGAAGGAAATTGGTTTCGGAAACGTCGACGGTTCTTCCACTCTCGTATTTGTCCACGCTGAAGCTGAGCTGTCTTTACAAACAGGGGAAGGGAAGTTGGAGCCGTCTCTGCTGTTCGGATTCCGGAAACAGGACCTGATTGCATCCCTGTCACCACGAAAGGAAGGACTGGGCGGGAAGATTTCAGCGGCATTGCTCGAAGGACAAAGAATCGATCTTGTGCAGCGTTGCGACCTTGAGCCATCAACATTGTCCCGCCTCATCTTTGAATTTCGCCACATCAAATCCTCTGACCCTGCTGCTGATTTGTGGCTGGAGTCACGCGTCCGCGAAGTCATGGCACTTACTTTTTTTCATTCGAAACCGGAGCTCTCTGAACAACCCGCGCAGCGGAGTAACGCGATCGAGATGGTAAAAAACCAGTTGCGACTCCACTACAAGACTCCACCGACCCTGGAGAAGCTTGCTGCTGAAACCGGTTTGAGCCCCACCTATCTCAGCCGGAAATTCTCTGCCGAAACCGGCAAGACAATCAAAGGATACCTTCGCCAGGTTCGAATCAAAAAGGCAACGGAGCTGCTGCAGCGCGGCGATTTCAATGTCTCAGAGGCGGCCGGGGAGGTGGGGTACCGGAGTTTCAGTCATTTCAGCAAAGCCTTCCAGGAGGAAACCGGAAGAAGTCCTTCCCGATTCCGCTCATAAGAACCGTCCGCAGAAGCTCCCGATGACGATTGATACTCTCACCAAACCCACCGCCCGACGACTCTTCGGAAATCCGGACAGCTCCCCGATCGAGGCTTTTCATTTCGAAGCCGATGCGGACAATTCCGTAAAGCTCAACAGGAATACCGTCACCCTCCTGCTTTCGAAATCGGGTAGTTTTACACTGGACCCGGATGAACAGATCCTGCGGTCCGGAGGCGGCGACGAAGGGCTTGCCGTTCTGTTTCAGCACCACGTCTTTGCGCAGATGCTGGAACCTTTCCGCCCCGGTCTCCATCCGGCGATCCGGCAGTTTCTTTCCGGCAATGATGACCTCCCCGTTTTCGAGCCGGCACTTCCGAAAAACCTGGCAACGCAGCTCTTCGAGGACATGAGTTCGCCTCCCCTCTCCGGGCCGGCGCTCCCCTTTTACTTCGAGGCAAAGATCAAAGAACTGATCGCCTTCGGATGTTTCGGGGAAGGCGAGGTCAGAGGGGAATTTTTCTGCACAAGGCAGAAACGCATCTGCATGGACCGGATTGCGAAAGCGATGGAGTACCTGAAAACCCATCTCGACGAACCGCTGGACCTGCAACGCGTCGCAGACGAGGCGGGCTGCAGCTCCTCCTACCTCAGTCGGACGTTCTCGGCGAGCACGGGATTCACCCTGAGCCAGTACTTCCGGAAGTGCCGGATTGAGAAAGCTGCAGAGCTGCTCGTGACGGGACGATACACGGTCAGCGAAGCTGCCATCGAAGTGGGTTACAACAGCCTTTCCCACTTCAGCAAAGCGTTCCAGAAAGAAAAGGGCGTCCTGCCTTCCCGCTTCGAAGCCGCTTAATCCCGGACCGATCAAAAATAGCGTTTCGCTTCTTCACAAATGTTGGCCCAGCGAACCGCATCGTCCGGTATCCCGCTCGAGATGCGGAAACGCTCGATACCGTGGGAGTCATACACGCTCAGATTTGCGTAGGGAAACCCGTCCGTCGCACGTTCGTGAATGGCCAACGCATGAACCCAACGCATATTGATGCGCGCATGGTAGAGGCCACTTTCTCCTGACACGAGAATGCTGCCATCTGAGACAAACACTTCCTCCACGACAAAGGTCCCTTCCATTTCGACTGCCTTGTCAATCACCTCGAACCGGAGCGAGCGTTTTTCGTGAGATGCGTAGAGCAGGATATCGAATAGAGGATGAAGCGAAGCATACTCCACGCGTGATTTGGCTTTCTCTTCGCAGCAGGGGCACAAAGGTCGCTCCTCCCGGATGATGTCTCTGCGGGAATCGAGCTCGTCCCATGAAATGATCCGGTTCGACAAAAGGGAGATCAGATTCTGAAACGAGCTTTTCGATCTACCGTTTGGACCCGGCAACTCAACGATACGCAGCCCGTGGGGAAGCCCGGAAAAATCCATTTCAATGGTCGGGGGGATAGCATCGTGGCAGGACTCAACCCGCGCGTAAACACATTCGATTCGGGAGCGGGAAAATCGAAACCCGTTTTCAATATCGAAAACAAAACCCAAATCTTCCGCTGAATCGGCATCCAGACCTTTGACGTATTTTCCAAACGTGATCGTTTCATTGGAGGCTTCCACGAAACAGGGGCCGGTATGGTTCCAGGCTGACAGAAGGGTTGCGAGGTCGGCATCGATGACGTGCCAGATTTCATTGGTATCCATTTCTTGTAAAGGTCGGTCAAATTAGCGAAAGCAGGTTTCGATCAGCGGGGAGAGCAGCGGTAGTCCATCCATATCAAGAGAGGAGGAAGTAGCATCGAAGTGGACGACAGCATTTCCCTCCGGACCGGAGAGTCGATACAGTCGTTCCTCCCGATCGATCCAGGTGGCGTGCAGCTCGAAAGCCATCGCGCAGGAACCGGATCGCATATTCAACTGCACTCGAATCCCGGAGCGAAAGCGACTTTCCCGAACGGCGAGACGGTTTTTCCAATGTCGCTCCTCCCCGCGTATTCCCTCCCCCAGCCAGTCTTCCGGATGCGAGACGGTGAGTTCGGAATCGTCAATGGCTTCCTCCAGCAACTGCATTCTCATCGGCGACTCTGCCCTTACTTCCGGATAGAACGTGAATGAATTTCCCGTGTCCGAAAACTCTACCTCGATTCGCAAAGGGGAAATCCCCTCCGGCACGAGGACTACCTGGCGAATCAAATCCGGCTGCAGGGAGACGCTACTGATCCGGTCGAAGCGCATCCCCTCCTTCGCACGAAAATGATCAAAGGCGACCCGGCGGAAAAGGCTCACCCCTCCTCCCCGAAACACGAGATCTCCTTCACCGAGCTGGAACAACAACTCAGGGAGAGCGTTCGGATCGAGGCGCACGCCCCGTCACCGGATGCGATCCTGTTTTGCGAATATCGGGATGGGGCGAATGACGGACGGGCTTTCAATTCCATAACGCTGCGAAAGAACGCAATTTCGCGCATCCCGTTTGCGTCAGCTTGCGACGACTTGGCGTCTCTGTGTGCTTTTCGCAATCTGGCGCTACCGCGACGCAAGCCTTCGCGATTTAACCTTTGGTTCGAGGGCACAGTCCGACATGAACTACTCCAACTTCGATCTCAGACTGCAGGGCAACTTCACCATCCCCGAAGATCGTCTCGAAAAAGTCCGACTGATCGAAGAGCGCCTCCGGGAGAGCAGACTTCGCAAGCGCCGGGAAAAGAGGAAAACCTTACAACGGAAGTCCGCAAGTTGATTCCGGAAGCACAGGGGCGATCCTGTCGCATGGATTCCGAATCGTCCTGCTGCCACAACGAAGAAGAAAAGCCCCCCCGCTGGCGCAGCTACATTCCGCTGCTCGTCATTGTCAGCCTTACCCTGCTCGCCGCGACCAGCCGCCAGTTTGCGGAGGAAAGCTGGAGCATTCGCTCCTGGATGCACGACTGGATGGGTTTCTTTCTCGTAATCTTCGCGATGCTGAAGCTTCTCGACCTGAACGGGTTCGCAGACGGGTTTCAAATGTATGATCTGCTCGCCAAAAAATCGCGATTCTACGCAAAGCTCTATCCTTTTCTCGAACTCAGCCTTGGTCTCGCCTACCTTACCCACCCTGCAAACCCGTGGGTTTACATCGCCACGATCATCCTCATGACCTTTGGTGCTGCCGGAGTTATCAGCGCCCTGCGGAAAGGACTCGACGTCAATTGTGCCTGCCTCGGCAGCTTTTTGGAAGTCCCGCTTTCGACGGTCGCTCTCGTCGAGGATCTGGGAATGGCAGCGATGGCGGCTGTTATGCTGGTGATGTCAGGAGCATTCTGATTTCCACCTCTTGGGGGGCTTTCCTTCACTTCACCTCAAAATCAAACCCGTACGAAAACGGCTCATTGTTCAACGTGTAGTGCCACCACTCCTTGTGATAGTGGCGAAAACCCCGCTTGGCCATCGCTGCCTTGAGCTTGGCTCGATTCGCTTTTTGTGCGGCGGTCACCGCATTCGAGTTGTGGGATGATTCGGGACCGAAGTAATCAAACTTCGTTCCCATATCCACTTCGCCGGATCCGGTTTTCACCAGCGTCAAATCGACAGTGCTACCCCGTGAATGCGCGGACCGCCCCGCGATGTAGCCACCTCTCGCCAGGGTGCTCTTTTCGATGTGGGGATAATATTTCGATTTCGTCCGCTGGTCGCTGCGGTTCCTTACCCAGCGCATGAAGTGATTCACGGCACGCTGGGGACGGTAGGCGTCGAAGACCTTCAGTCCGTAGCCTTCCTTTTTCAGATCCGCCTGAACCAACTTCAGAGCCTCCGCCGCCCGCCGCGTGATGATAATTTTCTTCGCTTTATAACCGTCCACTTTCTTGCCGACGAAGTTGTTCGAAGTCGCGTAGCGAACGTCCGTCTGGATGGAAGGCGCAACGTCTTTGAGATAGACGAAACCGTTGGGGAGATCGGCTTTGGCAGCGGGTGAGCAGAGGAGCAGGACGGCAGTAAACGGCGCGGAGACTTTCATAGCAGTGGTGTAACAACACAGATTTTTGCAATAAAGGATTGTAGTGCGGTACGCTTGTGAGGGATGGTATGCAGATTCGACAGAGAAAGAACTATTCCCTGGGAGCGCGATTCCTGGAGCGGAACTCCGGAGGTCTTTTCCGGATCCATTTTACGAACCGGGTAATTTCTTCATTTTTCCGAAGGGCCTCAATCGAGGGGTAGAGTCTGGCGAGCTCGGCTTCGCTGAAAAGGCTATGGATCTTGCTGTGGCAAATGGTGTGAAGAACCGCTATTGGTCCATGTTTGCCACCTTTCAACTTGGGGATCAAATGGTGGCGGCTTTCCAACTCAGGGGGAATTGGCCGGTCACACAGCGGGCAGATTTTCCAGTCGACATCAAAGTTGGACATAAGGCATCAGTCCGTGCATCCCGCCTTCCCTCCCGAAGCCGCTTTCGAGGTAACCTCCGAACGGGCTGGTGGGGTCAAATTTGTTGAATGTGTTTGCCCAGATAACTCCGGCTTGTAGCCGGTCGGCGATTTGGAAGATTTTGCTGCCTTTATCAGTCCAGATTCCCGCGCTCAGTCCGTAGCAGGTGTCATTAGCTCTGATTACTGCCTCGTCGGGTGTGCGAAAAGTGAGAATACTGAGCACCGGACCAAATATCTCTTCCCGTGCGATGCGGTGGCTCGAAGCCACCTTAGTGAAAAAAGAAGGACGAAACCAGAAGCCATCCCCGGGAAGCGGACAATCCGTCTCATAGAGTGTCGCTCCCTCCTCGATTCCCGAGTTGACTAGATTTGTTATGCGATCGAGTTGCTCTTTTGAGTTGATCGCTCCTACGTCGGTATTTTTATCGAGCGGATCTCCAACCCTCAGGGTTTTGATGCGACGTTCCAGGCGCGCCACAAATTCGTCGTGAATAGACTCTTGCAGCAAAAGCCGACTGCCCGCGCAACAGACGTGACCCTGATTGAAGTATATCCCGTTGATGACTCCCTCGACGGCCTGCTCGATGGGGGCGTCGTCGAAGACGATATTGGCAGCCTTGCCCCCCAACTCGAGTGTGAGTTTCACCCCGGTGCCCGCGACGGATTTTGCAATCTTTTTTCCTACTGCGGTGGAACCGGTGAAGGCGACCTTGTCGATACCGCCGTGCCCGACGAGATACTCACCGACGTCCCCTGCACCTGTTACGATATTCACAACGCCTTCGGGAAGTCCGGCTTCCTGAAAAATTTCTGCCAGATGCATCGCAGTGACAGAAGTGGACTCAGCAGGCTTCAGCACAACTGTATTCCCGGATGCGAGAGCGGGAGCGATTTTCCACGCGGCCATCAGCAGTGGAAAATTCCACGGGATGACCTGTCCTGCGACTCCGACCGGTTTTGGATTTTTTCCGGGGAAGGCATAGTTCAGCTTGTCGGCCCAACCGGCGTAATAAAAAAAATGGGCGGCAACGAGAGGCAAGTCTACATCACGGCTCTCCTTGATCGGCTTGCCACCATCCATCGACTCGAGTATGGCAAGTTCGCGTGCCTTCTCCTGTATGATCCGCGCGATCCGGAAAAGATATTTTCCTCTTTCCGGAGGCGCCATTTTCGACCAGGTCTTTTCGTAGGCCTTCCGGGCGGCCGTTACCGCTGCGTCGACATCCGCCGCCTCTGCTTTCGCGATACGGGCGAGGCGTTTGCCGGTTGCCGGGTTCACTGAGCCAAAGTATTTTTCACCTGAGGGGGCAACGAACTCACCATTTATGAACAGATCGTATTGCTTCTTCAGCTTCACCGGAGTCGATTCCGGGGCCGGAGAGTATTCGAACAGACCGCCAAATTTCAATTCACTCATTAGAAAAATCTCTTCGCCTTCATTTCACGGCTTCCAGCACTTCCCGTATTATCCCTTCGAAAAATATTTCGCACTCTGGTAGTTTCCATCGATCAACTTCGCCAGTTGCAATTCCACGTCACCAAGCAATGAGCTGGCGCCGAATCGAAACAGTTCGGGTGAGAGCCATTCATCGCCGACTGTTTCCTTCACCATGACTAGAAACTGGAGGGCTTGTTTCGCAGTGCGAATCCCCCCGGCCGGTTTGACACCAATTTTTTTCCCCGTGGCCAGAAAATGGTCTCTGACCGCTTCTACCATTACAAGGGTTACGGGGAGGGTGGCAGCGGGTGATACTTTTCCCGTGGAAGTCTTGATAAAATCAGCCCCGGCCTCGATTGCCAGCTGACTCACGAGCCTGACATTGTCATAAGTTTTCAGCTCTCCTGTTTCAAAAATCACCTTCAAGTGAGCTTCGCCGCAAACCTCTTTTGTGGCAGCAATTTCATCGAATACCTCATGCAGGCCACCTTCCAGAAAGCAGCCCCGGCTGATGACCATATCAATTTCTTTCGCTCCTGATTCGACGGCGTAGCTGACATCGGCGAGGCGTAATTTGCGAGGATACTGCCCGCTGGGAAAACCCGTTGCCACAGAAGCGACCGGAATGCCGCTTCCTTCCAACTCTTTGACGGCGTGTTCGACTAGATTCGGGTATACGCAAACAGCTGCGCAAGGAGGACAGTCGTACCGATCCGCCATCGGGCGCAATGCCTTTCTACAGAGATGGGAAACCTTTCCTTTCGAATCCGCACCTTCGAGGGTAGTCAGGTCCATCATTGAAACCGCCAGTTTCAGGCCGGTCTTCTTCGCATCGTTTTTAATGGAGCGCTTTGTGAATTTCGAAGCGCGTTCCTCAACGCCGATCTGATCAACGGGGGGAGCGGGGTGTTGCAGTGGAAAAGAGGGCATTGTTTCTTCGCTCAAATTCTCAGCGGGACTAACCGGGTCAGCACATTTTCACCATATCTTTTATGAGCTGGAAGTAGAGATAAAAAAGCCCCCGCCATGAGTAGCGGAACATACCGGGTTTATCAGACAGCCGGATCAAGCCACTCTCGAGATTGTGATCGATCTGTCTGCCTGCTTCCAACTCGATGAGGCCGGTAAGCTTTTCCGGATTCTCAGCAACGAAATCCCCCGTTTCGAGTGCAAGATCACTCATCCAGTGACGATGGCTTTCCAACAGATCGGGGAAAAATTCTGTTTCAGGTTCGCGTCGCACCGTGACATCCGGTGCTGAAGCCATGGGACTGCTGAAGGGAACGTTACTGGTGCGGTAAACAAAGCCTTCAGGGCAGCGAGTGGAGATCATGAAGCAACCCCATGAGATATCATCCTGTTCTGTGAGGCAGATGGCGGCCTGCTCACGCGTTTCCGGGTTGTAAAAAAGGCGGTAGAACTGCTTCATACCCTCCCATTTCCAACCTGCATCGGATACATACTCGAAGCCCTCTTCTTCGATTTCTTCCGTCATTTCGGCAAAAGCTGGAAATCGCGATACCCCGGGAGGAGGCTGCTGCTCGAGCGTTTTGTGAACTGGAAGTCGCAACTGGCGGACACGGGTCAACAGCTCGACCCAGGGCAGCAGAAACCAAATCATTAAGCCTCCGACACCGGCAGCTATACTTCCTGTTGGAAAATAGAAGGCGAGAAACGTAGCGGAGAGCAATCCTATCGCTCCGACTTTCCGTAGAAAACGGATTCTAAAACTACGCAGGGCGAAGGATAAAATGATTACGCCAAGGACGATGAATAGTTCGCTCATGGTATGATCAGGTTACGCGCGGGAGACAGGAATTGAAAAGTGGAATCTCCTGTTAATCTCACGCCGGAAGCACGAAAGAGAATTGACGGACCGCCTTGTCTGGACGCCACGATTTCCTGAGAAGGAAGTAAGGGAAGCGCCGCTCTCAGTCAGGCTTTCATTGCAATTGAAGTGTGTCCCGGGAAACGGTTCTCGGGACCGGAAGTGATTCTTCACCGGTCGATTTTCCAACAGCTATGCACAAATTCAGCGCCGTGTTAGGCAAAACCCCGGCCGGGAAATTCCCCGTAGTAGCATGGCGCAATCAGGGGGCATCCTAACCAATATCTTACGCAAGAAACCTTTTATTTTCCTTGCCGGGTGGTTTCGAATGAACTAGAAATTTTGCGTGACGGCGGGGTTTCTTTACAGGCTTTAGAAGCTTCGCCCGATCTTATAAGGAGGAGGGCCCCAGTGCCGCGAAAGCGGCACTGGGGTTTATTTTTGAATTCCGAGGAGGAGGAATTCAGTGCCTATTGCCGCTAACCTGTGACTCGTGACACAAATTCTCAGTTAAATATCCGGGCAGTTCCTTTCTTGCCACGAAGTAACGCGGGAACGATATTTCTGCCCCGCGGAGCGGAAAATTCACCATGAGCGATATCGCTACCAACAGAAAAGCACGACGAGATTACCACATCTCCGAAAAGTTCGAGGCAGGGATTGAATTGAAGGGGACGGAGGTAAAGTCGATTCGCGCCGGGAAGATCAACATCGGAGATTCCTTCTGCCGGATTGATCGGGGGGAAGCGTGGTTGTATCAATGTGATATTCGCCCTTATGAGCAGGCGAGCCATGAATTTCATGTACCGTTGCGCAACAGGCGACTCCTGCTTCACAAAAGAGAGATTCGGAAACTTGCCATATTAACTGATCAGAAAGGAGCGACTATTGTGCCTCTTCGCTTTTACTGGAAAACGGGCCGGGTCAAGGTAGAGCTTGGAGTGGGTAAAGGAAAAGACCAGCGCGATAAGCGGGAGGACCTCAAGCGAAAAGCCCACAACCGAGAGGTCGAGCGGGAAATAGCACGGGCTCACAAATAAATGGCTCGTTTGCGCGGGAAGTTCTGCAGATGAGGTCGCAAGGAAGAAGCCTTGACGCGCGTTAGGATTCCCGTTCATTCATCAGAAACGAATGGGATCGAATTTTGGGACATTATTTCGGCTCTCCACGTGGGGTGAATCTCACGGGGGAGGGGTAGGTGTGGTTGTGGATGGTTGCCCGCCGAAAATTCCTCTTGTAGAGGAGGATATCCAGGTTGACCTCGACCGGCGCCGTCCGGGGCAAAGTGAAATCACGACTCCCCGTAAAGAGGCTGATCAAGCGGAAATCCTCTCGGGTACTTTCGAAGGGCAGACTCTCGGAACTCCCATAGCCGTCCTTGTTCGCAATAAGGATGCACGTCCGGAGGCATACTCAGAAATGAGCGAAAAGTTTCGGCCATCTCACGCGGATTACACATATCAGGCGAAATACGGCATACGTAACTGGCAGGGAGGAGGCCGGTCGAGTGCCCGCGAGACGATCGGTAGAGTTGCAGCAGCTGCGATTGCGAAAAAGGTTATCCGGAGCTGTTTTTCTCCCGATATGGAAATCCTGCCTTTTGTTGAATCAATTGGGACGCTGAAAGCAGACGTTGACGCTGATACCGTGACCCGGGAAATGATTGAATCGAATATCGTCCGGACCGGTGATCCGAACTCAGTCGAAAAAATGATCGACTACATCAAAGAGGTTCGGTCTGACGGAAACTCTGTTGGAGGGGTTGTCGGGTGCGTGATCCGGAACGTGCCGGTTGGCCTCGGCATGCCGGTTTTTGATCGTCTTGAAGCTGATCTCGCCAAAGCGATGCTAAGCCTCCCCGCGACTAAAGGTTTCGAAGTTGGATCAGGTTTTGCCGGGACGGAAATGACCGGTCGCGAGCACAACGACGAATTTCGCATGGTGGAGGGAAGAGTCCGGACTACCAGCAACCGGTCCGGAGGAGTGCAGGGAGGAATCAGCAATGGGGAGAACATTGTCTTCCGTGTCGCCTTCAAGCCTACGGCCACCATCATGACTGAGCAGGCAACTGTCAGCACGGGATTTGAGAATACCGAGCTTACCGGTCGGGGGCGCCACGATGCCTGTGTTCTTCCCCGTGCCGTTCCGATGGTTGAAGCCATGGCCGCACTGGTCCTCGTTGATCACATGCTGCGTCAGCGAGCACTTTGTGGCGACGAGTCGATTCGGGATCGTTAAAACTGAACTTCCCGCTTTTCAAAATGGCGTCATCCTATCCGTTTCTTTTCGCACTGCTGATATTTGCAGCCTTCTTCGTTGTTTCGGTGAAGAATGGTGTCTTGAATCTGCTCGCCTCCGGAATTGCTGTTGCCTTTGCGATGGCAGTTTTTTTCTGCGGGGTGCAGTTTCTCCCCGGTCTGGCTGAGCAGTTCATGGATGTCGAACTTGAGTGGAAGAAAACGGCTATGATATCGGGTGGAGCAGCGATCTTTGTTTTCCTGATCACCCGAATTGTCGGAGGATTCATGCTGAAGGGTATACTGGGACCTGATGCATTTATGAACTCACTGGTCGACGGCGGGGCGGGAGGCATCGTTTCCCTGTTTCCGAGTTTTGTAATTGTGATTTTTCTCTTCTGTTGTTTTCGGATTGCCGGGACCTTGCACGAGTTGAACTATACAGCATCGCTTGCCCGTGATGAAGTAGCCACCATGACAGATCAAATTCCGCCTTACCCATGGACATCCTCCTGGCGGGATTCTATAGAAGATGTCCCCTTGATGGCACCGGGACTCGACCTAATCGATCCTTTCAGCAACAGAGCCAATCGAAACGCCGCAGCTTTTGCGATCATGAACCAATCATCGCTGGTGCGGTCCTATCTTCATACGCAGCCTGATACAGGCGAACTCGCTGCCAGCACCGAGGTACTGAAAATTAATCAGGCTGCAGGCGTGAAAGAGGCCCTCGAAAAGCAGGATCGAGTGGAGCTGGTTTTGAACCCCGCTGTGCTCGAACTTGCAGATGATCCTTCACTTCAGCCGCTTTTTCGGCGATTGCGCCTTCAATCCATTCTGAAAGGCTACGTAAAGTCACTGAAAATTTCCGATCCTTCCCGGATTGAAAATCTTGCCCGATAATTTCTCATGCCCTCTTCCCAATACATCACAAGCATCGGACTTGAGGTCCACGTGCAGTTAAAGACGCAGAGCAAGATGTTCTGCTCCTGCCCGGTGCGATTTGGCGAACCGCCGAACTCGCTCACCTGCCCGACCTGCCTGGGCCTTCCGGGAGCTCTTCCGGTTCTCAATGCCGGAGCAATCGAGCGCACCATTATTACAGGGCAGCTTCTCAACTGTTCGACTCCTGAGGTCGTAAAATGGGATCGGAAAAATTATTTCTATCCGGACATGCCGAAGAACTACCAGATTTCGCAATTTGATTTGCCTTTGTGTCTTGGTGGCGGCGTTCCACTTTATGAGCTCGCGTACCCCAAGGACCATCAGAAAGACATCGTGAATCCGGGGAAAACGGTGGAGCTGACGAGAATTCATCTGGAAGAGGACGTTGCTAAATCAACTCACCATTCCACCTACACAACAATCGATTTTAACCGGGCGGGAACACCTCTTATGGAAATTGTTTCCGAACCGGATATTGACTCCGCTGAAGAGGCGGTGGCCTATCTCAACTCCCTGCGTCAAATTCTGGTCTACAGCGGTGTTTCTGACGCTGATATGGAGAAAGGACAAATGCGTTGTGATGTAAACATTTCTGTCCGACCCGCCTCAACAGACGAATTAGGAACAAAAATCGAGCTCAAAAATTTGAACTCGACCTCTTCTGTTCGCCGTTCCATTCACTACGAAGTGGA
>JAKSBG010000033.1 GCA_022361255.1 Verrucomicrobiales bacterium
CCTTCATTCACGATCACGAAGTGGAGGCTAACGGATCTGCCATACTGTGGGGCCTGATTCTGACGGACAAAGAAGGCGCACCCGCCGGAACGATACAATGGGAGGGACTCGAGGACATCAAACTCATCGACGATGAAACCGGCGACGAGACCGACCTAACGATGGATGACGTTCTGGTGACGCGAGAGGACGGAGGTTGGAAGGGCAACAACCTGGCGGTCCGGGTCATCCAGGATAACGATCGTCCGCCCGCACCCGTCATTTCGACAGCAGAGGGAGTCGCGATCTACGGCAAAGGCGTCATGATTGGGATCGGCGCATGGACCTATGACACCTTCGATGCCATTGGCGGTATCGGTAGATTTGCAGGAAGCGTTTCCGGGAACCCCTCGCTTCTCGCCGATGCCTGGGGTGAATCGTCACGAGCCGTCTGGGAAGGCGCCGAACTCGCAGCCACCACGTGGAAGGAAATGAGCGACGAACAACGTCAGGAGTTCGTGGGCAATGTCACCACGGAAGTCGCACGACGGGCGACCTATTATATTTTCACCCCAACACCGTTCGATCTCGAAGATCAGGAAGCAATGGGCCAGTGGGTCAACGATACCGTTTATTCGTTCATGGGAGGCGTGACGGATGCCTATGCATCAGATGATCCGACGCGGATTTCGGACATGTGGGGACAGGTCTCGGGGCAGATCGGTATGGAGGTGGTAACCGCCTTCATTCCCAGCGACAAATTCACCCGGTATGTTCCCGCCTCGGAACTCACCAAGCTCGCGAAGAATCAGGAGCTTGGCAAAGCATTGACGACACAGGAGCAACTCCTCCGAACGATAAAGGCAGGCCCGGTCGACGTCGCCACGGCTCACAGAGTCTTCGGTGTGGGAGCCGAAGATATCAGCGACTTCATGACCGTCTTCAGGAAATTTAAAGTGAAGGGGTATGCCCGTGAAAGGGCACCGGTCTCTTACAAATTGATCAATGAGTGGGGGGAAGCCGTTTGGAAGCCCGAGAACATGAAACCCAAGGGCTTTTCGGAACTCGATGGTCTCATCATTGGCGGCGATCTACCGACCCTCCCCGGGCTCAAAGATCCGTCCCGGACCATTGAACTGCAGGGAGTCACTGCCATTTTCTGGCCAGAGTCTGACTTTCGAATTCGGAGCCGCCTCGCGGCGCAGGGAACCCCGGATTACGTGATCCGTGCCGCCTTGAGCCGGGCGGCTGATCGTCGCGAAGAATTCCAAAAGTTTGCGCCGAAGTTCAACAAGTGGAAAGACACCCACTTTTCTGTTGCCAAAAACTATCTCGATAATGGCGTGCCCGATCCGCTTCCCCTCAAAACCGACAAGCGTGATTTCGACTTCGATGTCATCGACCTTGGCCCGAATCGTCCCCAAATCAGGATTCCCAAGATGGCCAACATCGATGGCGATATCCGCTACATTTCCGGTGACATCGACTGGGTTCATTTCAGTTTTCTCGACGGCAGCCCCCTGGATCCTGATACAGCAGCGAAATTGTACGACGCTCTCTGTCGTTGTTGCGGGGTGCAGCACCCCGAAACGATTTCATGGCTTCGGAACGGACAATCGGTCTTCAAAGCAAAAGCCAATCAGATTGTAAATTACGTTAGAGGCCAGAAGGCACTGTTCGAGCTGTCTGAATATGGGCCGCGCGCAGTCCACATCAGTGAAAACCTCACGCGATTCTCAACAAACAACCGGCAGCATCTCATCTTTTTCGATGAGGGTATCAAGTCCCTCGAACGAGCAACCCTCGCAGACATCGAAACTGCTTTTGCAATCTTTCAGAAACTCTATCCCAAGCCGATCATCACCCCCATGCTGTGGAATACCCGTCTTGAGGATGCCGGAGAAGACAGTACCATCGGCGGGAATGAGTGGAGCTACTCCACCGACACCGGGGAAGAAATCATTGTCCGGCAAACCAGCGATGGAACCACCGAGCGCTTCGACGGGAACGGATGGGTGGAGTGGTCGCCCCCTTCCGCCGCTCCGGCCCCGATGCAGCAACTGGCGTTTTTCCCGCAGGAAACAGAAGAAGGCACCGAACCGTCCGCAGGCGAACCGATGGCGGCAAGCGGGGCGTCATCCGGCATCGCCCTTTCTCCCACTTCCTCTTTAGACCGCTATGTAAGCGCGGGAGGCCAATTCATCGACGTCGTCAATCTGCCGGAGCTGTGGGAAGCGGAACTCGAAGGACGGGTGGATGCGTGGTTTGCACCCGGACAAACCATCATCATCGCTCCAGGTGAGCTCACCCAGGAGATTCACGTCGTCGCTGCGGTTGAGCCATTCAAGCTCGAGCATGAACTTAGATACGACCATCCAGAGGGCACCATCGTCGCTGTCGTGCCGGAGGGTATGACTCCTGCAATGCCCTCGGCTACCGCCAGCGAGTTGCTGTCGACCTTCACGGAAAACGGACAGGTTCGAATGGTCTGGTCCTCCATTCCGTGGGCGCTCTACACCCTGGAAGTAGCCGACGATGAGACACTCACCACCTGGACCGCTCTGCAGGAGGGCATTTTCTCCGACACCGTTTCTCTCTCGGTTTACCTTTCTTCGGAGTCTTACGATGAAGAAGCCGTCTACCGCCTTCGCTACACCGGCGACACGCCATCACCCTTGAATTTTTCGGCAATCAGCATGAACCCCGTCGCCGGAACGATTACACTCGAGTGGCTCAATGACGGCGGGCAGGACTATCTCGTCGAGGTTTCAGAAACACTCGAACCGGACAGCTGGGGAGTCGCAGTGCCCACCTTAGAAATCTACGGTGATGTCTCGCGGGCCACCCTGCCTCTCGACAGCGATACGGTCCCTGCTCAATTCTACCGCGCCCGAAAGGCTGGCGAGCCCTACGCGGGAGGAGGATCGTTTCAGATCCTGGGGATCACCTATGATGATGTGGAATCCGAACGCACGATCCCCTGGTCCGCCCAACCGGGAGAATCCTATATAGTGGAATCCAAACCGCAAAACGGCCCGGAAACCTGGGAATCTCTCGCTGAGAACATCATGGCAACAGAGGATCGCGTTACGCTCGTACTGGATCTCCCCGACGGGACGGAGCCCGGAGTCTACCGACTGCGGGAGACGGAGTGAGCCGTTCCGGGCTCGGTTACCAACGCAGTGACATTGATTTTTCGTTTCTCATTTCTCCGGCTTTTTTCTACGCTGCAGATTTATCATGAACCGATTTGGCGCCCTCCTGTGCTTCCTGCCTCTCTGCTTTTGCATCACGGTCAGAGCGACAGAATACCACGGCAGTGTCGGACAACACGAAGCAAGCTTTGTATTGAAATGGCAGAATGACGGAAGAGTCACGGGAAGCTACTTCTTTTCTTCTCAAAAAGGGCAAATCAGAACAATTGTCGGCAGCAACTATGAGGAGGGAAAACTCTACCTCGAAGAACACGCAGGGCAGAGCCTCATCGCGAAATGTTACCTCCAGAAATCCCTCACCGGTGGGAACGTCGTCTGGGAAGGGGAAATGCAAACGGCCGACGGGCGGTATCCGGTGCGTTTCTCGCGACAGAGGGTAAGCAAGCCGCCGTCGGTTAGTCCGGCCCCAACCAAAGAACTCAGCGACGAGGATTTTGCAAAACGAATCCCCTCCGAAGTCACCTGGAGCAACTTTCCAAAAGCTGCTCAAACCGCTGCCGTTCCTTACTCCTTCCACTCCGCCCGCACCATGAGAGCGAAAGTGGAAACCTGCCAGTCCGGCACTGATTACCTCACCCTCGGCCTTCGAATCGGCCTCAGCGAAAACGGCGACTGGAGCAAAACCCGTTTCAACGGCCCGCTTGTGACTTTTCGAATCAACCGTGCCCTCCCAATCCCTTCGGAGGAACTCATCGGCGACGAAATCTCATTGAACCTTGATGCCGCAGGGAACCTGCTGGCGATGAATCTTCTCGGCATCGGCGTCACCCACGTCCGAAAATCCCGTGACAGCGAAAACCGGGAAGTGAAGGTCCTTGTCGAGAATGATGACTTCGCCGCGCTCTTCGACGAAACCGTCAGCGAAGAGAACCGGAGAAAAGCGATTGAGCGTATCCCGAGTTTCTCCTTCCTCCCCGACAAAATTGCACTGCTGAACGAAGATTCCGATATGCTGATGTTCTTCCGCGTTCTGCAACTGACGAGGGACTTCGGAGTGGTCGTCCAGACAATGGACACGGGGCCCGGCATCCTCGAACTGGAGAGCCTCACCCTGGATGCACCATCCGATCCGAATCCGTGGATTGCCGTCGGGGAATGGTCAAAGTGGGGACCACTTCCGGGCGCCCAGCGGGCGGATGAGTGAAGTGCTGCCTACGATTGACGAATCAAAATTGCGCCACAGTTGAGCAACCTCACTTCACACAGAACAAATGCTTTTCCCCACGGAGTAGAAGCTTGCCGTCAAAGGGAACGGGAGTCGCGAGAATCTGCTCGCCCATTGCGGTCTCGCTGAGCAGCTCAAACTTCTCCCCCACCCTTGCAGCAAAAACCACGCCGTCCTCCCGGGCAGCATAGAGAATCCCACCGGCAATGACCGGCGATGCATAGTAGGCATCGGCAGCGCGGGGAAAGGCTTCCTCCCAGTGTGGTTTGCCCGTTTCGGGATCGACCGCAACAAGACCGCCCTTGTGACGGAGAAGATAGACCATGCCCTCATAGGCGACTGGGCTGGCGACATAGACACCGAAGTCATCCGTGTTCCAGAGCCGATGAGTATCCGTGACATCACCTTCGCCACCGAGTCGGATCGCGTGAACGGAGGCCTGCTTCCGATCATCGCGTCCCACCGGAATCACCGCAATATCGTCTACGACAACCGGAGTCGCGATGTGGGGCCACAACTTTGTTCCCTCCGGATTGAAGCCACCGCAGGACCACAGCAGCTCCCCTGTGTCCGCCGCATAGGCCGTAACGTGATCCGAGCACCAGATCAGGACCGCATCCCGATCTTCGTGACGAATCGGAACCGGAGTCGTGTAGCCATTGTCGTTCTCGGCGGGAACCTCGTAGTTGCGCTCCGTCTTCCACCGGATTTCTCCGGTAGCGACATCAAAGCCGGCCACCCAGGAATTCCCGGCATGGAGACGGGGCAGAATGAGAAGATCACCGACAATCACAGGCGAGCTGCCCTGATCCCAATAGAGTTCCTGCGGGCCGAAGTCCTCGACCAGGTTTCTTTTCCAACGAACCGTTCCGTCCATCTCGAGAGCCGCGAAGGTGCCGCTTTTGAAATAGACATACACACCCTTGCCGTCGGTCACCGGGGAAGAATTGCTGCTCGTACCAAGTTCCTTGTGCTTCGCCGGACGCTCCTCCCCGAACTTCGTTTCCCAGACCTTCTTCCCATCAAAATCCAAAGCGATCACTGAATCAATCCCCTCGTCAGGAGTCGTCACGTAAATGCGATCCCCAAGCACGATCGGAACAGAAGCCCCTTTTCCGGGCAGCGGGATCTTCCATTGCACCGTCTCAAGAGTCCACTCTGTCGGATAGCCTTCCCCGCCCCGGCTCCCGGAATGATCCGGCCCCCGCCACGACG
This sequence comes from Verrucomicrobiales bacterium, assembly GCA_022361255.1. GTDB lineage: Bacteria > Verrucomicrobiota > Verrucomicrobiia > Verrucomicrobiales > DEV007 > Arctic95D-9. The sequence goes on from JAKSBG010000033.1 coordinate 5,575, forward strand.
GCCAGTCGTCGGCGGAAAGGGAAAGAGGCGTGAGAAGGCTGAGGGTGAGAAGGGCAACCGCTGAGGTGAGGGCTTTCATTGGGGAAAGGCTAGCACAGGTCGAAAGGTGCCCAAGTCACGTTTGCACGTGTCGGGGGGGCGTGGACTTAGAGATCGGGGAAATCGCCGTATCCATGGAAAGGCCAAATGGCGATCTTTGTCTGTTGACCCTTCTGGTTCCCCGGTTTTGGAAAAATTGATTACAGATTCATATAAAGCTCACAAAAACTTCTGCAATCAAGAAATGCAAAACGACTCGCGCGGTGTTTCGCCTGCCCCGGGTAACGCTACCTGTCCCGGTTGGACTACCTCTCGTACTTTTGTCTGTTCCCTGATTGTTTTTTGTCTATCACCTGTATCTGGATAACGTTTGAAAAAACAGTTTCACATACTCGCGCCAACGGTAATGTGCTACCTGTCATGGCTAAGGTAATATTCTTTCTGTTGATAGTCGGGGCGGGGTTGGTTTTCTTCGTTGTGAAAAAAGACCTGATCAATGTGGACGATTTGCTCCGCATAGTTGCCTTTACAGATGATGGCGCGGCTCCGACTGAATCCGGTGAAACTTCGCCGTTTCCCTCAGACGATAGTATCACCAGGCCGACGTTCCCGATGGACCGAACCCTGATCGACAATCAGGGACGCCCCCTCGAGGCTTCGGTCCTTGGGAAAAGCAACGGCTCGATTCTCGTGAAACGAAAATTCGATCAGAAGGAGTTTGTGATTGCTCTGACTAAGCTCAGCTCGGCCGATCAAGAGTTCTTTGCAAACGTGGCTGACTACAAGCCGATTCCATCCAAAGCGAGCCTTGTCGCCGGTAGGGTGGCGCGCTGGAATACCAATCTGAGCAGCGCTCAAAAGGAGGCGACGAAATACGGATTGCCGATTTACCTTGTGTTTACGGGCACCTCATGGTGTCCGCCGTGCCAGCAGATGGAGCGCAGTGTTTTCAACAGCGATACTTTCCGGAAGTTCGCCAATGAGAATTTGGTGCTGCTGAAAGTCACGGTTCCAGCCAGCCTCCGTCTGTCGGGTCTTGATGCTCAGCTGTCCGCTAAATTCAGGATTTCGAGCTACCCAACCATTTTGCTTCTGGATGCCTCCGGGAACAGTTTTTACAAAGAATCCGGCGCATCAGTCGATCCGGTTGGACATACAGCGTACATCAAACAGCGCATTGACCAGACAATGTAGAGTTCACGCAAATGCAAAAGGTGCATGGCTCGCGGACGGGAAAACACAGGAGAGTTGCGCTGGCGGGTAAAAAAGGAGTCGGACCTACCGACAGCGAGCGTCCGGAGATTGAGTGCGGACGTTAAAAGAAATCGTCGAGAAATGTCGCCTGACCCGTTTGTTGGAGTAACTCTGAACGGAGAACTCCATAATCGACCTGGAAGAAACCGCCCTATGGTTTTCGTTAATAAATGGTCTGTCCCTAAATGGACTTCCCGGGCGAAGGTGGGCGACCCTGTCTACGTAACCGATAAGCGCTGGCGGCTGGAAGGCCTGAAATCGATGCACGAAATAGTTGGAGGGGAAAGCACTAGCGAAGATGACATCGTAGAAATCGGCCCGGAAGCTTTCGATCTGATTGTGTCTCCTCGCAGGCACGATCAACCACTCAAAGTGGAACGGCTGTATTAAAGCTCGCAACAACGATGGCCTATTCAACGACTTTATTGTCAGTTGCAAAAAATTGATACAGTATTTCCTCGCCACTCAATCCACTCTTTCGGGTTTTTATGTTTCGGCGAATATCTTCTCGGGATGTGTCGTATGTCCCGACAAATATCTTGCTGTAAACCATCAGTCCCCTCACTCCCACAGCTAACTCAATGCCCTCACCCACTTGATTCTCCTTCAAAGTCTCGTGGGCGGAACGCCACGCCAGGTGTGAAACAACATGTTGTGCCTCCTCCGTAAAATGCCGCAATCCCGAAAGATGGACGAGAAAAACACAACTTTCGTCAGTGAGATGGCAGAACGTAACCAGCTCTCCAGCAGTCGGCGAAAAATCACTAACTTCTCCGCTTTCTATATGGGTGTTTCGCAATTGAAGAAGTCTCTCCGAAAAATCATTCGCCATTTTCACAGCAGTTCTGTCGTTTCCTAAAATCGCTCCCGTTTTATCCGTAGTAATCGCTTTATTGGCCTGCGAAAATTCAAGTTTTCCAGGAACGGCTTTCGGAGGTGGCGAGTTTTTCAAGTGGATGACTAACTGACAAACCCGAAACCCAATGAAACAAATGAACGCGACAAGCAAAATTTTACAGACTTTTGCAACACCACTCTTCGGTTTCTTAGCACTTTGACTTTTCGAACTCATGACTGACTGATACTGATAGGAATTCGCTTTTTCAAAGGTCGCTTATTGGCGCGTCGATCCTGCTGGCATTGAAGGGGTGCAGGGAGAGAAAGGGTGAAATCTTCTCCTCATGGAGAGATTTGGCCATGAAAACAAGTTGGGGGCAAGGCTGTGAGCTATGAATCTTCTGGGACCGAATGAATTCGTAGGTTTCGGTCGGAAAATCGCGAGTTCCGAACATAGTAGCGCGGCAGCTTTCCCTGGAAGCTGTTTTTCGCTGCACTGGAGAATCTCCCGTCAGCCCACAGAGAAATTGGGAAAGTCAGCTGGTTCGCGGGGGGGGGCTTCTCCATCGAGAACGACGGTATAGCCAAAATTTAGGTGTCAGGCGACATTTCTTGACTCTTCCCGCCCTGCTCCACCTTGTCCTTACCGTTCTTCGTCGCCCCTTTTTTCTTAGCCGCCTTCTTCTTCACCACAGGCTGCTCAACCGCCGACTCAACGGCAACCGGCAAATCCTCCTCCGCCACATCCAACGCCTCCCCGCTCTCCTGAACCGGCACCACCTTGATCTCCACATTCACGGGCACGGCGCGCAGCTCAGAAATAATCTTCTCCATCTTCGCGACGGCATCATCCGCCAAAGTTGCCGGCTTGGCGTTCTCGGCGGCGGCTTGAGCAATAACCGTTTCGATTTTAGAAAGCCCGTCTCCAAATCCGGCCAACGTTCCCACAACACGGCTGACTGGGTCGTTCTCGCCACTGCCGCCCATGAGCAGGTTCCTGCCGAACCTCCGCTTGATCTCGGTCCAGCGTTCTTCGTCCTCGGCCGTCAGCGTTCCCTCCATCTCGCGGAACTTGAGTAGATTGGACTCGGCTCCGGTGGTGAGAGTTTGGGATTCGTTTTCGTAGTGGTCGACGATAACGCCTTCGACTTCTTCGTCGGTCATGACGGGGAGAATCTTTTCGGCAATGCGATTCATGTTCCGGTAGGAACCCTGGAGGCGGAAGGGCGGCTCGGTGCGGTAGGCGTCCTCCATTGCGGCGGAGCGAATGTATTCGAGGTTCACCCGCAGGATCGTGTCGCGGACGCGCATGAGCTTCTTCATGACGGAGACCATTTCCTCGATCTCCTGCGGGGAGTAGTTGCCGTCGAAATCAACACCCTCAGCGGTGCCGGTTTCGGCGATTTGCATGACGGCGTAGACGTCCTCCTGCCCCTGGCTCGAGAGGCGACTGAGAACGCTGTTCGAGGTGATCGCGTTCTCGATGTAGCTCGCCTCGAAATCAGCAGAGTGCTCTCCGATGATGTCACCGAGGTTGTAGGTATCGGCCCGGTTCGCGAGCATGTCGGGAATCTGAAACTTGCCTCCGCTCTCCGTGTAAGGGTTTCCGGCCATGACAACGCAGACCTTTTTGCCACGCAGGTCGTAGGTCCGCGGCTTGCCGTTCCAGACGCCTTCGATCTTGCGCTGGGCGTCACAGAGGGAAATGAATTTCTGGAGAAACTCCGGATGGGTGTGCTGGATGTCGTCAACGTAGATCATGACATTGTCCCCCATTTCGAAGGCGAGATTCAGCTTCTGGATCTCTTCCCGGGCGCTCGCGTTGGGAGCCTCAGCCGGATCGAGCGAAGTGACCTCGTGTCCGAGCGCGGGCCCGTTGATTTTCATGAAAGTGATCCCGAGCCGGTTCGCGACGTATTCCATCAGGGTCGTCTTTCCGTATCCGGGAGGCGAAATGAGGAGGAGCATGCCCATCCGGTCGGTCCGGGTATCGTCTCCGGCCGTGCCCATCTGTTTGGCGAGGTTGTCTCCAATCAGCGGCAGGTAGACGCGGTCGAGAAGCCTGTTGCGGACAAAGGCGGACATGACCTTCGGCTTGAACTCATCGAGCCGCATGTCTTCGCGGCGCGTTTCGATGAGCTCGACCTTGGCTTGCTGGTATTCACGGAATGCGGGAGCGACTTCTGCCTCGAAAGCGCGGAGACGTTCGGTGAATTCGACAAAGTCAAAAGGGAGGGTTCCGTCTACGATTCTTTTGTGCTGACCGGACATGCCTTCGATGACTGTTCCGGTTTCGACGGAGCGGACCCGCCGCTTCGCGAAGGAATCGGTCGCGAGAAGAAGGGCTGCCTCGGCGCAGGTTTCGTCGTCGAGTCCGAGCACCGTGGAGATCCAGTCGCGGGCGACATCGAAGGCGAGCGCGGGTCGATCCCGGTATCCGGCAAGGGCGGTTTCGAATGCCTCGTCAAGCCGCTTGGCGGTAAGGACCTTGGCAAAGTCCTGAACCTGTTTTCCGGCTTTGGGTGAAATGTCAGGCCCCTCACCACTCAGGTTCTGGCGAAACCAGTAGTCGGCGGCCTGCTGCGGGGAGGCGTCGGGAAGCAAGCCGTTCCGCTCCTGAAAGTCAGCAAACAGGGTTTGAAAGTGGACCTGATAGGGTTGGGCGCGCGACTCAACAGAGTTCACTCCGATGGGAGAGGCCCCGCCCAGAGCGGAAAGGGCCTGGATGCGGGCGATCCATTCTTTGCAACCGCCGTCAGTCTGTTCGGCTTCCGACCAGGCAAGTCGAGCAAGGACCCGGTCGATGGCACGGAAACGGAGCAAACCGATTTGTGAATCGAGAACTGCCAGGGCGTCGAAAATGCGAAGGGCGTCTGCGTCGTGCACGCCTTTGGTGTAGCCCTCGTCGTAGCGCGAGGCCATGAAGGCACGCAGCTCGCCGAGCTTTTCAGCCTCAGATAGTTCGGCCCACGGCGTTTCGGTGTTTTTCCAGGCTCCCTCCTGAAAGAATTTCCAGGCAAGAAATTCGCCCCTGTAAACCTCGTCGTTTTCGGAGACGAGGCTCATCGTTGCGACGGGTCCGGCTTCGAGGAGAATGTCATCGGTGACTTCTTCGAAAAATTCAGTCCCGGAAAGATGGAAGGCGGGGCCTCCATCGTGTGGCACAATGGAAAGCTCCAACTCCTGCTGGTTGACCGAAAAGCGCTGTTCACCGAACTGGATGATATTCTTGCCGTCGACGAATAGCTCCTTGCGATCCTTGAGCTGGCGAACCGCATCGTCGCGAACGGTTTTCAATCGGGTCCGCACATCGTCGGCTTTGACGGTGTCGCCGAGCTCGGTAAGTTCGTCAATGATGTCGCGCACCTTTTCGACCATGAGATCACCGGCGAGGTAGCCGTTGATTTCGGAGATTTCCTCGAGCTGAGCGACGCGATGCTGAATCGTCGTGAGGATTCGTTCTGCGGAACGGTGGAGAGTCGTGGAGCGCTGGTTTTGCTGCTCGAGCAACTGCACTTTCCGCGTCTCGAAAGCGTTGTAGATCTCGTCACGCTTCTCAACGATCTGGGCAACGTAGTCATCGAACTCGGCGAATTTGCCTTCCAACTCCTCGAGCTGGATCATGGTCCGCGAAAGGTAGTCGTCGCATTTCTCCGGCGTGTCGCAGAGGTCGAGAAAGTTCACGACCGACTGACTGAGCAGCTGCATCTGCGCACCGAACTGCGCCTCCCCTTCCACCTTGGCAAGCTCAAGTCGGCGGTTCTTGAGAACGGCGCGGACGCTGTTGAGCTTCGAATAGATCGTCGAAATATCGTCGATGATCTTGGTGGTCTTCGTGGCATCCTCGATGCGGAGATTGCCGACGATGTCGATCAGCATCTCGAGTTCGCTACCGGCCTTGTCGAGTTCTTCGCGGACTTCACCGGCCTCTGTGACTTTGGTTACCTCGGAAACGCGGACCTCTTGAGCAGCAATGCGATTGCGATAGGGATCGAGCGCTTTTTCCCCGAGCAGAAAGTCAACGCAATCGCCGGAGACGCGCTCGGTCGTGTCGACGATGTCCTCCTCCAGTGCGGCAATGCGCTCTTCATCGTGATAACGCAGATCGCGCAGGGCGATGACCTCTCCGCGAACCGTCCGGAGCTGCGCGAGGCTCTCAACAAACCCGAAGATGTCGTCGGGACGCAAACCGCGGGCGCGCCGGGCGGTTTCCGAGGCGCGGTCACCGACCTCCTGCATCTGCTTCGCGGTCGAAGCGCGGAGGTTGGAGACTTTCTCAAATTCCGAAATAGCCGAATCGGCGGCTCCTTTGATTTCTGTCAGGGCCGAGCGAAGATTGCGAGCCTGTTCGTCGCCGCACCAGAAATAGGTGTCGATGATGTCGCCGGATTTGCTCGCGAGGTCGACGTAGAGCCCCTCATAGGTATCCTCTTTGCGAAGAAGATTCAGGACCTCGTGACACTCCGCCATACAGCGGACGATGTCCGCGTTTCCGACTTTGAAAAGAAAGTTGTCTTTGTGTTCCCCGGTCGTCTGTTGCTCTTTCGAAAACGGAGTTTGCCAGACCTGGAGAACATGATGCTTCATCGCATCGTCACCATCGCGGAAGTAGACCAGCTCCCCGTCGTCGAAGAGCGTGTAGCCGTTGCAGACAATGGGCGTGTCGACGCTCTGTGTGATGAGATTGTAGGGCATCAGGATGTAATGCCCGGAGAGCCGGTTATAGAAAACAAAGAGCGAGTCCTCCCCGTTCGGCGAAGCAATACGCCGCTCGAAGAGCATGTCGGTCAGCTCATTTTGAAAGCGCTTCACCTCACCGGTCTGAAGATAGTAGCCGTCGGAAAAAATGAGACCGTGATCCTCGGGGAGCAGCACGCAGGAGTTCGCGATCGAATCGATTCGTGTGACCGTCTTTGTTTTTTCGTTGTAGACGAGGTGGCGGTAGTCCTTTTCCTGATAGGGAAGAATTTTCAGGAGAATGAGGCTACCGACGATGGCGTAGAAAATCTCGGCGTCGTCGAGAGTCTGGTCCTCGTTCGTGACATCCTCCTCATAAATGCCGGCGCCGGATTCGGTGTTGTCCTCGATCTTGATCGTGAGATCGCCCCCCACCGTCTCCACGAAAAGCCGGTCTTCAATCGAAACGTGAGGATGCTGCCCTTCGCGATACATCCCGCGATGGGCCCGGTTCCAGACGAAGTCCTGCTGCGCCGGAAACTGGTATTCGTGGTCAAAACGGTTGCCGATGTATTCCAGTTCCCCCTGCCCTTTGATCAACCACTTGAAGCATTTGATATCCTCGACTGCCTTCCCGACCCGGAACGCCATGTAAAGGTTCGGGCCGATCACCATGAATTTTACGAAGATCGTTTCACGATAGTATTTGTATAGATAGGCAAAGTCCTCGCGGAATTGGGGATCGTCGAGTGGCCCGCCGCCTTCCTCTTCGGCAAAGTGGTGAGTCTCGGGATCGTAGTGATAGTAACCGAACACGTCCCGAACATCGGTAACGGCCTTCAGACCCATCTGGACATTGTAACCGAAAAGCAGCTTGCCACCGCCGATCGAAATGATGTCCCGGGCGATACAATTGTATTCCGTCGAGATCCGCTCCGTCGCAACGAGGCTCGGCTCGACCGCCCCGAAAACTTTCTGGCGGTCGCCGTTGAGCTGGCCCAGTCGACTCTGGAGATCCTCCCCGTGCTTTTGCAACCTCCGGCGGAGGACCTCGTAGGTGCCGCCTTCGAGCTGCTCAGGCGCGGGGGAGTCTGTGGTTTCGTCGGACATTCAGAGTGTTGGTTTCTGGAGCAGGAACGCGCTTCACTTTTACGATGGGAGCACGATTTGATGGAATGAGTCAGCCTCGCCGCCTCGTGTGTTTTCGCGCTCCATTCTTTTCCATTCGTGGTTCAGCCCTTTCCATCTGTTCTCCCCCGGCTTTGGAAAAACAGGGGTTCGCGCAGAGGAAAAGGATTCCCACGGATTTTGTTTTCTTTCTAGGAAAGCGACTTCAGCACCTTGCCGGCATTTTCGTCGGCAATTCCGAATCGCTTCGCAGCGCCCAGCAGACCGGCGACCTTCTCCTGCACGGCACTGTCATCGGTTTCTGAACCGATACGGGTGAGCAGCGCGGCGACGGAGAAGTTCTTCAGGTCTTCCGGGGAAATCCCGAAGTCATCGATCCAGTTCTGAAGCTGCGATTTAAAGTAGTCGGGATCACCGTTGAAGAAGGTTTCCTTCACATCGCTGAGGGTGGAGCTGTTCTCGACGAGGCGGTCGACGGCTTTGCCCTGCGTAATCGCCTGGGTAATGCGGTCGAAGAACTCGGTCTCGCCGCCGACAATGTCGATCTTGGCTGTTTCGAGAGCCTTGGAAAGCGTCTCGGAATGCTTCGCCGCGATGGAACGGCGCACGTCGATCTCGGCGAGCTCGACCGCTTTTTCCTTCTCCAGCTCGAGCTTGAATTCCTCGTGGTCTTTGCCGGCGTCGTTGAATTTCTTCATCGCCTCTGCCTTGGCATTGATCCCTTTTGCTTCGGCGTCCGCCTTTGCCTCGACAACGTGGGCCTCACCCAGTCCGGGTGCAGCGGTTTCGGCGGTAACGCCTTCGGCCAGTGTCTTCTTCGCGACTGCCAACTTGTCAGCGGCAGCCTGCTCCGCCTCGGCGGAAATGACAACTTCTTCGGCGCGGAGCTCGGCGGCCTGCTTCTCCGATTCGGCAAGGCGAACGACTTCGTAGAGCTCCTGGTCGGCCTTGAGCTCGGCGGCCTCCTTGGATGCTTCGGCCTCCTTGATCTTGCGGATCAATTCCTCCTCGGCCTGCTTCTCGGCGAGAGTGACAGCGACCTGCTTCTCCCGGTCAGCGCCGGCAAAAGCCTCCGTATCGAGAATTTTCTGCTGCTCCTCGACGACGCTTTTCTCAACCGCAACGCGCTCGCGAATGACGTCCTGGATGTTCTTCTTCTCGACTTCGACGGTCTTCTCTTTCTCAATATCTTTGAGAGTCGTGACGCGCTCACGCTCGATGGATTCGAGTTCCTGATCACGCTTTACACGCTCCATTTCAACGGCATCGGTCCGCTCCTTGTTGCGCAGGGCAACGAGGACTTCGCGCTCCTTGTTTTCGGTCGCAATTTCGACTTCCTCTTCGGTCGTGATCCGTGCGCGCTCGGACTTGAGCAACTCCTCCTGCTGGATCTTCCGGGCTTCCGCTTCTTCGCGGGCCTGCACAGAAAGGACCTCCCGCTGCTGCTTGGCTTCGGCCTCTTCCTGCTGGCGTTCCAGTTCGAGAATCGCTTCGCGGGCTTCGACGTCCTGCTGCTTGATAACCTTCTCCTTTTCCCGCTGAATGGAGTTGGATAGCTTCGCTTGATCGGCGGTGAGGTCCGTGATTTTCTTGATACCCTCAGCATCGAGAATGTTATCCGGGTCGAGACTGGTCACCGGCGTCTGTTCCAGGTAGTCGATCGCGCAGTCATCGAGAACGAAACCATTGAGGTCGGTTCCAATCACTTTGATGATTTCATCGCGAAAGGTGTCCCGCTCCTGATAGAGCTCGGTGAAATCGAAGCGTTTTCCGACTGTTTTGAGGGCTTCGGAAAATTTCGCATCGAAGAGCGTTCGGATCTCCGGCTCGCTGGAGGCACGTTCACAGCCGATCGACTGCGCAACTTTCAGAACATCCTGCTTCTCATTGTTGACCCGCACAAAGAACGCGACCTCGATGTCGGCCCGGATGTTGTCCTTACAAATCAATCCATTGTTCGCGGTTCGCTTGATTTCAATCCGCTTCAGCGAGATATCCATCTGCTCCATGCGGTGGAGAATCGGATATACCATAATTCCGTCAAAAGCGACTCGCGTCCCTCCGACGCCGGTGACCAGCGTTGCAGTGCCTTTCTTTACCTTCTTGAAAAAGCTGGCGTAGAAAATCCCGACTGCGAGCAGCAGGAAGATAACGATCACAACGACCGTCACGACGAGAGAGCCCGCAAAATCAAAGAGGGCTAAGTACGGATGTATCATAAATAATATGCAGGTTTGTGTTAGGTGAAAAAGTGAGTCAGTTCAATGGACGAACCAGGTAGGTATTTGAGTCGTCCTCTTTGGAAACAACGAGGATACGATCCCCTTTCTGTAGTGATGCCTCCGCGTCCGAGATTCGGGCGCGAAGAATCAAATTTTTCTCCGAAGTCTCGATTTCGACTTCTCCGAATTCGGCATCGAGACGGGAGGAGCGAACCGTCCCGCTTGCTCCAATGATTTCGGCCGGCTTTTCCGAAGTCCGAATCATGTTCATGACCGGGCGCAACGGGACGACAAGCAAACGGGTCACAATGAATGCTCCGATCACCACCGGGATAAGGAGAAACGCGGCACGTGCCGAATCAAAGCCCGGATTGAGGTAGTGGTTGGCAGCTATGTTGAAAGCCCAGAGAAATACCGAGAGCAGGGAAATAACGAAAATGAGGGGAGCATCAGACGCGCCGATGATTGTCATAAATCCTTTTAGAAAGCCGCCTCCGGTGTCTGCAGCATCCTCGCCCCCGTCACCGGTTTCCCCTCCATCGAGATCGATTCCGTCCGCCTCGATGCCACTGGCTCCGTCGAGTGCCTCCATATCTACCAGTCCCAGCAAACCAATGATCCAATAGAGAGCGATAATCCCCAACAGGACAGTAAAGGGCAGATTAACCGGCAGTATGGATTCGTGAAGCAGTTCGAGCATCGTAAGCGACCTTTCTACGGGAAGAATGCGTTTTTGCACCGTCCCGATTCAAGCCGAAAAATGGTGATTCGTTCTTCCGGAATGTCAGGGAGAGCGTTTCTGCCCGCCCTCCGGAAGCACGGTCAGATAGTAGCCGGAAACTTTCCACTGTCGCGCTACAATGAAGCGAAAGCTTTGTAACGCCTCGCGGCTTGTCATTTTGTCAGTATTCCGCCACAGTAGCGCCCATGGAATCGCACGAAGTTTTGAAACAGGCTTTCGATAGTTCAGGCATCAGCCCGAAAGAGATCGCATCGGAGTTAGGAGTTTCTCTTTCACTGGTCTACAAATGGACCCAGCCGAATACAGAAACCGGATCCGGCTCACGCAATCCTCTCGATCGGCTCGCTGCGCTTGTTCTCCTGACAAGAGAGCCGGCGATTGTGGAGTGGCTCTGCCAGAGGGCCGGGGGATATCTCGTGATGAACCCCAAAAGCTCCTGTGAACAGGGCTTCGAAGTCGTTCCCGCGACCAGCTCCATCGTTCAGCAGTTCGCCGGATTGCTCGATGTCGTTTCCAAAGCGGCGCAGGACAACAATATCGACCCGCAGGAATCAGCCGAAATCCGGATCGTCTGGGACAAACTGAAATCCTACTGCGAAGGCTTCGTTCGCTGCTGTGAAGAAGGCGATTTTGAGCAAATTCAGAAAGACCTGCACGTCTCCTGACGTATCCCGCAGATGCCTCTCTCCCCTCTTGAAGGATCCGGCCCCCGTTGCTCGGCAGAAATTGACCTTTCCGCCCTGCGCCACAATGTGCGGACGTGTCAGGAAATCTCCGGCCCCGATTCCGGGGTGATGGCCGTAGTGAAAGCCGATGCTTACGGGCACGGCCTCAAACCGGTCGTAGCTGCACTCGAAAGCGAAGTGGACTGGTTTGGAGTAGCCAATTTGCAAGAGGCGGAAACCGTTCGTCTCGCTTCACCGGAGGGAAAACCGGTCCTGATTCTCAGCCCTGCCCTGCCGGATGAATACCGCCGGATTGTTTCCGGAAGACATTCGGCTTGCGTGTCAACCGTCGAAGAAATCGAGAGCTACGACGAAGTCGCCGGAGCCCTGAGGGGCAAAGCGAAGCTACATCTCGCTGTCGATACCGGTATGGGACGCATGGGTGTTTCTCCGGGCCATTTCAAGGAGCTGGTTCAGAAAATCGAAGCATCGGAGAACTGTGTGCTCGAAGGTGTCGGCAGCCACTTTCCATCGGCTGATGAGGATGTGGACTTCACGGTAAAACAGATCGAAAGCTTCGCCCGGCTTCTGAAATCTGTCAGCCTCCCCGCAAACACGGTTGTTCACCTTGCCAACAGCGCGGGCCTGATCGGTTTCTCAGAGAAAATGCCCTTCACCACATTGAGCCGTCCCGGCCTTGCGATCTACGGCGTCTCTCCCCTGCCGGGCCGGGCGAATGAGCTTCGGCCCGCTCTGAAGTGGAAGGCACGGGTCACGCTGGTTCGGGAACTCCCCGCCGGATGGGGAGTCAGCTACGGTCGAACCTTCGTCACCGAAAAGCCCATGCAGGTCGCGACCCTTTCCGCCGGATACGGAGACGGGTATCCCAGGCATGCATCCGGTAACGGCGCCGACGTGTTAATCAATGAAACGCGATGCCCGATCCTGGGCCGCGTAACGATGGACCAGATCGTCGTCGATGTTTCGCACCTTCAGAACGTATCCCGCGGTGAGGAAGCCATCCTGATCGGAAGCCAGGGAGATGAAATCATTTCGGCTGCCGAGATCGCAGAAAAGGCGGGAACCATTCCGTGGGAAATCTTCACCGGACTCACCGCGAGAGTGGAGCGGGCGTATCGATAACGCCCCGCACGCCACGCCACGGAGGGTCACGGTCCTCCGTGACTGTAGAGCAAAGGTCGCCGCCGGATTCTTCGAACGCCCTGAAATCAACGAAATCGCCGGGGACGGCGACCCTCCGTTTTTTTCATTCCACGGTCGCTTCGTCGACCCGCATTCGGCACACATTTGCAAATCGGTCGTCGAGCCAGTCGAGATGGGTCGTGGTGATCAGCTTTTGCGATCCCTCCGGCCAGGTCGCCATGAGCGCATTTCTCCGGTCGGGATCAAGCTCTCCGAACACATCATCGATCAACATGATGGGTGGCTGTTCCCGCTTTTCGAGAAACAGCCGTGCCTGCCCCAGCTTCAATGCGAGCGCCACGGTTCGCTGCTGACCTTCGCTCGCGAACTTCGCAGCAGGCATCCCGTTGAGAAAAAGCGACAGATCATCGCGGTGCGGGCCCGCCACGGTCTGTCTGCGCCGGAACTCTTCCTCCCTTCTTTCTGTCAGCGTGGCAAAAAGGTCATCACCGTCCCCGGAGGCATTTTCGTATTGCAATGTCAGGGTTTCCCCATTTCCGCTGATCCCGTCCTGCGCCTTTGCGCTCTGCGGGGAAAGAAGCTCGATCAGCTCACGACGCCGCGTCGTGATCACCCTTCCCTGCTCGGCGAGAATTCCGGTGTAGGCATCGATCTCGTCCCACTTCGGACTCGCGTCCCGCTTCAAGAGAAAGTTCCGGGACCGAAGGGCCTTCTCGTAATTTTTTGTAGCAGCGCGATACCCCGGATACATCTGCGACGCCATGAAATCGAGATACCGCCGTCGCCCGTCCCCGCCTCCTCTAACGAGCGCGAGATCGTCATTCGCCATCCAGACTACGAGCCCGCTGTGACGCAGGTAGTCAGCGCTTCGCTTCTGTTTTTCCCCGTCGACGAGGAGACTTCTTCCCGACTCGCGGTATTGGAAGCGCAGGTCCGGATAGTTCCCGCCCTCCATTTTTCCGCCGACGACGAAGGACTTTTCCGAGAACCGGATCAGGTCCGACAACGAGGACGCCCGGGGACTCTGCAAACGCTGCAGTACGCAGACCGCCTCGAGAATCGAGGTTTTTCCCTGCGCATTATTCCCGTGAAACAGCGTAATCCCTTCCGGCAAAGCCAGAGACAGCGTCTCGAAACATCGAAACTGATTGAGGGAGAGCGAACGGAGATGCATGCGGGATTCCGTTCCACTCAACAGGGTTTGGTCGAAGATTCAACCCTCCTTCGTCATAGGCTTCACAGGGTTTGGTCGCGGAGCCTGGATGGTTGAATGGAGACTTCTGCAAATGGCAGCCGAAGCGGCTGCCCTACAGAGCCGGGTCGACGCCCCGACCACGGTGTTGTTCTTGATGTGCCGGCAGGAAGCTGCCGCCCTACAGGGCCGGGGCGACACCCCGGTCAAAACACCGGCTCCACCATTTGCTCATCGTATTCCTCCCAGACTTCAATGAGTTCCTCGAGCTTCTCTTCCTCGGTTCCGGAAAGGTCGGTCGTTTCTGAGAGGTCATTGGCGAGGTTGAAGAGTTTCCAGGGGCCGGGCTGACCGCGCTTTCTTTCCCTGACGATTTTCCA
>JAKSBG010000353.1 GCA_022361255.1 Verrucomicrobiales bacterium
TTTCCGGATCCGCCGGAGTCGGATTACGATAGTGGCAAGACATCCGAGTAGAATTGTCCAAAGTGTAATGACCGGAATAGTAGTTTGAAAGGCAAAATCGGCTACATTTGATAACATCAGGGCAGAGCTTATGGACAGGAGCAGCAGACGGTGGTTTCTCGTCATCGGGCCGGCAGCAGCTTTAGCCTGAGCGGCTCCCCGAAGTACGCCGAATGAGCGAATATAGGCGGAGAATACAGCGGCCAAAGCAGCCGCCAGGCCGAGCCATGGATTCGAGCGCGCTGCGAATCCGAAACCGATCAACGTGACTGCGTCCGATACTCGTTCAGGCAGTTCCTGAAGATCGTCGAGAGCAGTTCCCGTCGAGACATGCCGCATGAAGGCCTCAAGGCGCAGGCTCAAGAGTCGCAAAAGACAAAGTAGCAATGCCAGAATCCAGAAAAGGTTCTCGTTTTCCGACTCACCCGTGAAAAGGAAGCAAACGCCTGCTGCAATGCCGAAAACCATTCCCGAGATCGAGAATACTTCACCCGGCAATCCGAGGCGCAGCAATCCGAGCGCAGCGAGGCGGAACGGCTGCCAGCGCGTACGGCGCCGCGATTCGTTAGCGGTATTCATCGTGTGTAAAGTAGATAAAAAAATCCGGGATGTTCACTTAAGAACATTCCCGGCTTGATGGGGTTCAATTTACCTGTTATTGGACGATTTCCTTTCGGAATTTCGCAAAAACTTCGTGCCCGTATGATTTCACCAGATTCGCCGTCACCAGACTACGACGAAGAGGAAGAAAAACGGGCCCTCAACGAGCGCGATATCGACCTCATGCTTCGGGTCCGGGACGGCGACGTCGAGGCCTTCGAGCTTCTCGTAGAGCTTCATCAGGGAGCCGTTGTCGGAACCGTAGCAAAGATGCTCGGAGGAGCAAGTGAAGCGGAAGACATCGCTCAGCAGGTGTTCATTCGTATCTGGAAATCGGCGAAACGCTACAAACCGCAGGCGAAATTCACCACCTGGATGTTCACGATTACGCGAAATCTCGTCTTCAACGAAACGCGAAGCAGAAAGCGCAAACCCACGGTTTCCGTGGAGGAGCGGGAGGAGGAATCACACAGGCAGGTCGAGGATTCCCACTCTTCGACACCCGATCAGGAAGCCCTGCACGCAGAACTCGAAAAAGCGGTCGACGATGCCATCCAGGCACTGCCCGAGAAGCAGCGTCTCGCAGTGGTACTCCGGCGCTACGAGGAAATGCCCTACGACGAAATTGCAAAGGTCCTCAACATGTCCGTTCCCGCAGTGAAAAGCCTGCTTTTCCGCGCGCGGACTCAATTGAAGGAAGCTCTCGACAGATATCTCTCGGAGTGAGGGCACGGAAAATGGGAGGGGGCGTAAAAAAACCTCATCACGTCACCGGTTTCTCTTGCGATTATGACTCTTTTTGAGAAGCTGTCTCATGTCAGGAAAAGGGCAACTTTTTCGACCAAATACGGTTGGATCGATGACCCAACCCTGTTGGGTGCCTGACCTAACCCTGTTGAATGGGTGACCGGTTTCTGATCGGTTCTGCATTCTTCAAACTTCCTGCAGCGAAACCTCGCATTTTTTTATGTCTACTCCTGTCGATAGCATTCAGACCATCAAGGTTCCCAAACCTGTTCCCGTTACGACGACCCGCTTTCGGCCACCGAAGAAAAACATTCCGCAGACGAAAGGCGAGCGTGATACCTTTTTGCAGGAAATCCGTGCATATGTAGAGGCGGAAAATCCGGTGCCACCGATGCCGATTGAGGAGCTGGACGAGCATGCCAAAAAGATTCTCGCAAAGCTTGGCTACGAGGGCGACGACACCTATCTGCACTACACTGCCGTTTGTCTGAACAATGAAATGTGGCGGGAGACTCTCGCGGAAATCCCCTACGAGAGGCGGCTTCTTCTCATGCCGAAGTGCTTGCGGGTGGAGGAGAAATGTCCCGCTCCTTTTGACGAGTTCGGGCTTCTCTGCAAGCAGTGCGGCCTTTGCTCGATTCAGGATTTCCAGAACGAAGCGGAGCGCCTCGGCTACGCGGTTCTCGTCGCGGAAGGCTCGGCAATTGTCATGTCGCTGATCCAGACCGGCCAGATCGAAGCAATTGTCGGAATTTCCTGTCTTCCGGTTCTCGAGAGAACCTTTCCGTATGTGGAGGCGGCTGCAATTCCAAGCATCGCCGTTCCGTTGCTGCAGGACGATTGCATCAACACGACGGTCGATCAGGACTGGGTCTGGGAATACATTCATCTCACCAGCGATGACAAGACCCGCCGCCTTGATTTGAACAGCCTGCACGAGGAAGTGAAGGGCTGGTTTACTCCGGAGGCCATTGAATCCGTCATGGGGCCGGCAGAAGGGGTGCAGGAGGAAATTGCCCGGGAATGGCTCGCCCGCGACGGCAAACGCTGGCGCCCATTCCTGACTGTCGCTGCTTTCGAAGCCCTTCGCGACGACAGGGGGGAGGAAATTCCGGAAGACCTTAAGAAAATTGCTTTAGCTACGGAACTTTTCCACAAAGCTTCCCTCATTCACGATGACATCGAAGATGAGGATCACGGACGCTACGATCAACCGACGCTCCATGCCGAGCACGGTGTTCCGGTAGCGCTCAACGCCGGGGATTTGTTGATTGGTGAGGGATACCGTCTCATCGGGGAGAGTGAGGTTTCCGACGCGCAGAAAGCGGAAATGCTTCTCGTATCTTCGGTAGGACAACGGGAGCTTTGTCGTGGGCAGGGCGCGGAGCTGGTGTGGGCGAATAATCCCAATCCATTGAAATCCAAGCAAGTATTGGAGATTTTTCGACAGAAAACAGCACCGGCTTTCGAAGTTGCATTGAAGCTGGGGGCCAGCTACGCCGGTAAACTCGAAGAAGTCGGGGACGTGCTGGCGCAGTACTCGGAGAACCTCGGCATTGCCTACCAGATTCGGGACGACATGGACGATCTCGGTGAAGATGCCGGGGAAAATGAACTCGAGCAGATGCGTCCGAGTGTTCTCCTCGCGGTCGCCCGGGAGCGGGCAAAAGGCGACGAAAAAGCGCTGCTGGAATCTCTCTGGAGTCACGAGGATCTGGAAGACCTCGCGATCCACAAGATTCGGAAACTCGCTCACGAAGTCGAGGCGGACGAGAAATGTCTCCTCCTTCTCGAAACCTACAAAGAGGCCGCCGTGCGCAGTCTCGCCGACCTCGACAATGCCAATCTCAAGGGCTTGCTCCGCCGGGTCATGGGCAAGATCTTCAACGATCTGGAGATCAAAGGCTGGTGCCGTGAGTTTGAAGTGAAGCACGGCGTGCGGGAGGATGAGTGATGGGCGGAGTGCTGCTTCTCGTCTGCGCAATCGTTGGTGGATTTATAGTTGCCTGTAAGGTCGCAGGAAAGATTTCCAGGGAAGAAA
>JAKSBG010000207.1 GCA_022361255.1 Verrucomicrobiales bacterium
TATCGCCGCAATTTATCCACACCGGCGACTCCCTCGGTGCTTTCAATTTCCTTCCACGTCACCGGGGAGATCGTATTTTCGTTCGTCACCGAGCTTGCCCCCGCAGGAGAAACGTACAGGTCCGCCTTGAGCAATTGCTGGATCCAGGAAGTCAGGGTTGTCTCGAAACTGGCAACAAGAATGGCCATTGCCGCCGACATCCCGATCGCTACGGCGAGTCCCGCCGCGGTGAGACGGTGACGCCCTTCCGGTCGCGCAAGCTGGCCGGCAGCATGAATCCGCATCGCGTCCGCGTCGCCTTTTTTCAAAAGCGCCGCGACCGGCCGGAACAGGATTCCAATGAGAATGCTGGCTCCAAAAACGAGAAGAACGGCTGCAAGATACCCGCCGACGGGAACGGTTGCGCCACCCGCACCCTTCCAGGCAGGTATCAGGGTGGCAGCAATTCCTCCGAACACAAAAACAAGCCCCAGCCAGTGCCTTCGCAGGATCGCAAGCCCCCCGCCCTGCGTCCCGCGACGAATTGCATGTGCAGGCGGAGTGAGGGAAGCGTCCCTCGCCGGAATCACCATTGCGATGAGGCTGGCGGCAATACCGAAAACGAGGCAGAAAACGATCTCCTCCCATCCGAGTGAAACCGCGTTCGTGGTGGTGCGATAGTACAGCGTGTTCACCGTTCGCGCGATCGCCCCGACCATTGCGGTTGCAAGAAGTCTCCCGAGAAGAATCCCGAGAAAGGCTCCGGCAAGACCTAACAAAACTCCCTCGACCAGCCAGGCTCTCCGGATCTGCCCGGGAGTTACCCCGAGGGAACGCAGGGTCGCAATTTCAACCCGCCGCTTCACCACTGCTGCCTCCATCGCCTGAAGGATCAGATATATCCCCACCAGCAAGGCAAGTCCTGACAGAATCGTAAGATTGAGCCGGAACGCGGCGCTCATTTTTGTGACGGACGACTTGCGGTCATCCGGTGTTTCGAGCAGAAATCCGTTTTGCTGAGACCACTCCCAAACCGCCGCGAGCGCCCCGTTTTTCACCCGCTCCTGCATGGCACCCGGCGGGGCACGAAATTCGATGCGGGATAGGGCCGTTTCGTTTCCCGAGAGTTTTTGCAATCCGGGCAGATCCATGAGAATCAAATGATCGGGAACAGGAACACGGTTCGGATCTTCCGGCAGAATTGCCTTGATCGTCAGTTCCGCCTCCCGGTCGTTGACGATCACCGAAACGCGGTCTCCCTCCTTGACCTGAAAACGCTCCGCGAATCCCCGGCCGACAAATCCGATGTCCGAACGATTGAGAATCGATTCTCCGTCGTCGGAATTTGCTGCCGATCCCCCGAAAGCAGAAGCCCCTCCCTCTGCGTAACTTCCGGCATTCTGCAAGGCCACCAAATCAGCTCCGACAAGACGCAGTAAATCAGCTTTTTCTTCCTCCCCGATGGCCCCGGACACCTCGAGCACGGGAAAAATCCCGATGGCGTGGTCACCGGTGATATTTCTCAGTTCCGGAAGAACCGTTTCATCCAGCTTTCCGGCACGGGGACGCAAAATGGCATCGCTTTCCCCGGCGATCGAATCGGTAAACATCCCGAAGCCGGAAACCGCGGCCTTGTTGGCGAGGTGTATCGAAAGAAAAACCGCCACACCGAGCGCGAGTATGCCGACCAGCGATGCGGTAACGCGAGGCTCCTGCTTCCAGTGTCGCCATATGACTTGCGACCAGATCAGCCGACTCACATTGCCCGCACCGGGACGCTGGGGAGAATTTTCGCTCATCCCCCGTTTTCGATGCGACCGTCTTTCATCTCCAGCGTCCGATCACAAATTCTCGTGACTTCCCGGCTGTGCGTCACCAGCAACATCGCAATGTCGTGACTCTCACTGATCGACTCCAGCAAATCAAGAATCGAATCGCCGGTGGAGGAGTCGAGGTTCCCGGTCGGTTCGTCAGCAAGGATCAGTCGAGGTTTCGCAGCAATCGCACGGGCGATTGCGACACGTTGCATTTCTCCTCCGCTCAATTCATGAGGCATCGCTTCGGCTCGATGAGAAAGCCCCACTTCCTCGATCAGTTCAGACACCCGGGCATTTCGATCCTTTTCCGGCTCACCGACCAAACGCAGGGGGAAAGCGATGTTCTCCCGGGCGCTGAGAGTGGGCAGAAGATGGAAAAACTGAAAAACGGTGCTGACGTCTGTTCTCCGGAGCCGGCACAGTTTTTCCTCGTCCATTCCACCCAGATCCTGCCCTGCCACGAAGATTTCGCCACTGTCAACACGGTCGATTCCCCCGACGCAGTTGAGCAAAGTGCTCTTCCCGGAGCCGGAAGGACCCATCAGTGCTGCGCGTTCCCCGCTCTCCAGAGAGAGCGAAACGCCGCGCAATACGGTATTTTCGCCGTAGGATTTTGTGACCTTGGAAACTTGCAGGGCTTTCATTTTACTTCACCGTAGGGAGTTACGACGGCGAACAACCTTCGGACCGATTTGAGATTTCACAAATCGACGAATTCGCTAAGTTTCCCCCGTTTCTGCATCTCAATCGACAGCCCCAACCATGCCACGCTTTCCCATTCATATGCCCCAATTGGGCGAATCCATGGCTGAAGCCACGGTCCGCGAAATCCTGATCACTTCCGGTGATACGGTTTCCGCCGATCAAAACATTTTTGAAGTCGAAACCGACAAAGCAATGATGGAGGTCACAACCCCCTGCAGCGGAGAGATTTCCGAGATCGTCGCAGAAGTCGGTACCAGTTACGCCGTTGGCTCGCCGCTTGCCTACATCGAAGCGACCGAGGAAGAGGCAAGCAAGGCCGGACTCGTGAAACCGGATGAGACTCCCGAACAAACCGCAGAATCCGGAGCCGGTTCGGAAGAGGAGGGAGTGCATTTCAAAGTGGATGATGAAAACATGATCGATACCTCGACTCCTTCCGAGGAGGATCATTCGGTCAAACCGACTGTCGGCGGGACTCTTCCCGTCCCGATTCGTTCCAGCGTGTACCTCAGTCCGAGAATGCGTCACCGCATGGAGGAGCTCGGGCTCAATTCCGCCGACCTGGCCGGACTTCCCGGGAGCGGAGCAGGTGGCCGCGTTACCGTGGAGGATTTCGAAAAATTTATCAGCGAGCTGGAAGAGCACCGCATGACTGATGCCTCGCCAATGCGCATTGCGGTGGCAGACTCGATGCGGCGAAGCTGGACCCGTCCGCTCGCAACCGTGACGGTTCCCATCATCATGGATGAGGTACTGGCGCACCGGAAATCTCTCGATCCCAAGCCGGGGGTCACACTCTACGCGATGCGCGCTCTCGCCATCGCGCTTTCCGAAAACACTGCGGTTGCGGGCCGACTCATCGGGAACCGGATCGTCCACCCGAATGCCATAGATATCGGCTTTGCCGTCGAAGTGGATGACGGCGTTCTCGTCCCGGTCATTCGCGATGTCGAACAGAAATCACTCGAGCAATTGCAGGCTCCCTACGAAGAACTTGTCAGGAACGGACAAGACAGAAAGCTGGCCCCGGAAACTACCGGAGGAGGCATTGCAACGGTCACGAATGTCGGCCCGTTTGGAATCACTGATGCCAGTCCCATTCCCCTGCCGGAACAGAATCTCGTTCTCGGACTGATGGCGGGAAGAAAGACCCCGATCTGGGATCCGGAACAAAATGAGTTCCTCCCGAAAGTGGAGTCCAACTTCATTCTCAGCTTTGACCACCGAATTCTCGACGGAGGCGCGGCAGGTCGACTTCTGCAGCGAATCGGCCAGCTGCTGCAGAATCCCTTCGAATTGTAGACTTCACTTATCGGGATTGGAAGGTGGAGGAGGAAGCTCAAATTCCCCTCTCACGTAATCTCTCCACATTTGGGACACTTTCAGACTGGGAAGAAACGTCTCGCCTTCGGCGGGCAACTCCCCGGCTGATTCCATTTTTCGGGTTTCCCCCGTTTTCACGATCCCAATATACCCCTGGCTGCGATCGATCTCCTTCAGCTGAGGCGGTTCCGGTTTCTCCGGTTCTTCCAGATTCTCTTTTTCATCTTCTTTTGTTTCCTCCCCCTCCTCTGACACCGGCTTGGGCTTTGGCTCTTCCACCTTATCGGGAATCCTCAATTCAATCAGCTCTGCAAGGATCTTTCTCGCGAAATGTTCGGATAGAAGATCGATTTCAGACCTCCCCCGGTATTCCATTGCATTGATCCAGTTCAGAGGCTGGTCGATGTGATCAGAGAAGACTTTCTGCGCATTGTCTTCAGTCTTCCAAATTTCGTGCTTATTACAATACTGTCCCCACGAAAGGACCAGTGGCACTTTTGCCGACTCCGCAGTGGGTTCTGCCTCGTAGAATGCACCCTTCACTGCAATCGCGGCCATCACACGCTCCGGCTTCCACTGGGTAAAACTGTATGCCAGAGCGGCTCCAACGCGATCTGTTCCGTAGATCGCCAGGGGAAGATCAACAAGTTCCGGCTTATTCATTTTGATAGCCAGCTGATTGATTGCATCGAGAATTTGTTTGCCGCTTTTGTCGTCCGCAAAACCAAAAGTATCCATCTTCGCCTGGTCCACCGTGGCACTGTCGTATCCATATTCGTAGCACAGGAGTGCGAGCTGAAACTCATTCTGAAATCTCCCCCAGTCACCGCTTCCTTTCTGGTGATTCATCAGAAACCGGAATGAATTTCCATCGTATCCTTTTGCGATCAGCAATATGCCGCGCGGCTGCCCTAAGGGGAGTTGCATCAGGAACTGCACACCTCCGACTTTCACATCAGCCCATCCGGGCCACCGGGCTTTCGCAGCAACAGGAGTGTTCGGCTTTCCCTCGGCGTGCTCCATTCCTTTTGGTGCGAATGTTCCGAGATTGATTTCCACCGTTTCGCCCTCTCTGGTAAGGTTATAGGCCGCATGCAGCAGAGCATTCTCCTCTTTCAACGCGTTTAAATCCAGTTTCTCCCAGCGAATCGGGATTAATTCGCCGTCCGGCACCATCTGAACCATGATACCTCCTTTTCTCGCTTCTTTAATTCCCGCAAAATCAACCTTTCGACCGTTGGAACCGGTGAGGGTAATTGCAGAGGCGAACAACGGGCAGAACAGGAATGCTGAAAATAAAAACCCCCTCGAGGTAGAACGAAACCAGGCTCCCCGGACAGAAAATATCCCGACTCTCATGGTAGGAAGACTATCATGCCCCCCGCAATGCCCGCAAGCCGCAACTGAACAGGCTTCCGCTCCCCGTTCCTATTCGCCGACCTATTCTACAACCTCTTCAGTATTTGGCGCGAATGATGTATCGAACACTATCTACCTGACCGGAGTCCGCCACCGAAGAAGCATAAAACTGCCCTTTCCGCCTGTAGGTTTTCTTCCGGTTTTTCTGCCGTGATCGCTTCGGTTTGATTTCCACAGTGAAAAGTTCCTTTTCGCCCGCATCCATTTCGCCCCCCGCCGCATAGCCAGCTATTACAGCACTGGTGAGATTAGCGGAGACCGGGCTGATGCGACGATATCTAATCCGAAACCTCCGATTCTCTCTTGATCCCCGATAGATGAATGAGTCATTCGCCGTCCCGTCGTTTTCCACAGCAATCCGCGCCGTCACTTTGCGATAGCGCCTGGTTCTCTTCTTCAACGTTTGTCCACCTCCACTCACGTTGTATACATTGTCGCCTTTCAGGCTGGAGTAAGAACGGCCAATCATTACATCTGCTGCCGGTTTGGCGACACGGCTCGCCACGAAAACCGTTTCCTCAACGATCCGCTTGTCATCTCCGTCAATCGAAGCGATCCAATAGGTATATTCGAGACCCGCCTCTGCCGTCGAATCGATCCATTCACTTCCTGACGTGACATCGATCTCTTCAGCGTCTCCAAAGACTCCGGTGCTGCTGCGGTAGACAGCATAATGCGCCACCCCTTCGGCAGCATTCCAGGAGAGAACGATCCCACCGGCTTCGAAGGTAAAGTTTGCCGTCACCCCGGTCGGAGCCTGGATTCCCTTCGTCCCGGTTGCAGTTCCGCTGTCACCGCTTTGTCCATATTCATTCTGAGAGCGAACGGCGTAGGTGTAGTCCAGCCCGGCAGTTACCGAAAAATCGTCCCAGGAAGTTCCCGATGTCGTTCCGACCTGAGCAGCAGCACCTCCGTTGCTTCGGAAAATCACATAGCTTGTTGCATCAGTATTGCCGCTCCAACTGAGTCGAATGCGATCAGAAAATGCGGCAACCGTTGCGGTAAGATTCTCCGGCGAAGACAGCGCCCGGCTCCCGCTGGCTACGGAACTGAGTGCAAGAATTTCATCGGAGGCATCCACCAATTTCACCTGGTAGAAGTATGTCCGTGCTGCGATCCCGGAAGCGTCGGAATAGGCCATCGCACTGAGGCCGGAAGCCAATTCAGAAAACCCGGCGGGGTTACTCGCTACTCCTCTCCACACTTCAAACGATGCCCCGTCGGGCAATGGCTCTCTCCATGAAAGGTCGGAGGCGTTCGTCGATGTTCCTTGCGTCGCCGTCAGATCAAAACTGCCAATCACTCTCGTTTCGATTTCCGTTGCGGAAGGAGTTCCCGCTTCCTCTTCACCCACGGCAACCACCCAGTAGAAATATGTCGTATCGGCCTGGACACTGTCGTCATCAAACGTGGTTCCGGTCCGCGTGGAAATCCGGAATGATTCCGAAAACGTAGCCGTGGAGCCCCGGTAGATTTCATATCGATCAGCTCCACTGACAGAATCCCAGGTCAACGAAACGGAGTCGGCGGCGAAGTTGCTCTGCAAATTTTGCGGCGAACCGATAACAGCTGCGGTTTCGCCGAGGACAACCGTTTCGAAACTTGCCGATTCTGCCGCTACCCCGGCTCCGTCAGTCACGAACCATTTTCCGTAAAGAGTCTTCGTAAGCAACGCACCTCCGCCGGGAATGGCCACCGGCACCGTCGCAATCCCGTCTGCGTCAGATGTCGAGGCATATCGCATCAAGACTGATTCCTCATCCGGGATGGTACCACCTCCGGACGCGATGGGGGCATCATCGATCACCAGCACCATATTCCGGACGGCGAAATCCGAATGCAGAGCCACCGTGAAATCCGGGCTTCCCGCCAGAGACGGCTCTATCGCGATCACTTCCGGAATCGGATTCCCTGAGTAGGAAACTCCGTCATCATTAATCGCCGGCTCGCCCGCCGACCCGGCGTAGAGCCCGGGACGGGAGAAAAGTCCCGTCTCTGCAGCAACCCGGGGATCGGTCAACGGGCGCCCCAAAAACGCGACCAACGCGGCTTTCTCGGCTTCCGTTAAATTGAGCGGGCGTACATCGTTGTCCTTGTTTGGCGCATCAAAGTCCCCTCCCCGATTGTAAAACTCCACTACTTCCTCCAATGACTGGAGGCGCCCATTGTGCATATACTCCCCGCGTAACTCCACGTTTCGAAGAGTCGGAGTCTTGAACTGCCCCCTGTCCCCGGCATTCCCGGTCACCTCGAATCTTCCCAAATCTTCATCCTGCGGCCGGAGACCGATGTAGTGAAAGTTGTCATCCGTAAAACGATTTCCACCGTGGCAACGTGCACATCTGGACTGGTTGAAAACCTGCAGCCCCAATTGCTCCTGCGCCGTCAGCGCATTTTGATTTCCACCAATGAAAGCGTCGATGGGAGCCTGGTTGGAGACCAAAGTCCGCTCGTACGTGGCAATTGCCATCGCGATCCGGGCAGGAGTGACCCCGGCAGATCCGAATGCCGCTTCAAACAAAGCGGCGTAGTCACGCCCGTTAATCCAGGTCGTGAGATCCGACGGGACAGTTGGAGCAAGGGTCAAAGGAACGGAATGGGCAATCCGGCTGGAGATCTTTGTCCAGTCCCTGCCGGCGTGCGCCATTTCCACATCGCTTGTCGGCGGACCAAGCGCCTGACTTTCCAGCGCAGCCCCGTTTGCAATCACCGTCTGTCCGGAGACAGGATCAACAAACCGACCGGTTGCCCTCCCGTCCCAAAACAAGGTATTGGAGTATCCCGCATTGATTGCAGATGGGGCGTAGCGACCCGTTACCTGCTCGGCGATGCCGAAAAAGTCATCCAGCTCGTGAAGCCCGGCGGAAGTTTTTTTCAAAACGCCCGGCGAACCGGTTACATCATCATCTGTCCCGAAAATTCCATCCGCTCCCGGATGGTCCGTCGTTCCGACAAGCGAACGCGGATCCGATCCCCCGGAAACAGGCTGGTGGCACGTACCGCAGGAGACCGTGCGAGTGGAGGAAAGTTGCTCATCCCAAAACAGTGCTTTACCCAGATTTGCTTTATCAATCGTGACAGGATTCCCCGCCGGGGCGGGCGGAGGATTCAACGGTTGCAAGGGACGCGGTCCACCCTGACCAAAAAGCGACAGAGTCGAGCAGATGAGAAGACAGAAAACAAGGGGGAGATTTTGCATACTGCCCCACTCAGCCGGAAAAAAGTGACAGGAGTATGAACACTTTAATTACAAACCTGTCATTTTTGGCATTTTTATCCTAATCCCAAAGCCTCCTGCGGATTTTTCGAAAACACTTGCTGCACTTCCTCTTCCGAAAATCCCAGATGCTCCCTTAGATTCGCCGCGACCTGATGCGCCCGGACAGTGGATCCAGCCAGATTCGGCGATCCGGGGCGGCGCGCCACTCCCTGCTCATCGACCTCTACCGGTGCTCCTGACAATTCATACATTCCCGGACCGAGTCCCGCAGCAAGAATCGCGTCGGTCGTCGCAATCATCCGATCGAGACCGATCAGGTCGATGTAATTTCGCAAGGCGAACCAGGGAACGTGAAAACCATCGATGATGAGACCCACCCAGAGTCTGCCACGAAGCGAAAGAACCCGCTGGATGAAATTCTCGTGACGGGGCAGGTCAACCGGACAGCCGTTTCCGAGATGAGTGATCATGGAAAGACCGGCATCAACCGCCCGCTCCAGTGTGTCCATGTCAGGGTCACAATGCCCGGCGGAAACCGTCACCCCCGACTCCGCGAGAAAACGGGTCGTTTTCGCCCCCTCGTCATTTTCCGGCGCAAGCGTGATAAGCTTTACGAGACCACTCCCTGCATCGAGCAGACGCTTGGCATCGTCGATATTGGCCGGCGAAACCGCCGATGCCGGGTGTGCCCCGACGTAGCCTTCCTTTGCACTGATGAACGGTCCCTCAACATGGAATCCCGCCACCACTTCCGCCACCAGATCGTCCGCCTCGCGGATTCGAACCCAGTTTTCGAGCTTGGCCGAAAGCGAGTCGACCGTGTCGGTAATCATCGTCGCCAGTATGCGATCCATTCCGTCAGCCCGCATCGCCTCACAGGCCCTGCGAACGTCCTCAACCCGCAAATCAGCCGAACAAAAATCGACACCTGCGTATCCGTTTACCTGGAGATCAAAAAAGCTCATTACAATCACTCTGCCACGATCACCGGAGCTTCGGGAAGTGCATTGAGAAACGTCTTTCCGTATCGCTTCGTTAAAATCCGGTTATCTAACAAAACGACCATCCCCTCGTCTTCGCCACTGCGGATCAGGCGCCCCACACCCTGACGCAATTTCAGAATGGCCTCCGGCACACTGTATTCCATAAAGGAATTGCCGCCTTTCTCTTCGATATGCTCAAGCCTCGCCTGAGTCAGCGGATGATCCGGGACCGCGAAAGGCAAACGTGTGATGATCACATTCGTCAGCGCCTCACCCGGGACATCAACCCCCGTCCAGAAGCTGTCCGTTCCGAAAAGCACGCTCGACTTATCCTCCTTGAAAGCCTCGATGATTTGCCCGCGCGACTTCCCCCTGCCCTGCACCAGGAGCTGCAGGCCTTCCTCGTCGAAAAAGTCGAACATCTCATCGGCAACACGCTGTAGCAGCGAATAGCTCGTAAAAAGAACGAACGCGCTACCTTTCGACTCTTTTACAAAATGGCCGATCCATTTGATCAATGCCTTCTCGTATCCCTCTTCATTCGGCAGCGGCATCGGCTTCACGAGGTGGATTTTCATCTGTTCCTCGTAATGAAACGGACTCCCGATCTGCAAAGACTCCACCTCCTGCGCCCCGACTCGATTCCGGAAATAGCCCAGGTCGCGATCGCCGATTCCGAGAGTCGCGCTCGTGAAAACAGCCGGACGGTTTCTTTCGAAAAACACCGGACGCAACAGCTCCGAGACATCGATAGGCGCCGCGTTCAGACTGATCGATTCCCGTTCGCTTTTTTCCACCCAGTAGACGAGGCCGTCCTCGCTCTGATCGAGAAACGTCGCCAGTGCCGCGCGCGCGTCGGCCATGCGACGGGCGAGTTCTGTCAGTTCATTTTTGACTGATTCGTTCGCCAGATCCGCAACCGTGCGGGCGCGGCGACCGACTTCGATCAGGCCCGCTCCCAGAATATCCTCAACCAGCTCCGGCTCGCGAACGCGGAATTCCCGGCCGTACTCGCTCCATTGGCAGGTGTGTTCGACCTCCTCAAAGAACTCGTCAATATCATCGAGCAGCTTCATTACCGCGCGACGCCCCTGGCTGTCGCCGGTCAGCGCGAAAAGTCCTTTTTTGTTCTTCGGATTGAACAACCGGTGCAGATCAAACTTCATCCCGATCTGCGAAATCGACATTCCGAGCTGTCGCGCCGCGACCTGCTCCAGCGTGTGTGCCTCGTCGAAGACAAGAAAGTCCCCCGCAAACAGAAAACCTTCCCCCGATTCATTAAACTCCGACTGGCTGTTCAACAGAGTGAAGAAAAGCGTGTGGTTCACGACCAGCAAATCAGCCTCCGCGACGAGCTTCTTTGTTTCCTGATAAAAACACTTTCCGGATGGACCGCAACGGCGCGGCGTGCAGGCATGGGATTCACTGCAGACCTGAGACCAGACCCGACCGGAAGGAACGAAATCCAGATCGCTCAGCGTTCCATCCTGCGTTTTCTGCGCCCACTCCCAGATCGCCTTGATCTCCTCCAGCTCCGACGAGGAAAACATATCCCCGCCACCCGACATCGCGCTCTGGAGCCGCTCGGGACACAGGTAATTGCGGCGCCCTTTCAAGAGAAGTGCCCGGAAGGGTTCGTCCAGAACTGTCCGCAAGAGCGGAATATCTTTCTCAATCAACTGCTCCTGCAGGTTGATCGTATGGGTTGAAACAATTGCCTTCCGCCGCTCCGAAATTGCCTTTTTCACCGCAGGGGCCAGATACGCGAGCGACTTCCCGACTCCCGTCCCCGCCTCGACAACGAGCGGTCGTTCCTCGTCAAACGCCTGCCCGACCGCAACCGCCATCTGCTGTTGCTGACGCCGGTATTCGAAGTCTTTCAGCCCCGACAACGCGCCGCTTTCCCCGA
>JAKSBG010000032.1 GCA_022361255.1 Verrucomicrobiales bacterium
GGCAAGACCGTTCGGGCCCGAGCCGATGATCACGGCGTCATATTCGGAGGAGTTATTCATCAGCTACCTCCTGTCTACGCTGCGCAAGCATCCACTCGATCCATTTCTCTTCACGATATGTCGGACCGATCACGCTGCCATGATCTCCACCCGCGACGATCTCAATCTTTGCATCTCCGCCCAGCATCTGGATTTTTTCGATCAACACCACGTGGTCATGCATCGGCACGATTTCGTCGGCATCTCCGTGCACCGCACGAATCGTGAGCCCGGTAACTTTCTCCGCAACCCAGCCGGGCCCATGAGCACAAACCGGGATCAGAGCCGCGAAATCATCCGGATGACTTCCCGCAAAATTCCAGGCTCCCATGGCTCCGAGACTGGCGCCCATCAGGATGACGCGGTCCGGATCAATCCGGTAGTTCTCAAGGCACTCGTCGAGAAGGGCTTTTAACCCATCCGCCGGCCAGGCCCCGTCCGGCAACTGCGGGCAGATTGTGAGAAAGGGATAGTCACGCCCTTTGCTCAGCATTGCCGGAGGACCGTATCGCCGCGTTTGCTCAAGATCATCCCCGCGAAGACTGCGCCCGTGAAGCCAGAAGAGACAGGGGTAGCGCTTCTCTTCCCTTTCCTCATACCCCTTCGGAAGATAAAGAAAATAGCGCCACGATTCCTCCGAACCCTGACGAACCGGGACATCCGCAGTGACTTTTACCAACGGATCGCCGGCGATGCCTTTCGATGCGACTCCCGTAAATATGGCACAGAGAAAAAACAACAGGACCGGGAGAGGCGATGTTCGCAGACGGCGTTTGTTCTTCCTCATGCGCCGATAAAAGAAAACCGCCCCGGCCTTGCTTCGCGTCTTGCGAAAAAGGCGGGGCGGCTCATGAATTGATTTCAGCCTTACAGCTGGCCGCAGTCTGCGACAATGATTTCCTTGGAAGTCTTTCCGCTTCGGCTGCCAAGGGCCTCAAGCGTCTCAACGACATCCATCCCTTCAACGACGCTGCCAAACACGACGTGATGGCCGTCAAGCCACTCGGTCTTTGCTGTGCAGATGAAAAACTGCGAGCCGTTTGTATTCGGTCCTGCATTTGCCATGCTGAGAATACCGGGTCCGGTGTGCTTCAGTTCGAAATTTTCGTCTTCGAACTTGTTGCCGTAAATCGACTGACCTCCTGTTCCGTCACCACGGGTAATGTCGCCGCCCTGACACATGAAGTCGGGAATGACGCGGTGGAAAGGGCTCCCTTTGTAACTCACCATTTTCTCCCCCGTGCACAGGCAGCGGAAGTTTTCAGCAGTTTTCGGGACGACGTCAGAGCGGAGTTCCATAACGATCCGCCCGACCTTTTCTCCGCCCGCTTCCATGTCAAAAAAGACACGGGGCAGGCTTTCACTGTTTTCACTCATAAATTAAAAAAACTTCGACTTTTCAGTCTTATTCAGAAACTTTGATCGATTTGATCACGATGGTTTCCTGCGGGACGTCTTTCATCGGAGCCTTGCCACCCTTGGTGGTCAGCGTTTTCGTTCCGGTCGCGGTTTTCGCGATCTTGTCGACCACATCGAGGCCTTCCGTCACCTTGCCGAAAACGGCATAGCCCCATCCGTCAAAAGACGGGTAATCCAGGTTGTCATTGTCACCGTGATTGATAAAAAACTGAGCGGTCGCACTGTGCGGGTCGCTCGTCCGGGCCATAGCGATCGTCCCACGCGCGTTTTTAAGACCGTTTTTCGCTTCGTTTTCCACAGCGGCCTTTGTTTCCTTCTGTTTGATTTCGCCGCTCTCCTCCAGGCCGAATCCGCCGCCCTGAATCATAAATCCCTCGATCACCCGATGAAAGACCGTGTTGTCGTAGAATCCGTCCTTCACGTAGCCGAGGAAGTTTTCCACCGTCTTGGGTGCCTTTTCCTGATTCAGCTCCAGAGTGATGTCGCCCTGACTGGTGGAAATGACGACTGTCGGTCCGGCGACGGCAGATGCGGTCAAGCCCAAAGCCAGGGTCGAAGTGAGAAAGAGAGATGTAAGCTTGTGCATAAGTAGATACAGGGAGTTTAGCAGGACCGCGTTCAGCGGTCCGTCGCGCAATTTCCGCGAAGCCCCGTGTGAAGTCAACCGTTCCCCTGCCCTCATTCCGTGTGAATAGATTCTGCAGCGTTTGATGGGGAGATGAAGCGGGCGTCCCTCGAAGTCGCCGGGGACGGCGACCCTCCGTTCATCACAATCCCGGAGGGTCACGGTCCTCCGAGACTGCTGAGAAGATGAATCTCACTTTCGAGCGCTTGCACCGGTCATACGGATTTGGCGAAAGCCGATACATGCGCCGTTGCTTCCGTCTTGCCCTGATCGGGCGTTCATGTATTTTCTTTGGAGCTGAAACCCCCAACTTTTCTTTCATCATGTCATCATTGAAACTGCACAACGCTATGTGGCCCGGACTCGTCGGAAAAGGCGACGACGAAGGCCAGGAACCACCGATCTCACTGGAGCGCATGCTCGAACTCACCGCAGGTGCGGAAGTGAACGGTCAAAAATACGACGGGATCGACTACTTCCTTTTCCTCCCGCACACGGATCCGGAAGCAAGCAACGACGAATTGTGCAAAATCGCGGACCAGATCGCCGGCTACGGCTTCGATGTGGGCTCCCTCGTGGCACCGGTTTGGCCGGGAACCGTTGGTGACTCTGCGATGGGCGATGACGAGTCACAGAAGAAATTTCTCGACGCGGTCAAGGTCGGTTGCCGAATCGCCGGTGTTTTCAACGACCACGGCGTTCGCAAGCGCGGGGTCATCCGGATCGACTCCGCTGAATTCGGTGTGGAGAAATGGAAAGATGATCCTGTCGCCAATACGAAGCGGATCGCGGCTACCTTTCGGGAAGCGGCGAAGATTGCGGCCGACCACGGTGAGCGGCTGGCCGCAGAAGGCGAAATCTGCTGGGCCGGGATGCACAGCTGGAAAGACATGCTCGATCTCCTCGAAGAAGTCGGAATGCCAGAAACACTCGGCTTCCAGGCAGACCTCGCTCACACGTATCTGTACCTGATGGGCTACAACGCTCCCGAGCACGCACTCCTTCAGGAAGGCTACAGCGAAGAGGAATTCTGGGCTGCCTACGAGGAAATGACCGACAAGCTCCGTCCCTGGACGATCGACTTTCATGTCGCACAGAACGACGGAACCGTCCACGGCGCCGGAAGTCACGACAAGACCGGAAAACACTGCCCGGCGGATGATCCGAACGGAAAACTCGACATCACGCGCTGCGCGACTTACTGGCTGAAAGACTACGCCGACCGCGGAATCGAGCACATCTGCTGGGATGGCTGCATGTTCCCGAATGCTACGCTCGAGACACCCGATACGTGGAACACCATTCTCGATGCCATGATCAAAGTTCGCGACGCAGTCTAGGCGGCATCGCGACAACAATCGTTTAAATCAATGGAAACGGCCGCTGCAAAGCGGCCGTTTTTCGTCTATTCAACAGGGTTTGGTTCGGGACCTTACCCTGTTGAGTCTGTGACTGAACCCTGTTTCAATAGGCGAGTTGGCGAAATGTCCGGTCCTGCCAGTTGTAAACATCATCACGGGTCATACCAACACCCTCACCGGAGATTCCCTGCGAACGGGTTTCATCGTTTTTCGTGGTCTGGCAGCTGGTGAACATCGGGCTGACAGCAAGGAGACTGAGAATCAGAAAGAAAGAAGGTTTCATGGAGTCGTGTGGATTACCTTCACGGTAAACATCATTTGCCGCACTGGTCGAACAAAAAATCAGACCCGATTCGTTTACTGAGCCGGTGGGTCAGGCTGCCGGTAGAACCACTTCGGAAAAGGCGCCGCTTTTGGCCCGCCCTCTTTCCGGTGGAGAAACTTCGTCCCGCGGTCCCGTCCAATCGGCATTTGGGTTCCATTGGTTTCCTCCAGCAAATCGAAGAGTCGGGCATTCAACTCCGTTACCGTATCCGCATAGTCCGGATCGTTGATCAGATTAATCCGCTCTTCCGGGTCTTTCTCGAGATCGAAAAGCTCGTCGACATCCCATATTCCGTGGTAGCGAATGTATTTGAACCGTTCTCCCAACACTGCGTGGGTGGTGGGCGTGTGAGGGTAATTTCGTTCCCACATGTATTCGTAGAGAATGTAGTCACGCCATTCGTCTGACTCTCCGGTCACGAGCGGTTTAAAACTTTCACCATCCATGTGCTCCGGAATTTTCACTCCTCCGAAATCAAGCATCGTCGGGGCAATGTCGATATTGGCGACCACCTCGGTCAATTTCTGGCCGGCTTTCACGCCATCCGGATAACGCAGCAGCATGGGAATACGGACGGATGCATCGTAGGCATTTCGCTTGTCGATGAGCCCTTTTTCCCCAAAGAGAAATCCGTTGTCGGCGAGGTAAAGAATGACGGTGTTGTCGAGCTCGCCACGACTTTCCAGCATTGCAAGAACCTCGCCGGTGCTGTCATCAATAGCGCGGACCGTTTCGCAATAGCGCTTGTAGTAAGTTCCGAGATCCAGATCAGTGTAGTAGGCAAATTCCGTTCCGTGTCGACTGTTGTGCTGATTTTGCACCCACAACGGAACGTCGCGAAAGGCGTCTGGCAGATCGTGCCACGTCTTCGGTTTTTCAAAAGTCTCGTCCTCGTAACAGTAGGCGTGGCGGTTTGCGGGAAGAAAGTCTGCGTGGACGGCCTTGTGGGAGAGATACATCATCCACGGTTTTTTCCCGGAGCGTTCTTCAAGCCATTCGCGGGCAAATCCAGTCAGCACATCGGTGATATAGCCCTCCTGGGGTATCCGCTTGCCGTTCACATTGAAGCCGTCGCGATTCACCTGCGGCACGTAGCGGCCTTTTACCTTGGCCTCCTTCGGATCGCCGAAATAGACGCCCTGTCCTTTGAAAGAAATCCAATGATCGAATCCCGGCTGTGGATGATCAATCTCGCCCCCCATGTGCCACTTCCCGATGAAAGCAGTTTCGTAGCCGCTCTCCTGAAGATATTTCGGAAAGTAAACCAGCCCGTCCGGGATCGGATTGTAGTTGTCGGCGACACCGTGATTGTGGGTGTAGAGCCCGGTCAGAATCGAGGCACGACTGGGAGAGCAGAGCGATGTCGTAACCACCGCATTCTCAAAATGCACCCCCTCCCTCGCGATACGGTCCAGATGAGGCGTTTCGAGAAAGGGATGGCCGAGAAATCCCATCGCATCATAGCGGTGGTCATCTGCGAGTATGATGAGGAGATTCGGGCGATCAGCGGCCTCGCTATTCAAGAGAGGCTGCGAGAAAAGGGCAGCGGCGAAAACGGTACGGAAAAAGAATGTTCGAAACATCCCTGCATCATAGGTGCCAGCCCTCCGCCGTCAAACCTGCGAATTTTCCTTTTCCTGCTGTCCCCGTTTATTTCACGGGCAGAGAATCGCAATTCACGCACAGCACGGTTCGATCCAGTGCTCTAAACTGGAATTGCGATGGAAAAGCCCCCCTCCTTCTCTCCACGCACCACAGGTGCCGCGATTTTCTGCTTCCTGCTCCTCCTTTACATCCCCCCCGCTACCGGAGCGCCAGGATCTCTTGATCTCTCTTTCGGCTCCGACGGCAAGGTCACGGTCGATTTTGATTCCAGTGCGGACTTCGGAACCGGAATTCATGTTCTGCCGGACGGCAAACTGATCGTGACCGGTTTTTCGGACAACGATTTTGCCCTGTTGCGTCTCACGGAGGACGGGACGCTCGATACGGATTTCGGTACGGATGGCAAAGTGACTACAGATATTGCGATGGCTCCGCAGCAGGTTCGTGATTCTCTCGTCACCCCCGATCAGAAAATTCTTCTGGGTGGCTATTCGTCATCCAGTTTTGCCCTGATTCGCTATCTCTCCGACGGCAGCCTCGATACCGACTTCGGAAGCGGTGGAGTGGTAACGACCTCTTTCGGAGCAGGAACCGGGGCCGCCATCGAATCGATTGCACGACAGGATGATGGAAAAATCGTCGCTGTCGGCACATATGTGGAACATAGCGGGGCGGATAACGATGTCGCTGTCGCAAGATACCTCGACGACGGAACTCTCGATCCCACCTTTGGAACGGGAGGGCTGATTACCATCGATATGAACGGTTTTGATGATCAGTTTCGAGCGGTGATTGTTCTTTCGAACGGCAAAATCATGGCGGGAGGAACAACTTCAACCGCTGTCGGCACGCTGACCTACGACCACCTTCTCATGCGATTCCTGTCCGACGGATCGCTCGACACAACTTTCGGAACAGACGGGGTCCTGATTTTCGACGTCAGGACGGATGGTGACGGAATCGAGGCTCTCGCGCAAATGTCCGATGGCTCCATCGTCTCTGCAGGTTTTGCGTATGAAGGGACAGCGGTGAATACCAACCGGGATTTTATCGCAGTAAAATATATGGAAGATGGAACGCTCGATTCCGACTTCGGAACCGATGGAATCGTCGCGATTAACTTTTCGAATGGAGACGATGATCCCAATGACATTCTGATCACCGGGGACGACAAGATCGTCATTGCCGGGGGCGCTTACAGCAGCGGAAGCAGGGAAAACTTTGCGCTGACACGCCTGCTCGCCAACGGGACCCCGGATCCCGAATGGGGAAACAGTGGTCTCTCCCTGACGGATATCGGAACGGCAAGCATTGACAATGCGAACGCAATCGCCCTCCAGCCGGATGGCAAAATCGTGGCAGCAGGAAAAACGACTCCCAATTTCTCCACCCCGATGAATTTTGGCATTGCCCGGTATGAGGATGTTCCACCAGTCTATTCTCCGGACTGCTTTTTGAGCCGGTCGTCGGCTGCGTCCACTGGTATCGGAGATAACATCGTCAACCTGTCAACCGCAGGGCAACGACAAACATTGAAATCCCGCAAAGCGAGAACAGTGACGACCTACTGCTATGTTCGCAACCGGGGGAATGTTCCGGACCGGTTTTCGACGCGCGGCTCCGGCGGCAATCGCTATTTCCGGATCTACTATTACACAGATCGGAACGTCACCGGAAGCGTGCTGGCGGGTTCACACATCTCACAGGAAATGGCACCGGATCAAACCAGTCGTTTGCGGATCCGTATCAAGCCAGTCAAAAAGCGTCTGAAAAGGAAAATCCGGCGAAACGGGAGAAAAAAGATTAAGTGGAGACGCAAAAGCCGAACCTTCCGCCTCAGTTCCGGCTCGCATGGCGACCAGACAAAAATTGATGCGGTGGCGATCAAACTCAAGCACCGCTGAGAATCCCTTGTCTCGATCGAAACAGAGAGTATATGCTCTCCTTATGCTCCGCCCCAGAAAGAAATACACCGTCTACGAACTCCAGCAACTCAAGGGCCAACGCGTCCTGACTCACATCCA
Organism: Verrucomicrobiales bacterium; assembly: GCA_022361255.1. Classification (GTDB taxonomy): domain Bacteria; phylum Verrucomicrobiota; class Verrucomicrobiia; order Verrucomicrobiales; family DEV007; genus Arctic95D-9. The sequence continues at coordinate 7,399 of JAKSBG010000032.1, forward strand.
CGTAAAATCGCCGGAGGAGGCGGCAGCTGCGGAGCAGGCGGGGGTCGATCTCATGAGCTGCAGCTATGACTCACCTGAGGCTCAGGCCCGGTTGCCTCATCTTGTCGAGGCTGCGCCGAACAGCTTTCTCTCCTGTGCCACCCCACACGGAATGGCGACGCGTGAGGAGGCGATCCGGATTTCCTTTCAGGCGCTCGAGACCGGTGCCAGCTCGGTCTATTGCTCGGGCAGCCCGTGGTTGATCGAAGGCATGGCCCGGGAAGGTATCCCCGTGGTCGGCCACCTCGGCCTGGTGCCGCGGCACGTCACCTGGACAAACTATCGGGCCATCGGAAAAACGGCAGAGGAAGCCAAAATGCTTTATGGAAAAATGAAGGAGTTGGAGAGCGCGGGCGCCTACGGAGCCGAGCTCGAGGTAGTCCCCCACCAGCTCGCATCCTACCTCAGCGCGAATACCTCGCTGCTTCTCATGTCGTTGGGCTCGGGAACCGGCTGCGACACCCAGTTTCTTTTTTCCTGCGACATTCTCGGAGACTACGATGAGCGCATCCCGCGACACGCAAAGGCTTACCGGGATTTCAAAGCGGAGAATGATCGACTTCAGCAGGAGCGAATCGGTGCATTTTCCGAATACATTGCGGATGTGCAGGAGGGACGCTTCCCCACGGACGACAATCTCATCTCGATGCGGGACGCGGAGTTTCAATCTTTTCGGGAATCCGTTGAGGAAGGTTGATTCAGAAAAAAGATCTTTTTCCGGATATTGGCTTCGATCCTGCTTTTCTAGCAGAGCTTTCTGAAAACATGCCCCCTGTAACATCATCCGGAAACTCCCGCTGGGTGGATCCATTCATCGGTTGCGATCCCGCCGCCCTCCCCGAACCATCCGGAATCGCGGCAACCTGGTGGTGCGCCAAGCCTCCCATCGGAAACACGCACCCGGGAGCCACGCTTCCTTTTGGAATGGTATCGGCCTGCGCCTACTCCGGAGCTTACGTAACCGGCTACGGAAAGTATGCCGTTTCGCTGACCGGAGACACCCCTGAGACGCTCTTTGACGATCACACCGCTCTCGGGATTGCGCACTTCCAGCAGTCCGGGACGGGACGAATCCGGATGTACTACAACTATTTCCTGACGACTCCCCTCACCGGGACTGGCCTTGAAGGCCTCGGCGAGCCATACCCGCTTGAACAGGAAGAGGCAAGACCTGGTTTTTACTCCGGGAGACTCGGGGGAATAGGAGTGGATTTTGAAGTTACCTGCACGAAACGAACCGCCTTGCATCGGTATCATTTTCCTGAAAACTGCCGGGGAAAAGTAGCCGTGAACCTGACGTCCGGAGGGCTCCTCATCGACGGGATGGAAAGCTATCCAGAAAAAGCAAAAGCCCGCGCCATTGATCTCAACACCTACAGAGGCAGGGTCCTGATCGAGGGGATTCCGTTCTATTTTCACCTGAAGTGCCTCACCGAGGTCAGGGACTCAGGATTCTGGGAAGATGGCAGAATTCTCGATGAAGGAGAGGAGAAATTCAAAGCGACGAAAGAGAGTCGCAGGCAGGAGCTGCCTTTCGGAATTTGGTTCGAAGCAGTGAACGAAGGCGAACCGATCGAGCTCCGCATTTCTTTCTCTCTGCACGACAAGCATCGCTCGAATGAAGCTCTTGAGATTGGAAGCTCCCGAACCTTCGAGCAAACAGCTGCGGCAGCGGGCCAACTCTGGGATTCGGTGCTGGGAAAAATTGATGTCGAGGGCGGAACCGATGAAATGCGCGAAGTGTTCTATACAGCGCTTTATCACTCCACCATCAAGCCGGCGGATTTCATGGATGAAAATCCGTTCGCGCCCGGAAGCGGACCGTTCTTCTTTGATCTCTCCACCCTTTGGGATCTCTACAAAACACAGCTTCCACTGGTGATGACACTGTGGCCGGAGCTGGGGAAAGACTTCGTGACATTCCTGGTCGAAGTCGCGAGGCGGGAGGGAGCGTTTCCCGTGAGTTACCTCATGGACAACGGACCGGAACGCTTTGCCAAACAGGCGACCGGGCTTTGCCACATGATTCTGAACGATGCCAACATGCGCGGGATTGAAGGTGACTGGGACGAAGTTCTGCGTTTGCTTTGGAAAACCAGCCTCAGCGGGAAAGGGCGCGGGGGAAAATTCGCCGAGTTTGCCAAAAACCACGTCGTTCAACCGCTCTCACACACCCTGGATCTCGCCTTCGCGAACTGGTGCATCGCACAGCTCGCAAAGACGCTCGGTGACCAGGTCATCTACGACCGCAGCATTCCCCTTTCCTACCACTGGCGCAACGCTTTCGACGAAAAGACAGGACTACTCAGTGCGGATTCGGATTACTACGAGGGAGAAAACTGGAACTACTCTTTCCGATTCATCCACGACATGGTTGGCCGAATCAATCTCGCAGGGGGAGAAAAACGTTTCGTCGAACTGCTCGATCTCTTCTTCGGTTTTGCCGAACCGGAACCGGGCCGGACCGTACACCGCTTCGAAGGTCTGAACAATGAACCGGACATGGAGGCCCCCTATGCCTATCTCTTCGCCGGGCGTCACGACAGGACGGCCGCTGTGGTTCGAAATGTGATGAAATATCAGTTCACCACCGGCCGCGGCGGGTTGCCCGGTAACGACGACTCGGGTGGACTTTCCTCCTGGTATGTCTGGAGTGCCGTTGGCATTTTCCCGGTCACAGGACTGCCGATTATGCTGATTGGAAGCCCGATTTTTGAGAAGGCCACGCTCCACCTCCTCGGTGGCGATTTTACGGTCATCGCAGAAAATCAGGGGCCGGAGAATTTCTATATTCAGAGCGCGGAACTGAACGGGCAGCCGTTGGACCGGTGCTATTTGAAACTCTCCGAGTTTGCGGCGGAAGCGACCTTGCGACTGAAAATGGGCCCGGAACCGTCCGACTGGGCAACATCCACGAGGCCCCCTTCCTTTCTCAATTAGAGAGAGTTACAGCACATTCCTGTGCGGCATTCGTGTCAAAACCGGCACGAATTTGTTCCTTCGGATTTCTAAAATAATCCGAACTTGGCACACAAGCTGCGTTCATCGCTTGTGCAGGAACAACCAAAACCCAGCCGTACAAAATGATCCATTCTTCTGACCGACCATCCGATACTACCTTGACCAAACCGAACGACCGCAAAGCTGAAAACCTGATTCTCGTCGTCCGCGCGGACCCCATCATTTGCGGCCATTCCACTGAGGCTCGCAATCTTGCCGAGGCTGCTATCGAAGCCGGCTTTCAATCTGCCCATATTGTAAGCTATCCCATTGAAACGCTCGAAAACAGCGGACTGCCCCTGAAACCGCTCGAGACCATCTCGGAGTATTCGCCGGGAATTGAGGTTCACCGCCCCGCTCCCATTGGTGACTACAAAGTTCTCGACGGGCGTCTCGGCTACGCTATCAGCGGCCAACTCGTCGACCTTCTTCATGATCTTCCGGGCAAGACACTCCTGATGGATCTCTACCTCGTTCCTCACGGACAGATGGTGATGAACGCCGTCGACAGCTTCAAAAAACTTCGTACCAATCCGGAAGTTTCCACCATCGGCGAAGCAGTCGGTTCTGACATCACGAATGTTGTCACGAATGCTCTTGCCGCCGGTCAGACCGGAGCCGCTCAAATGGTCCTTGCGAACTATCTCGATCACGATCTTCCCGTGGCAGTGAGCCAGTTCACAAAAGACATGATCGTCGATTCCGGGGCCAAAGTGGACGCAAAACTCGGAACCCGGTTCGCGGAGCAGCTTCGCGAGCGCGTTGAAATCAGCTTTCCGGCGATCGACACGAAGGTGTATACCGAAATCGAAAACACCCCTGAGCGTGTCGAAGATTTACTGCATTCACGTGACCTCAAACGGGACGGCTACGTCATGTTCCTTTCGCGAATTGCTCCCGCCAAAGGCGTCGATGATCTTATCGAAGCGTTCCGGAAGAGCGAACTTTACGGCAACAAAGAGCTCATCATCTGCGGGAACGGACCGATGAAAGAGGAAATCCGGAAGATGTCGGAAACGGAAACCTCGATCCGCGTTCTCGACGACGTTTCTGATGAAGAAAAAGGTGTCCTGATGCACGGAGCCTTTGCCTACTGCCTTCCCAGCAAGCCCCGACCGGAGTTTATCGAAACCTTCGGAATCGCGGTCGCCGAGAAAATGCTTGCAGGCGGCCCCGGCCCGGTCATTACGACACGCACCGGTGGCATTCCGGAAGCAAGTGGAGGCCACTGCCTCGAGCACGAAGCCGGCAATGTCGAGCAACTGACCGAATGCCTCAATCGCGCCTGGTTCATGACCGACGAGGAGCGATGGGAGCTTTCGAGCCGGGCCAAAGAGTTCGCGATGCAGTTCGACCGGGCTGCGATTCTGCAGAATTTGATTCACAAAACCGCAGCCGTGGCGAGTTAACGGAACAGCGCCGCAAGGGACCGGCGAACTCAACCGGTGGATTTTACCCGGAAGCAGCTTGAAGCGACTTCCCGCAGGGAGAGTTTTCAGCTGCGGGCCATTCACGCCCGAACCGAATCCACTGCCCGGTGCTCGCGCTCTTCCGGCCCGAGCTTTTCCTTCACATCCATCGCCTCAAGCATCGTGTTGTAGAGATCGAGCCCTTCCGCCTTCGCATCCAGAACCTGGCCGGTTTTGAAACGACCGTTGGCTCCGGTCACCGCGTGAAAAACGCCTGAAAGCTCGCGTTTCACATCGTTGTGACGACCATCTCCGGACTCGGTCGAGATCGTCAGCATCGTGTTTTCGAGGATGCTTCGCCCATTGCTCTCACGGGCATCCTCCCCCTCGTGCAGCTGTCGCAGGAAATAGGCGACCTCGTTCATTTTCATGTGCGCGTGGGCCCGGAGCTGCTCGTTCTGCTTCTTCTCATTGAATTTGTGCCACCACTCGTGGCTGCAGCC
>JAKSBG010000291.1 GCA_022361255.1 Verrucomicrobiales bacterium
CAGTCGGCCCTCTCGGGGTGGGGCTCGGGCTTGCAAATGCCACAGCGAAACTCCACGCGCAGGAGTCTGCCGACGTTTCGGCTGCGGTGATCGAAAACACCAATCCAACGAGCGGAGCGAGGAATATTCTTGAGCTGCGAAACAATGGCCCTGCTTCTCTTGCTATCAGCAACACAACCGGATCCGCGACAGCTTCGGACTGGGATATCACCGTTGACGATACCGGATCCCTTGTCATCAACAGTGGCGGAAATCCTTTCCTTACAATTGACGCAAGCGGCAACGTCACTGCTGCCGGAACGGTGAACGGTTCATCCGACCGCAATCGCAAAGACGCTCTTGCAGCAGTCGATGGAGCGAAGGTATTGGAAAAACTGTCCCGCGTCCCTATGCAAACCTGGCGCTACACCGGGGAAGATGTGATCCACATCGGTCCCATGGCCCAGGATTTCCACGAAGCATTTTCTCTGGGAGCAAGTGACCGGGTCATCTCGATGGCGGACGCAGATGGAATTGCCCTCGTGTCCATTCAAGCGCTTCACCGCGAAGCAAAAGAAAAGGAGCAGGAAATTACAGACCTGAAAGCGGCAAACCGGGAACTGGAAGAAAGACTGAGCAGACTCGAGAAGCTCCTGGCTAAGCCGTAGGCAGCCCGGTGTCCGCATCTCAAACTCATTCTTCCAGATACCGATGATCAAACGCGAACGTTTTCTTCGCCTGCTACTTTCCGCCTTTCTTTTCCTGCCTGCAGGAACAGTTTTTGCGGCTGACCCTCTGACGATTCACGCAAGTGTCCCGTCGGGCCCGGCCGAACCCGGCGAATCTCATGAAGTTGCTTTTACCATTTCCAACCGCTCGGAAACGACAGCTACCAACGTAGCTGTATCGATCAATTTGCCGAATGGAGTGGTTCTCGCGAATCCCCCCTCCACCCCACCTCTCTCCGCGACACCGGGATCCAGTCATTTTGAACTGTCCGGACTGACCATCGATCCGGGGGCGCCGTTCAGCTTCTCTCTGAATGTCATCGCCGCGCAGCCGGGAGAATATCAAATCCTCGCAGACGAGGTAACGTCTTCGATCGGGAATTCCTCCATCGCCGGAACGACTCTGGTTGTAGCTCTCGAGGAAGGTCTGTTTGGATCCGCTCTGGATACCAGTGTTTCCGACACGGAAGTCACTTTCGATCTTTATCTGGAGAATCTCGACGACGCACCAGTGGAGTTTCCCCGCGCCGTCCTGGATCTGGTTTCCACCTTCGGCTCACGGAATTATCACATCACCACTCCCCCGTCCTTCGTCTCGAACCCCACCACGTTTTCGTTAAATCCCGATTTCGATGGGAGTGACGACAAAGAGCTGATCCAACTCCAGGAAGGCGGACGGACAGCCCCCTTTCTCGATGTTGGCAGCACCGCTCACATTCGCTTTGTCGTAGATGTCATTGATGTCGTCGACACGGGAGACGGAGTCGGAAGTTTCGAAGCACAGGTCTTCACACATGCGAAAGCAGCAGACGGAGCGACCACTGACCTTTCCGATTCCGGAACCAACCCCGACAGTTCAGGGGGCTCAGATGCGAACGCTCCGGGGCAAAACGACCCCACTACCATCACGGTCGGAGTTTCCCCCTCTATCGGCACCGCCTGCTCGATGAAGGTATTGGAAAACCTTGCGTTTGCGCCAGTTAACGTATCGGGAAGTGTTCGAAATGAGGTGGGACGCCGCATCCGGTTTGAGACAGTAGTCGAAAACCTGGGAGAAGCAGACCTGACCAACATCAATCTGACGCAGAATCTCGATACGGTGTTCGGCGCAGGAAACTATGGGACGATCGTAACGCCCCGTGCGACTGAAATTGTCCAGAACGGCGGACGATTGACTCGAAGCACCTCCTACAACGGCTCGACAGATACGGCTGTTTTTCAACCGGGAGGAACCATTTCACCGGGCGAGCGGGTTGTCATCTTTACTGAACTGCTGGTGATAAACATCACGGACCAGGGCTTCGGACTCGGCAACTACGAAGCTCAGTTTTCCGTTACCGGAGAAAGCATAACAGGCCCTGTCGTGTCCGACCTGTCTGACGCAGGAACGAATGCAGACACCAATGGGAATGGAGATGCGGACGATTCCGGGGAAGACGACCCGCTGTCCTTTTCGCTCATCTCAGAAATCGGGGTGGCTACCGATATTACTGCTGTCGGCGCATCTGTGACGTTCGACTACTACCTCGAATCTTTCGGGTCCTTTTCAATTAACAACCTTTCTCTCGAGGAGAATATGGACGCAATCTTCGGAGCCGAAAACTATTCGGTGGTAGCCATTTCTTTCATTGATGATCCGGGAACCATAACCCTGAACCAGTTTTTCAACGGATCTGAAGATACCGGGATTATTGCGGAAGGCAGCAGTCTTTCCGGGTACGATACCGCACAAATACGAGTCGAAGTATCTGTCCACGAGATCATCAATCGAGGGAACGGACTGGGCGACTACACGAGTAGAGCCACGGTTGGCGGAACCCAACCTGGTGGGGTGACCCTATTGGACGTAACGACCAGCGGAACCGACCCCGACACGAATGGTGACAGCTCTCCCGGCAGCCCCGGGGAGGATTCAGGATCATCGTTTCGCGTCAGATCAATGGCGGTAGTGGGAGGAGCTCTTGATGCGACGACTTCCGGAAACGAGGTAACTATCGATATTTATCTAGAGAACCTTGAGGTTTCTCCCACTTCTGACATCACGGTGACTTACAATCTCGACGCCACTTTTGGAGCCGGGAACTACGCCATCACCTCCCCTCCTGCCTTTATTGTCGCCCCGGCTTTCTCAAACCTGAACCCGGACTTCGACGGAAGCGGAGACACCGATTTGTTACTCAGCGGAAGCACTCTCGAAGTATACGAAACAGCACAGATTCAGCTCGTTGTTGAGGTATTTACACTCACAGATCCTCTGGACACGGGAGTCGGAACCTATCAAAGCCAGTTTGAGGTTATAGCCCGCGATTTTAACGGCATTGTCGCCCGCGATTTCTCAACTGCAGGAGCAGACCCGGATCCCAACGGAAACGGAGATCCAACGGATGGCCTTTTTCCCGACGAAAATACTCCCACTCCCATACTGATCGGAGACAGTTCCCTGGGGGTTGCATTGCGAGCCGACGTATCCGGAACTGACGTCACATTTATTTATACGATCGAGAATCTGGGTGACCTCCCCATCGAGAACGTCCTGTTAAGAGCTCCTTTGAATTCCGTCTTTGGATCAGGAAACTATTCCGTCGTTGAACAACCCCACTTGCTCGAGGGGCCGGGCACCCTGAACACTTCTCCTCAATACTTTGGGTTTAATGTTTTCGACTACGTCATTGTTGGCGGCACCATCGCTGCAGGAGAGACAATTCGGATCGCAACTGTCATTAGCGTGAACAGCGTAGCTGACGTAGGAAATGGTTTTGGTGTATACAAAAAC
>JAKSBG010000031.1 GCA_022361255.1 Verrucomicrobiales bacterium
GGTCGGGAGATGGCCCCGGCCGCTCAGGCAAGAATAACGGTATCCGTTTTTCCCACTGGGTGTCGCCCACCGGGTATCGCCCATCGGGTGTCGCCCAGCGGGTATCGCCCATCGGGTATCGCAGTGCGATCATCGCTTTCCGCCGATGAACGATTATTTGAGCAAAGTGCTGCATTTCTACGTTGCAATCAGTTGAGAGGTTTGGAATAAACGCTGCGGTCCCAACTGCTTGTCATGAAACGTTTCTTTTTCGCTCTATTCTTTCTCATTTTACCTTCCCTCGCTCTCTCCGAAGAAGCGACGGAGAAACCGGCATCGCTGGACCAGAAGATCGATGGGATGATCGAGCCCCTTGCCTTCTGGATCGATAAAATCGTTTTCACGACGGTGCCGGTTGCGGGCATGTCAGTTCCGATCGTTTTGATTCTCCTTGCCGGAACGTCCCTCTTTCTCACCTTGTTTTTCCGATTCATCAATATCAGCGCAATCGGGGTTGCCTTTCGAACCGTCACAGGAAAATACACGGCCAAAGACGCCGAGGGTGAGATCACGCATTTCCAGGCGCTCACCGCAGCCCTTTCTGCAACCGTGGGATTGGGAAATATCGCCGGTGTCGCCATCGCAATCTGCGCCGGTGGTCCGGGTGCCGCTTTCTGGATGATTCTGCTGGGCTTTCTCGGAATGACCTCCAAATTCTGCGAGTGCACTCTCGGGGTCAAATACCGGAAAATCGACGAAAGCGGGAAAGTATCCGGGGGCGCGATGTATTATCTCTCCCGCGGACTGGCAGAACGGGGAATGGGAGGATTCGGAAAAGTGCTCGCGATCTTCTTCGCGGTCATGTGCATCGGCGGCGCGATCGGTGCCGGGAATATGTTTCAGATCAATCAGGCGCAGATCCAGTTCACGGAAGTGACGGGTCTCTTCAAGGAACAGAACTGGGTGTTCGGCCTGATTGTTGCCGTTCTCGTTGGAGCGGTCATTATCGGTGGCATTCAAGGGATCGCGAAAGTTACGGCAACTCTCGTTCCGTTCATGTGCGGCATTTATGTCATCGCGGCGTTGGTCGTTCTCGTAATTAACATCGGCGAAGTGCCCCACGTCGTTTCCCGCATTGTCACCGAAGCCTTCAAGCCGGAAGCGGCCGTGGTCGGCGGATTCATCGCCGTTTTCATCCAGGGCATCAAGCGGGGCGTTTTCTCCAATGAAGCTGGCGTCGGCTCCGCTCCGATCGCCCACTCCGCAGTTCGGACAGACAAACCGGCCAGCGAAGGTCTCGTCGCGCTTCTGGAGCCGTTTTTCGACACGGTGGTGGTTTGTTCACTGACCGCTTTTGTCATCATTTCCACGGGAACCTACGACAGCTACGCAGGCCAGAGCCTCGGCGGAACGGAACAGGGGGTTGCCGTCACTTCCGAGGCTTTCGCCAGCGCCATTCCGTGGTTCCCGATCGTTCTCATGGTCGCAGTAATCCTGTTCGCTTTCTCGACCATGATTTCCTGGTCCTACTACGGCGAGCGCGCGGTGACCTTTCTCGTGGGCGACAACAAAGGGGTGCTTCTCGCCTACCGTATTTTCTTCTGCATCTGCACCGTCATCGGTGCCTCGGCGTCCCTCGGCAACGTTCTCAAAGCTTCCGACGCGATGTTCTTTGCCATGGTTGTTCCCAACCTCATCGGATTGTATATCCTCCTGCCGGTGGTGAAGAAAGAGACCAGCGACTTTCTCGATCACGTGAAGGAAGTGGAGGGGAAGAAGTAGGATTCAGGCCAGCCTGATTCTGAAACGGGAAACCATTGCGTTCCTTTTGTCTCCCCCCTATCTTGGGAGGGCTTCCGCCGTCTTTTCCTGCCTGCCCTCCTGACAGGATCTCCCATGCCAGACGACCCTCTCGTAACACGTCAAACCTTGCTCCTGCGCCTTAGGGATCGCGCAGACGAGGAGTCGTGGCGTGAGTTTGCCGAGATCTACACCCCTCTGCTCTACCGCTACTGCCAGAAAAGGGAGATCAAGGCCCAGGACGCTGCTGATATTGTCCAGGAGGTGATGCGCTCGGTGTCTCTGGCCATGGAGAATTTCGAATACGATCCGGAGAAAGGAAAATTCAAAGGCTGGTTGTTCACGGCCGTTCGCAACGCCATTTCCGCCCACTACCGGAAGATGTCAAAGCGCCCCGTTACCGCGGCTGAAACGGGAATGGTTCGAAAGATCGAAGAAACCCCTGACGAGCGGGAGGAAAAAGACTGGGAGCGGGAATATCAGCGCGAGCTGATGAGCTGGGCGATGGAGAAAGTCCGTCCCGAATTTGCCGAACGAATCTGGAATGCTTTCGAAATGACAGCGCTTCAGGGCAAGAGTCCGTCTGAGGTTGCCGAAGAAACCGGCATGACAAAAAACGCCGTCACTCTCGCCAAATTTCGAGTTGTAAAACGGCTACGGGAAAAGACCGCTTCCATCGATTCCGACAAGTGGGAGAGAGAGGTCATTGCCCGGAAGGATTGAGCGGGTCGAGCCTCTTATCCGGGTTCACGCGAAAGCCCGAATGAAGCCAACCTCCAGCGCGAGGGCTTCAAATACGTTCGTAGTGAGATGACCGCGCAACTTTTCCACCGCTTCGACGCGCCGGCTCAGTTCATCCGTTGTCAAATTCTCCGCCAGCTCCTTCGTCGCTGCGGCGTAGTCGGGTAGATCGAGATGGCTTCCTCCATTCTGCTGGCGCATGGCGTCGCCGAACCACATCATCAGAAAATCAATCAACCGGTTTCGTCGCTGCAGGTATTCCGCTTCCGTCAGTGCTTTGTAGTATTCCTCGCGTTGCTTGAGATAGTCCCCTTCTGTCGTCTGACGGTAATGGGCCACTTCTTCTTTCAGCAAGGCTTCATTCTCCGCGGCAACGTTTGCTTTTTCCTCTTTGAGGATGGCGGAAAATTTCGCCATCAGGCCCAATGCTCCGGAAATACCGATGCTGCCGGAACGTCCCTGTTTTCGCAAGGAATCGAGGAATTCTCTCGTCGTGTCATCGAGTTCCGCCGGCCCCGGTTTTCCGGTGAGGTCGATGCGAATGCAGCGGGACAGAATCGTCTCGAGCAGCATTTCCGGACGGGAGCTGAGCAGGAGCAGACGACTCCCCTCGGGTGGCTCTTCGAGGGTTTTCAGAAAGGCATTCTCCGCCTCCACGCCCATGCAGTCGGCATCTCTGACGACGGCAAACTTCGTAGTCGCGGATGGAGCGGCCATCTGCAGGGTATGCTCGACCGTCCGAATTGCCTTCACCGTAATTCGACGGGACTTCGACTCCGGCGCAATCACCGAAATCCAACTGGATCGCAATTCTTCCAGCCTGCTGACCGAAGTGTCGATGCCTTCGTTGGCGATTCCGATCATTCGAATCGCAAGCGCCTCTTTTCCGGAACCGGCGGGACCGGTAATGAGGTAGGCATGAGCGAGCCGGCCGCATTCTTTTGCACGGTCGATCAGATCCATTGCTGCGGGAAGAGTGAAACTCATGCTCCGACCTCCCCTACTCTTTCGGCAAACTCAGCCTGAATCGCTGCCGTCACTTCGTCGATCGATACCGAAGCATCGATGACGGCAATGCGCCCGGGTTCCTCCTTCGCGAGATCAAGATACCCCTGTCGAACGGAATGGAAAAACGCCATCGGCTGTGCCTCCATACGATCCTCTTTTCCGGCGCTGGCAGCCACCGCACGGGAATGTCCCACCTCCACGTCGAGATCGAGCAGAATCGTCAAATCAGGCCTGGTTTCGCCGACAGCAAAAGCATTGATCGCCTTTACGCTCGCCAAATCGAGCCCCCGGGCGATTCCCTGATAGACGGTCGTGGAGTCCAGGAAGCGATCTGCAACCACCCAGGTTCCTCTTTCCAGCGCCGGAGCAATTTCCGAACGAACCAGCTGAGCCCGACTCGCGGCAAAAAGAAGCAGCTCGCTCTCCGGAGTCATATCCGCAGCTTCCTGATCAAACTGCAAAAGATGACGGATTTTTTCCCCGACAACGGTGCCTCCGGGCTCCCGGGTGGTGAGGACTTCGAGGCCGCAGTCTTTCAAATGGTCGACAAAGCGGCGAATCTGCGTCGACTTGCCGCAGCCTTCCGATCCTTCAAATGTGATGAATTTCCCGCGTTGCATCAGTTCCAGTTGCATCTATGACTGGCAGTGAGAGGATTGTCTATCGCAAATTGACCAGACAACAAAATTCAAATGTCTACTTCAGCAGAAATTACCTTTGGAAGCAGGGACGACCGCAAGGCCGTCGAACGGGAACTCACTTTCGCACCGAAATTTGACGA
>JAKSBG010000109.1 GCA_022361255.1 Verrucomicrobiales bacterium
CGCCGCCATTCTCCACATGAATGACTTCGTACCCACCGACCCGCAACCTTGCCGTCACTGCCTCGGCGTCATTCACGGGGTTATCCAGGACGGTCACATTCTCGTATTCCCCGTTTCCGATTACGAGGGCGACCCGCTCCCCCGCCAACCCCGCATGGGAAAAAATTCCGGCAGCCAAAAGAAAGCATACTATCTGAAACGGATTGAGATATTTCATGGCTGAGAATTACTTGTTGTTTCGCATGATTGCCGGGACATCAATCGAGTTCTTGAAATCATGATAGGCCTGCGACCACTTTTGCTGCGCTTCCGAATCGGAGACCATCCACTCCCACAGAATGGCATAGGATTCGACGTCCGTGCCTGTTGAGTATGAACGCAAAAAGTACCGCGTGTAGGCATTCCCCGGCCCGGAGATCCCGAAGCGTGAGACAACACGTTCCGCTTCCGGGCCCCCCGATTCTTCGGAATCAGAAGTGGTTTCTCTTTCGCCGTCCTCGATCGACTTCCATGTGATGAGGCGATCGTATTCGCCGGTCCCGAGCCGGGCGGCCTTAACTAACATCACACTAAACTCCGTAGTTTTGTCGGGGGAGCGATACCGGAGATTGAGAATAATGTCTTTTTTCCCTGCTGTCACCGGTGCCACAGCGAGCGATTCGATTTTCGCAAAGCCCTCCGGAACCACTGGACCGCTCTCGCGGGTCGAATCCCCCTCCGGCTTTCGTGGTTTCATCGCGTTTGTCGTGGCTGGATTTTTCTGAAAATCGAGAGCGTCGAGATGACGATCCGCTTTGCCGCCCCGGAAAACCTTCGCGATCACTTCGTTTCCGCCTTCGTCATCGAACCACTGTTGCAATCGCTCACCGGGGCAATCGGTCGCGGCAACCATTCGGTGCGTCACCACATCGGAGGGGGACAGTTTATACTCCTGTAACCTGGCGGAAACAAAATTGATAAGCGAAGACATCGCCACTTTCTCAGGCAGTTGCTCCGAAAAATTGCCAACCATGCAAACGAGCAGTCGACCGTCGAGATCGTAGTTCGTCCCGCTGTCGCCTTGATAGGAGGCATCCCGCCCGGCATAAATTTTCCCCGAGGGTCCGATGAGATAATGGTAGGCGATGTCTCCCCAGCCACGGTCATCAATGTGGTATCGCTGAATACCCATCAGCCTGCCGCGTTCCATCGCCGGGGTCTGGTTGGGGCTCTCGGTATGGTGAATCACGACAGAAGTGATTCCTTCCGTGTGTTTTTTCATTCGCGAGGGAAGCGGCTTCGCTCCGTTTGTCGACCAGGTCGATTGTGGGATCGCGTGATCAGTCCCTGCGGCAATGAAAACGGGCAAAAGAAATCCTACCGCTGTGAGAAACGCCGCTGATAGTTCGGGAAGTTTCATGTGATAGACGGACCAATATTTTCAAGGATACTAACATGGTGTCCGTCGATGAGGGAATCTCTTTCCACCCTGTCCTTCGCAGTCAGACCAATTCCGGGGGCCACCCGCAATGCGGCTCGACAGTCGTTGCGTTTTCCAGCCGTCCCCGGAAGCCTCCGCCTTCGTCCGTGGGCAGACCGAACCAGGATCTGCAGCCGCCAAAAGTTTTCCGGTCGTCGAGAATCCATGGATCAGTGAGAACATGGGTGCGCACGGTTGCCCAGGAAATTCCCGGTTCATCGCCCCACTCGAAACGCTCCCGAATGATCTCCTCTTTCCAGATGTGATACGGTGCCAGTGCCGCGACTTCATCCCAGTCCGTTAGTCGCCCCGTCGCCAGCGTTTCGACAAAAACTGAAAAGGCCACCTTACCCTCCGGTGCCAACGGTTCAGGAATCTTTCGCGTTCCACCCGCAGAATCCGGAATCACCTGCTCCGCCTGCTCATGAAAGAGGCTGGGAAACAGAAAAAACTTCTCATGCAGCCACTGGAAGCCTGCCTTTCCCTCGGAAATGCCCCCTTTTCGCAGAATAATCGACTGTTCCCCTTGGGCCAGCGCGTCGGAGACAAGTTGCCATTCTTTAAAGGCAACGGGGCGAAAATCCGGGTTGAGTGAAAGCATAAGGGGAAGGTATGACACAGATCGCTGTACCGCACATCAAACGTGATGCAAAAATTCATTGGAAAATGCAAATCTTTGCCGTATTTTCCGCCCCTCTCTGATCTGACCCGCGGGATTTCCCCGGTGATTTTCCGGGAAGATGGTGGCTGTAGCTCAGGGGTAGAGCCCCGGTTTGTGGTTCCGGTTGTCGCGGGTTCAAATCCCGTCAGCCACCCCATCTTAACATGGATTCGCTGGAAGCCAGAATCGGCTATTCTTTCTCGAACGCTTCTCTTCTCAAAGAAGCCCTTACCCATCCGTCTCTCGCCTACGAGACGAAACGACGTCACTTCGACAACCAGCGTCTCGAGTATCTCGGTGATGCAGTGATTCAGTTGATTCTCACGGATGAGTTGTATCACCTTTTTCCCACCTTTAGCGAAGGAAAGCTCACCAAGATGCGGAGTCGGCTCGTTTCACGGGACGGGCTGATGCGTTTTGCGGAAAAAATTGATCTCGGTTCCGAACTTCTGCTCGGGAAGGGCGAAGCGGCGAGCGGAGGAAGTTCGCGCCCCTCCAATCTTGCCGATGCTCTCGAAGCTCTTGCCGGAGCCATCTACCTCGACGGTGGATTCGAAAAGTCACGCCAATTCATTCTCAATAATTTCCGCGAGTTCATCGAAGAAATCGCGAAAGAGCCGGACGAGATCAATCCAAAGGGTAAATTGCAGGAACATCTTCAGTCCATCGCTCCGACGAGCCCGACCTACCGGATTATTTCTCATGAGGGCCCCGACCACGAGAAAGTCTTCGTGGCGGAGGTCAGCTGGGAAAACATCGGTCTCGGTCGCGGCGAGGGATCCAGCAAGAAAGAAGCCGAGACAAACGCTGCCGCTAATGCACTGATCCAGGAGGCGTGGAAGGATAGTGATACCTGAATACGGGTGCGGCTGCCCGATTCACTTGCTTTCAACGCAACGCGGCGCAAATTAGCGATCCTTTTTTATGAGTGCGGAACCATTGCAAATCCTGATCGACGGCGAATTCTATGCAGAGGCGGATGCGAAGATTTCAGTCTTCGATCATGGGCTTCTGTATGGTGACGGTGTCTTTGAAGGAATCCGCTTTTACAACGACCGTGTTTTCCGGCTTGATGAGCACATCGACCGTCTCTTCGATTCTGCCAAAGCGATCCACCTCGAAATCCCTGCCACTCACGATGAGGTCTGCAAGATGGTCACGGATACGGTTGCGAAGAACGGTCTTCACGACGGATACATTCGTCTCGTTGTAACACGCGGCGCCGGCGCTCTCGGCTTGAGCCCCTATCAGTGCGAAAAGGCTTCGATTATTTGCATCGCCGCCACGATCACCCTCTATCCCGAGGAATACTACCGCGACGGCCTGATCCTCGCGACATGCGCGACACGCCGCCCGACCCACGATTCGCTTTCCCCTTCGGTGAAATCCCTGAACTACCTCAGCAATGTGATGGCGAAAGTGGAAGCTCTCGCGGCAGGGGCGCAGGAAGGGGTCATGCTCAATACCGAGGGCTATGTCGCGGAATGTACCGGCGATAACATTTTTGTCGTCAAAGACGGAGTGATCTACACGCCGACCGTGGCATCCGGTTCCCTCAACGGCATCACGCGTAAGGCGGTCATGGAACTGATCGAGGAAGCCGGCATTCCGCTGAAAGAGGTTCAGATGGCCCGCTACGATCTCTACACGGCCGACGAAATGTTTCTCACCGGAACAGCGGCGGAAGTGGTGCCGGTGCGGGAGTATGATAAGCGCATTATCGGAACGGGAGAACCGGGGCCGATCACGAAGCAGATGCTGACCGCTTTCCACAATCTTGCGGAAAGTACGGGCACGCCGATTTACTAATTGCGGTTCCTGTCGTAAGCTATTTGTGAGCGGACCCGTCGAAAAAAACGGCCAGCTGCTCTCTGCCGTACAAACATGAAATGCGACGTCTGCCAGAAAGAAGCCACGATTTTCTTCAGTCAGGTGGTGGAGGGAAAGCTCCAGAAGGTAAACCTGTGCAAGGAATGCGCCGACGAAAAGGGAGTAACGGACCCGACGGGCTATGCTTTGGCTGACATGCTTGAGGGTATGGGTGAGGAGGAGGTGACAGAATCTGTCATCGAAACCGATGAACTGGTTTGCCCGAGTTGCGGCTTTTCCCAGACCGACTTCAAGAAAACGGGCCGATTTGGTTGTTCGGATTGCTATCACGTTTTCGACGAAGGGCTGGAGGGCCTTCTCGAAGCAATGCACAAGCACACCCAGCACGTGGGAAAAGTGCCCGCGACATTTCCCGAACTGCCGGAATCCAATCTCGTTCCCGCCCCGGAAGGCCCCATGGAGAACAGTCCGCTGGATAAATTGAGCGAACTGAAGGTTGCGCTGTCCAAATCTGTAGAAGACGAGGATTACGAGGAAGCAGCGCGGCTTCGCGACGAGATTTCTCAGTTGGAAACCCAAATGGGCGATTCCTGAACCTTTCACCTCTGCTCACCGCAACCGGCGGTGAACTTCAAAACAGAACACCTGCCTGTGTCGATGCGATTTTCCACCCTGCTGAAAAATCCGGCCGAATGGATGCAAGTCCCCGGTCCGGAAAGTGACATCGTGATCACGAGTCGAATTCGTCTCGCCCGGAATCTTGTGGGATCGCCTTTTCCGGGTTGGGCCAAAAAGGCGGATCGTATCGGAATCATGGAGAGGGTTCGCCCGGTGCTGGAGGACTTGAATGAAATGACCGACTCCTTCTCCGAGGAGATGACGAAACTCTCCGCCATCGAGAAGCAGGTTCTCGTTGAGAGGCACCTCATCAGCCGTGAGCACGCAGCCAAGAGCAGCGGATGCAGCACCGTGATGAACCGGAAGCAAACCATCAGCGTGATGGTGAATGAGGAGGACCACCTCCGTATGCAGGCGATCCGGCCGGGACTTCAGCTGCTATCAGCCTACACGGTGCTGGACGACATTGATTCCTCGCTGGAAAACGAATTACCTTACGCATTCGACCATCAATATGGTTACCTCACTGCCTGCCCGACCAATCTGGGGACGGGAATGAGAGCTTCGGCGATGCTTCATTTGCCGGGCCTCGTTCTCAGCGAGCAAATCAACCAGACTATTCAAGGGGCCAACAAGATCGGACTAGCGGTGCGTGGATTGTACGGAGAGGGCACCGAGGCGCTGGCGAATCTGTTTCAGATTTCCAATCAGAATACCCTTGGGACAGACGAAAAGGAGATTATCGAACATCTCAACCGCGTCATTACGCAACTGATTGAGAATGAAAAGAATGCGAGGATGAAAATCCTCGAGGACAGCCCGACTATGATGCAGGACCAGATCGGTCGGGCCTACGCGGTGCTGAAGTATGCCCACATCATCACCTCCAAAGAGGCCTTGAATCATCTCTCCATGATTCGACTCGGATGCGACCTCGGTTTTGTCTCCGACGACGAGCGCGAGGTAATCAATGTCCTGCTTACCGAAATACAGCCGGCTCATCTGCAAATTTCTGCGAAACGTAAACTTACCCCGGAGGAACGGGATATTTTACGTGCTGACATCATCCGGAACCGCTTAAATAGGCTGACGCCACCGGATTTTAGCTCTATAGTAAACGAAAGGGACGACGATGAATAATTTTACCCCACGCGCACAACAGGTTCTCGCACTCGCCCGGAAGGAGGCGGATCGATTCAATCACAATTACGTCGGGACAGAGCATTTGCTCCTTGGTCTCATCAAACTCGGCCAGGGGGTCGCGGTCAATGTGCTCCAGAAGATGAATCTGGACCTCGAAACCGTCCGGATGGAGGTCGAGAAACAGGTCGGGAACGGCCCCGAGACCAAAATGGTGGGAAATATCCCCTACACTCCGCGAGTGAAAAAGGTTCTCGCTCTCGCCGGCAAGGAGGCGAAAGCGCTCAATCACAGTTACGTGGGCACGGAGCACATTCTCCTTGGTCTTCTTCGTGAAGGGGACGGGGTTGCAGCGCGCGTCCTGAAAAATCTCGAAGTCGACATCGAGCGCACCCGCAACGAGATCCTCAGCGAGCTCGACCCGAATTTTTCCGGGGGCAATATCGAGGACGACGAGGGCGAATTTGAGGAAATTGGTGGCCCCGGAGGTGGTGGCCGCAAGGAGGGAAAAACTCCCGCTTTGAAAGCATTCGGTCGCGATCTGACTGAACTCGCATCAAACGCCGAGCTTGATCCGGTAATCGGGCGCACCGGCGAGATCGAGCGCGTTATTCAAATTCTGTGCCGTCGGACCAAGAACAACCCTGTTCTAATCGGTGAGGCCGGGGTCGGAAAAACAGCGATCGCCGAAGGACTGGCCCAGGAGATTGCTTCCGGAAATGTTCCTGAACTCTTGCGAGAGAAGAAAGTGATCACGCTCGACCTTGCGCTTATGGTGGCCGGGACAAAATATCGCGGGCAGTTCGAGGAGCGAATCAAGGCGGTGATGGATGAGATCAAGCGCGCCAAAAACGTGATTCTTTTCATCGATGAGCTTCACACCATCGTTGGTGCCGGCTCCGCCGAAGGTGCGATGGATGCGTCGAATATCATCAAGCCTGCGCTCAGTCGTGGTGAACTCCAGTGCATCGGCGCAACGACGATGAACGAGTATCGCAAGTTCATCGAAAAAGACGCAGCCCTCGAGCGGCGTTTCCAGCAGGTAAAGGTCGAGGAGCCGAGCATTGAGGATGCTATCCTCATTCTCCAGGGCCTTCGCTCAAAGTATGAAGCCCACCACAAAGCGGATTTCACCAACGAAGCGATTGAAGCCTGTGTGCGACTTTCCGCCCGCTACCTGACGGGGCGTTTTCTCCCCGACAAAGCCATCGACATTCTTGATGAAGCCGGAGCTCGTGCCCGCATCACGTCAATGACGCGTCCGCCGGAAATCAAAGACCTGGAGTCTGAGATCGAGGACATCGTCGTCGAGAAAGAAGGCGCGATCAAAGATCAGGACTTCGAAACCGCTGCATCCCTCCGCGACAAAGAGAAGAACAAACGCCAGGAAATGGAGGAAATCCTCGAGGAATGGCGCGCAAGTAGTGAAGAGAAAATCGTCACGATCGAGGAGGAGGACATCATGGCTGTTGTGGCCAAATGGACCGGAGTGCCTCTTCAGCGGATGGAGGAAAAAGAGACCGAGAAGCTCCTCAAAATGGAGGACGAGCTCAAGAGCCGCGTCATTGGCCAGGACGAAGCGGTCACCGCGATTTCCAAGGCTCTTCGCCGCAGCCGTGCCGACCTCAAAGACCCGCGCCGTCCGATCGGATCATTTATCTTCCTCGGACCCACCGGTGTCGGTAAAACCTACCTGGCCCGCAATCTGGCTGACTTCATGTTCGGCGATCCGGACGCTCTGATTCAGATCGACATGTCTGAATACATGGAAAAATTTACGAGCAGTCGCCTCATCGGTTCACCTCCCGGATATGTCGGATACGAAGAGGGTGGCCAGCTTTCCGAAGCAGTCCGCCGCCGTCCTTATTCTGTCGTTCTCTTTGACGAAATCGAGAAAGCTCACCCGGACGTGATGAATTTGCTCCTGCAGATTCTCGAGGAGGGCATGATCACTGACTCTCTCGGTCGCAAAATCGATTTCCGAAACACCATCATCATCCTGACTTCGAACGTCGGGGCCGACGTCATCAAGCGTCAGGTCACCGTGGGATTCGGTTCCATGGGGGGGGGAGATGAGAACTACGACAACATGCGGGACAAGATTCTCGACCGCGCGAAAGAGGCCTTCAAACCGGAGTTTCTCAACCGACTCGACGAGAAAATCGTCTTTCACGTTCTCGACAAAGAGAATCTTACCCAGATCGTCGATCTCGAAATCGATGCCGTTCTCAAGCGCCTTGCCGAGAAGGACATCCACATCAAGCTCGACAAAAAGGCGAAGACGTTCCTCATCGAAGAAGGCTACGATCCGAACTACGGCGCCCGCCCCATGCGACGCACGGTGGAGCGCCATATCGAAGATCCGCTCGCCGAGCATCTCATCCGGGGAGATATTCAGGGCGGCCAGCTCGTGAAAGTCACCCACAAGAAGGATGAGAAGTATCTCACCTTCAAAGCTGAAGACATCGATGACGGGGACAAAGATCCTGTCGAACCGGTGAGTTCGGTGGAAGGGTAACCTCTCCATTTTTGAACCTTTGCAGGAACCCGAAGTCGGTAGCGGCTTCGGGTTTTTTGTGAAAGGCCTTCAACATTGGGAGAGTGACTCCGGCTTTTTTCCTCCCAACCGGATAACGGGGAGGTCACATCCTAAGACGGCGCCCCTGATGTGGCGAGCTTATCCGAGGTCGATCGCTAGAGTTCCGATGAGGGGGCAAACAGTGATAAAGGGAGATCGATGCGCAGAGCGCTTGATTGCAAAGTGACCGCATTGTCCCATCTTTTCTTTATGATGAAGCAGGCAGAGGAAAAGCCCCGTAAGGCATTCAAGGACTGGTTCGATCGAGATGCCGTGCATTTGCTGGCCGATCAGATTTCCAGCGCTTCGACGGAGTTTGACCGAAAGCGATTCCTCCGGATTGCGGCAAAGGGCCTGGGCGATTTGGAGTTTCATGGGCGAGTCAAACATCTGTCGGATGCCATTCGCGAATGCCTTCCCGGGGATATCCCAACCTCACTCGACATCCTTACGCGAAGCCTTCCGCCCGCGCAGCAAGATTGCGAATCCGTGACTGACGGATGGCTGCAATGGCCGGTGGGTCAATGGATCGCCGATCATGGTCTTGATCATTTTGAAATGTCAATGACGGCTATGATCGAGCTCACCCAGCGGTTCACTTCCGAGTTCGCAGTTCGCCCGTTTGTCGAGCGATATCCGGATCGCGTCTTTCCTGAACTCCTCCGGCTCACCGGGCACGAAAATCCCCACGTCCGGCGATGGTGCTCGGAAGGAATCCGGACGCGGCTTCCCTGGGGCAGAAAACTGCATTCGCTCATCGAAGATCCGTCGCCGGTTTTTCCGATTCTGGAACAGCTCAAAGATGATTCTGAGGAATACGTTCGCAGATCTGTCGCCAACAATCTCAATGATATAGCAAAGGACCATCCGGATCTCGTAATCAAGACTTGC
Source organism: Verrucomicrobiales bacterium (assembly GCA_022361255.1). Taxonomy (GTDB): domain Bacteria; phylum Verrucomicrobiota; class Verrucomicrobiia; order Verrucomicrobiales; family DEV007; genus Arctic95D-9. Next base: position 9,178 of record JAKSBG010000109.1, read on the forward strand.
CGCGCTTGGAAGAAGGGCGCTGATGAGAATCGAAAACGCCTCATCCGTCATGCGCTTCGCACGCTGATGAAAGACGGCCGCGCGGATGCGCTCGCCATACTCGGCTTTCACCCGCCGCGAAACCTGAAGGCGACTCTCGAGGTTGATCCTCCATCCATCGCGATCGGCGAATCGGTAGCGCTGAACGCGAAGATCAAAAATGAAGGAAAGCGGAGCACTGCTCTCATGATTGATTACGTCGTTCACTACGTGAGAAAAGCGGACAAAATTTCAGCCAAGGTTTTCAAATGGAAAACGCTCAAGATCGCCGCCGGAGAAGAACTCGAGATTACGAAGCAGCACGCCATGAAGCAAACCAGTGTAAGGGCTCTTTATCCAGGCTCTCATTTTCTGGAGTTGCAAGTGAACGGAGTTCGTCTTGCTGCGACAGAATTTGAGCTCCGCTGACTACATTGCCACTTGTGTCCGCACTTGAACCGTGTAGGAGTGGTCGAGTCCGGATACGAACTTTTCCGACCCCAGAATTCCCATGAAAGTGAAAGCATTTCCCTCGCTCGTTCCCGCGCCCGGTAAGGCCGAAACCGTTGCCTCCGTGCCCTACGATGTCGTAAATACAGAAGAGGCCCGCGAGCTTGCCGGGGACAACCCTCACAGCTTTCTCCGGGTCGTCCGCGCGGAAATCGATTTCCCCGCCGGTACGGATCCCTACGGGGACGAGATCTACGCAAAGTCGAAAGCCAATCTCGACGCGCTACAGAATGACGGCATCCTCGTCCGTGAACCGGAACCCTGCGTCTACCTTTATCGCCAGATCATGAACGGCATGTCGCAGATCGGAATTACCCTGGCCTGCCACGTGGAAGATTACGAAAACGACATCATCCGAAAGCACGAGAAAACCCGCCCCGTCAAGGAGAACGACCGCACCAGGCTCACAGACGAACTCAGCGCGAATACCGGTCCCGTCTTTCTGACCTACAAGGACGTGGACGCGATCGACAAATTTGTGGATTCCTGGACAAGGGAGAACGAGCCGACTGTTGATTTCGTTGACGACGTCGGCGTCCAGCACACTGTCTGGCGCGTCGCTGAATCTGATGCGGGAACCATTTTGGACTCCTTCGGGGAAGTGCCGCTCTCCTACGTCGCTGACGGGCATCATCGGAGCGCCAGTGCTGCGCGCGTTGGTCGCGAGCGTCGCGAAGCAAATCCTGATCACGATGGTAGTGAAAACTACAACTGGTTTCTCGCCGTCCTGTTCCCTGCAAGTCAGCTCAATATTCTTGCCTACAATCGCGTTGTGAAAGATCTCAACGGATTGACTCCGGACGGGTTTCTCCAACGGATCAATGAACAGTTTATGCTCGACTCAAACGGAAAGGATGTCCCGGACTCCCCTGAATCACTTTGCATCTATGTGGGAGGGGAGTGGCATCAGATTCGCTGGGGCGGCGTCGAATCGGACAATCCGATCGACAAACTCGACGTCTCCGTTCTGCAGGAACGCATTCTGACTCCTCTGCTCGGCATCGGAGATCCCCGCACCGACGACCGGATCGACTTCATTGGCGGCATTCGCGGTCCCGGGGAACTCGAAAAGCGCGTCGACAGCGGAGAATGGGAGGTCGCATTCTCGATGTATCCGACCACAGTCGATCAACTCATCGATATTGCTGACGCAGGCGAAATCATGCCGCCGAAATCGACCTGGTTCGAGCCGAAGCTTCGCTCCGGACTCTTCGTCTACACGCTGGACGATTGATCGGGTTTTACATCCCGGGCAAGTCGCCCCCGTCGCCGCTTTCCTCCATCTTTTTGAGGACTGTGGACATGTCTTCGACGCTTTTCCAAACGTGCTCGGCGACAAAAATCGGAGCTTCCGCCTGAACGGCCAGCGCGATGCTGTCACTGGGGCGGGCGTCGATTTCAACGATCTTTTTCGCCTGCACTTCGTTCTCTGAACTGATGATGAGACGGGCAAAATAGACTGTATCCGTGAAGTCGTTGATGACAATCCGGTCCACTTTTGCCCCCAAAGCGGTCAAAACATCGCCAAAAAGATCATGTGTCTGAGGCCTAGGTTTCGGCGTTCCATGTAGAAACATGTTGATCGCAGACCCGACAGAATGGTCGACGTAAATCACGAAAACCTTGTCATCGTTGCCGAGGAACACGGCAGAGCCGGCGCTGGTGGCCAGCACGTTTTTGACTTCAACTTCCACGACCTGTTTGTCCATAGTATACAGGTGCCAAGTATCGGGGGCGGATCAGCGCTTGGCAAACCCGTAGTGCGGGATTTAACAGGAATTTCAACCTCCCTTCGCGGCCCGCTCAGAAGCATGCTCCGCAGCCACCTGAATATATTTCTCTGCCCATCCTCTCAGTTCTCCCTGTTCCTCATCCGACAGCGTCCTCACAACCCGTGCCGGGGACCCCATCACGAGAGACCCTTCCGGGGCTTGAAACCCTTTTGTAACAAGGGATCCAGCCGCTACGATGCTTCTCGGTCCGATCTTTGCGCCGTCCATGACGATTGCCCCCATGCCAACCAGGACTTCGTCACCGATTTCACAGGCGTGCAGAAGAGCTCTGTGCCCTACCGTTACGTAGTTCCCGACTGTCGTTCCGAGGTCACTTGCCATATGGATGATGGTGCCGTCCTGGATGTTGCTTCCCTCCCCGATCACGATGGGGGAAATATCGGCACGCAATACGCACTGGAACCAGACGCTGGAACGTTCACCGAGCGTCACGTCCCCCATGACTTCAGCTCCGGGGGCGACAAATGCGCTTGTGGATATGTCAGGGTTCGTGGAGAGGTGCGTGCAAATCCGGTGCGGGTTCATTTTGTAGAAATCGGACAAGTGGGAGGCTAGAGAAAATGGGGAGAAACCTTAAAATTTAAGCTTGCCAAAGTAAATTTCGGTCCATAGTAAGGTATTGAGACCAAAACCTCAACCCGTTGTATTGCGGGGAGTTTCGAATAAAACACCCCGCATCAACCACTCAAACTAACACCTGACCACAATCAACAATTCGATATGAACAAGGGAGAACTCATTGAAGCAGTCCAGAAATCACTCGGCGGAGAAACATCCAAGAAAGCCGCAGAAGAAGCAGTAAAAGCTGTCCTCGAAAACATCGCCAAGGGCGTCAAGAAAGACGGTAGCGTCCAGCTGATCGGCTTCGGAACTTTTGAAGTTCGCAAGCGTTCCGCAAGAACCGGCCGCAACCCCAAGACCGGCGAAACAATCAAGATCAAAGCGTCGAAGACCGTCGGCTTCAAGCCTTCGTCTGCGCTCAAAGGATCTCTCTAAGAATCCGGTCTTTGGTTTTCGAAACCAATTCTGAAAAACGCGGCAGGGAACTGCCGCGTTTTTTTGTTTCTACTCAATTTTCATGCACTGACAGGAAGTATCTCCTGATTGGGCACAGTAAGTGACAGGGGATTAATTTTTCACATCTGGAGGCCCGCCTCCGCCATAGAGATTCTGAGGGCTTTGGCGGTATCGAAGAGGGGTAACCCCGAATTGACGGCGAAACGCTTTGGTGAAGGAGCTCTGGTCGTAGAATCCGCACTCAATCGCAATTTCTACGATGGGCCTCCCCTTGCTCCGAAGGAGGCGGGATGCTCGGGCGAGACGCAGGCGCATGAGGAATTCCACAGGTTTCATGTGAAAAAGCGAGCGAAACACGCGTGTGAACTGATTCATCGAGTATCCGCTGGCTGCTGCCAGTTCTCTCACGCTCACGGCAATTCCGTCGGTACGGGTTGCGATGACAAGGGCCGGTTTGACTCTGTCATATTCGGGAGGAACCGGGCCGGGCCCTTCATACGGAACCATTGTTCCTGCGACACCAATAACGTTGTTCTTTCCGGAAGTATTCGAAGTGTTGAACACGGGGACTTTGTGAATGCGGTACCACCGCAACGAGTTGCTGGAAGGGACCAGCCATACGTCGTTAAGGATAGCTTTTCCCGTGCGAATCACCTGGAGATCGTGTTCGTAATAGGACTGCGCGACGGATGGTGGGAAGTAGTCGGTGTCGGTTTGCCCCAGCATTTCCTCTTCGGAGGCGTGTCCGAAATCCCGCCAGAGAGGTTGATTGCAACGGCAGTAGCGATGGTTCAGGTCCTTTGCGAAAAGATAGCAGCCGTCCATCAGGTCGAATAGTTGACCCAGTGCCTCCGCTTCCATACGTACCTGAACGGAATATTCTGAGGCCTGTAATTTTGACATGGTGAAAAGTTACCAAAAATCCCTGCTTCCCGATACTAGAATAAATTTCCTTCCTCCTGAACACTGAGGTATGCGCGCTTTATTGGCTGATCGTTTTGGAAGCGAGAGCTCCGGATGGAGAATGGGAATGTTTTCCGTGCGTTTGCTTTCTATTTTGACGAACTGGTTTTCTCCCCGAATACGCGCGGCGGAGTCGGAGATACTTTTCGGAGGGGGGGAGGGAGAGCGAATCATCCTGATTGGTGGCGGCTTTGCCGAACGGCTCCAGTATTTCGGTTATTTTGAAACGCTCGTTTTTTACCATGCCAGTGCGAATAAGCCGGTGATCCGAAACATGGCCTGGAGTGGTGATGAGGTTTCTCTGATGCCCAGGCCCTATAATTTTATCCGTTCTGCAAATACCGGCGAGCCGGATGATCCAAACCCGGGTTATGGCTTCGGATTTGAACCGGACTCGGATCACCGCATTCTCTCGGCTCATCTCAAGAGTCAGGAGGCGGATACAATTCTTCTTTGCTTTGGAGCACCCGAGTCGTTTCGGGGAGCAGCTGGATTGGATGACTTCGCGGATAGCTACCGTGGTCTGATCGATAAATTGAGGGGGCAGAAGTTTAACGGGGAGTCGCCACCGCGACTCATTCTGGTGTCGCCTATCGCTCAGGAGGCGCTCGGCGGGGCCTACCCTGATCCTGCGTCCCGTAACAAACAATTGAAGTTGTATGTGGATAAGATCGCTGAGATTGCGGAAGACTCGGGCCTTCCCTTTGCCGATCTTTTCGGGCCAACTCTTGCTGCGATGGGGGAAGGCGAAGGTTCTTTGACCATTGATGGGCTCCAACTCAATGATAACGGGCATCGTTTGGTTTCTGAGGAAATGGCAAGGGCACTGGGAATTACTGATCCCTGGTCCGGCAAAATGGATGGTTTACGCAAATTAGTGGTCGAGAAGAACAAACAGTTCTTCTTCAGGTGGCGTCCCATCAACGGGGAGTACGTGTACGGTCGGCGGCGTGAGCCGTTTGGAATCGTCAGTTACCCACCTGAGATGAAGAAGTTGGACGAAATGATAGCGGTGCTGGATGAGAGCATCCATATCGAAGCTCAGAAACTAAACTCTCTCCCATGAAGCATCTCTTTTCCTTTCTCGTGATTTTCACCTCGATAATTCCGGGGCAAGGCAGGGCGTCCGATTTGATCGGGGGTGAACCGCCGAAATTGTTGTCGCCGGAAGAGGCGATTAAGACATTTACACTCCACCCTGATTACGAGATCAACCTGTATGCGTCTGAAGTTGACTTTCCTCTGCACAGCCCGGCGGCGATGACATTTGATTCGCAGGGCCGCCTTTGGGTTGGGAATATTCCGACGCAACCGCACGCGAAACCGGGGGAGCCGATTAAGGATTCGGTTATCATTCTGGAGGACACCGACAAGGATGGTGCGGCCGACAGGCACACCGTATTTTGCGAAGGGCTGTATCTTCCTCTTGGTTTGGCAGTTGAAGATGGTGGGCGAACTGCCTTCGTAACAGACGAACCCAATTTAGTGAAGTTGCGGGACACGGATGGTGACGGAACAGCCGACGAGAAAACGATTCTGCTTCAAGGGTTCGGAACCGAGGATAACCATCATTTCATCTCCGCTTTTCAATGGGGGCCTGATGGACGCCTCTACTACGGGCAGGGGTTGTTTCTGAATTCTCAGGTCGAAACTCCGGGGGGACCCGTGAGAGCGCATCAGGCCGCCGTGTTCCGTCACGACCCACGGGTAAATGAGCTGGAAGTATTTGCCAGTTTCGGGTGGTCGAATGTCTGGGGAATTATTTTCGATAATAAGGGGCAGTCCTTTTTAGCGGACGCATCGCCAGGGTTAAATTACTATCTTTCGCACACGACGAGTAACTTTACGTTTCCGAAAGAAACGAAGTATGACAACCACAGGGGGCGAAGAGACAAGGTATCGTTTACCCCTTCCGGGCGGCGACCTACTTGCGGGAATGAGTTGCTCTTATCTGATCATTTTCCCGAGGAGGTGAGGGGATGGTATGTAACGAATCAAATGAAAGGTTGGCATGGGGTTCGCTGGTATAAGCTTGAGGAAAGCGGGTCGGGCGTAGCGGCAAGTCAGCCTTTCGGAGAGGAAAACGAACTCCTTTCGACTACCGATATCATGTTCAGGCCTGTAGCTATGCAGATTGGTCCGGACGGTGCGCTATACGTATTGGACTACTACAACCCTATCGTTGGCCATACGACATATAGTTTTCGCGATTCGCGTCACATCAAAACTTACGGGAGAGTCTGGCGCATCAAGCACAAATCGCGTCCGCTGGATTGGCAGCCGGACATTCTCGGTGAGCCTGTTACTGCACTTCTTGCAAATCTCGGCCACAGTAACTATCGGGCTCGTTATCACTCACGCCGTGAATTGCAACAGCGGGAAGCCCGGGATGTGCTTCCCCTGCTTTCGGATTGGATAGCTGGCTCGGAAAACGACGATGGGAGGATAAACAGAAGGTTGGAGGCGCTGTGGCTTCACCAGAGCTTCAACCGACTCAATTTGCCTTTGTTGCGGGACTTGCTCGATTCTTCCGACTACCACGATCGCGCTGCTGCCTTACGGGTGCTTCGTCATTGGCAGGTGGAAATGGATGAGGAAGAGGTGCTCAAGCTCCTGGGGAAAGGCGTCGTTGACGAGTCTCAACGAGTTCGTCTCGAGGCCCTCATCGGCCTCAGTTATTACTCTGATCCTGAAAAGGCGCTACCTGTCGCTGCTCTCGCACTGGATCGCGAAATGGACGAGGGGTTTAAAAACGCCGCCTTTGATGTTTTCATTTATTTGAATTCCCGGTCTGATGGCGAGGAAGAGAAAGTGAACTCTTTTCTGCTTCCATTTTTGAATGACGAAATGCTTTTGAAAAATGAGCTGAACGATGCCGTCGCCCGGGAAATTCTGAAGCGCCCGGGTCTGGATACTGAGTATCATCGCGAAGCGCTGAATTTTCTCGCTGCGGACGGTGATGCCCTATCCTTTTTGGTGGACCAAATTGGAGCAGCGTCCGAAGGCGTTCCAGTTGCGCTGGAGAAGTTGCTCCTTTCCTGGTCGAATGCTGAATTAAAGCGGCACCTGGACTCAATCGCTGCCCTTACCGGTTCCGGGTATCCCGCAAGCATCCGAACTTTGGCTCAAGCGATTGTCTGGCGATGCGGTGGCAGTAGCAAGCTGGAGGGTGACACGCAACTTGCACAAGCGGTTGTGAAGGCGGGAAGAGGAAATTCTCCCGAAATCCTCTACGAAAGGTTTGCTGATTTGCTTACAAGTGAAACAGTTGCCCCTGCTGTGGTGAATGTACTGATGCCGGCGGTGGGAGCGTTTCCATCGAAGGATCGCGAGGGGCTCGATTTGCTTGCTTCGATCGCAGATCGATACGCAGAAAAGAATATCACTCTCTCTTTCGCTGCTTTGCAGGCAATGAAGCGAATTCCACGGAACAGCTGGCCTGCGGAGTATGGAAACAGAGTCCTCACCAGCGTAACAATCTCAGCCACTCCAGACCTGAAATTTACCCCGGAGGAATTTACAGTAAAGGCGGGTAGTGCAGTGAATTTGACCTTCCGGAATCCTGATAATTTGTATCATAATCTGGTTGTGGTGAAGGCTGGGGCGCTTGAACAGGTGGGGGTGAAGGCTGACCTCATGGCTGGTGATCCTGACGGATTGGACAAAGATTATGTACCCGATGACCCGAATGTTCTCCACTGGACACCTCAAATCACACTCGGCATCGCCCGGTCCCACAGGCTGCAATTTTTTGCCCCGGATGAACCGGGTGATTATCCCTACATATGTACTTTCCCCGGTCACTGGCGCGTGATGCAAGGAGTCATGAAAGTTGTCAAATGAGCAATTCTTACAAACACATAAAATTATGAGTCATACTATCAAAGTCTTGAATGTGGGGGCCGGGTTTATGGCCTCTCTGCATGCGAAGGCCTACGAAAAACTGGAAGGCGTAGAGAACGTCGGGATTGTAACGCGAAACCTCAGCAGCTCCGAGAAACTGGCTGAAGAGCTTGCCGGAGATGTTCCGCGATTTACCGACTTTGAGGAGGCGCTCGAGAAAACCTCTCCGGATGCGGTTGCGATCAGTACCTATACGGACTCGCACTACCATTATGTGTCGACTGCTCTAAATAGAGGGCTTCACGTTTTTGTCGAAAAGCCGCTTGCGGAGACAATGGAGGAGTCACAGGAATTGTTCGATCTTGCCAATAAGGTCGGTAAGAAACTCTATGTTGGATATATTCTCATGACTCACCCGTCTTGGAATAAGTTTACCGAAATAGCTCACGAACTCGGCAAGCCTCTAGCGATGCGGATGAATCTGAACCAGCAGGCAAAGGGGGAGTTTTACGATACTCTTCACAACATTATGCAGGTGCAGTCACCCATTGTTGATTGTGGAGTTCATTACGTGGATATCATGTACCAGATGGCACAAAGTCGTCCGGTTCGGGTTCATGCCATTGGATGCCGGAACTGGGACAAGGTTCCTGAGCATATTTGTAATTACGGGCAGCTTCAGGTCGAGTTTGAGGACGGATCCGTTGGGTGGTACGAAGCTGGCTGGGGGCCGAATATGAGTGAGACGGCCTATTTCATCAAGGATATTATCGGGCCGGACGGGGCTGCCAGTATCAGGGTCGAAACGGACCGTTCTGATGATAAAGATCACCATGTTGAAGCCAATACAATCATCCGCCATTTTGCTGAACAGCAGGATAAGGAATTCATCAAGGAGGACGAAGTCATCAAGATAGACGAGCCGGATCATGAGGGGCTCGCATTTCTTGAGCAGGCGGAGTTCATAAGTTGCATCAAAAATGATACCGACATGGCGGCCCATCAGGATCGCGTCATGACCAGTTTGCGGATCGTATTTGCCGCGGATGAATCGCAGAGAACTAAGAAAGTTGTCGAAATCTGATTAAGGTTTCGAAATAGTATATATGAAGACAATCGATCTTTCCGGGAAGCTCGCTGTCGTTTCCGGCGGCGGCGGCGAGATTGGTTATGCTCTTTGTGAGGGGCTGGCCGGAGCCGGGGCAGACGTGGTTGCGCTCGACATAAATGTCGGGCGCATCGAGGGCGGAAGCGATAAAATAGCGGGAATTGAGGTTGACCTTTCAGACACTGCTGCGACCGCTTCTGCTCTGGAAAGTGTAGGTGAAGTCGATATCTTTGTTCACGCGGCAGGGATCAATATCGCGGCTTCAGTATCGGAGTTTGATGAGGCGGCCTGGGATGCGGTCTTTAATGTTAATTTGAAGAGCGCATTTTTCCTGACCAAAATGCTGATTCCACGCTTCCGTACAGGTAGTGTGGGAAAGGTCGTTTTTATTTCCTCCATTTCCGCGCGCCTCGGGTATCCGGGGCTTCACGCTTACACCGCTTCCAAAGGGGGGCTTGATGCGCTTGTTCGCAATTTATCCACAGAGCTCGCCGCCAGAGATATATGCGTCAACGGCATCGCACCCGGCACTACAAAGACTGCTATGACAAAGGGGCTGTGGGAAGACAGGCAGAAGTGCCGGGCTCACGAAGCCACCATCCCGATGGGGAGAATGGCTGAATGCGGAGACCATGTGGGCCCATTACTTTTTCTCTGTTCGGAGATGTCTGACTACGTCACGGGGCAGATTGTTTGCTGTGATGGGGGACTCACATCGGTTCAGGCCGACTTTGTTGATCTACGTTTACGTGAAGGAAATGAGTAAATTACTCGATGGTGAAGTTGCCATCATCACCGGAAGTACCAGCGGAATGGGCGAGGCGATTGCCCGCCGTTTTGCGAAAGAAGGGGCTGCTGTTGTCATCAACGGCACGAATGAAGAACGGGGGAGCAGAATCGAGTACGAGATTGTGAAGGAAGGTGGCAATGCTGCATTTTTCAAAGCCGATGTTTCATCTGCTTCTGAAGTCGAAGCAATGGTTGAGTTCGCTTTGGGGAAATTCTCAAAACTTTCCGTGTTGGTTCCAAATGCAGGCATTCTTGGGAACGGTCTTGCAACTGAAATTACTCTGGAGACCTGGGATAAAACGATCGGAGTGAATCTGAACGGGGTGTATTATCTTTGTCGTTACGGCCTTCCGAAACTCATCGAGGCTGGAGGTGGGAAAGTTGTTGTCAATGCTTCGATCGCTAGTTTCAAGAGCTTCCCTCAACATCCGGCATACTGCGCTTCGAAGGGCGCACTGATCCCTTTCATGAAAAACATCGCGCAGGATTACGCTGTGCACAATATTCGGGCGAACGCGCTCTGTCCCGGTCCCGTGGACACGCCACTGATTTGGGACTCAGTGAAGGCGTTTCCAAACGCTGACAGCATTATAGAGGAAACTATCGGAATGACCTGTGTGGGGCGGCTCGGTACGCCAGAGGATGTCGCTGAGGCGGCTGTCTTCTTTGCGAGCGACCAGTCGAGCTTCATTACCGGAGCATCCCTAACAATTGACGGGGGGATTATGACATAAAGCATGAGATACTGTTATTTATTATTTCTGGCGCTTGTTGGGTCGGTTTCTTTACTACAAGCTGACCCAATCAGGGTCGGGATCATCGGAATTGACGCTCACGCAAACAGTTGGACGAAGATCATAAACGATCCGAATGCCGAAGGAGAGCTTGCCGATATGACCGTTGTTGCGGCCTTTCCCGGAGGCAGTCCGGATATACCGCAGAGTCTGGAGCTGCTTGAGAAGGCTCGGGAGCCGATGGCCGCTGCCGGAGTTGAAATGGTTGATTCGATTGATACGCTTATCAAAAAAGTGGATGCAGTGATGATCCTCAGCATCGACGGACGGCCTCACCTCGAGCAGGCAATGCCGGTTTTTAAGGCAGGCAGGCCGCTTTTCATTGATAAACCTATCGCAGGAACACTCGCTGATGCCATACGGATCTTTCGTGCCGGAAAAGAATATGAAGTGCCGGTTTTCACAAGTTCCTCCCTTCGTTTTGCAAAAGGAGCAATTCACATTCACAAGAATCCCAAGTTGGGTGAGATTACCGGGGCCGAAGTATACAGCCCGTGCAAGACCGAGCCTAACCATCCTGATTTTTTTTGGTATGGAATTCACGGCGTCGAACCGCTCTTCACGATCATGGGAACAGGTTGTCAAACAGTCACTCGAATTCGAACGGAAGGTACGGACGTGGCCGTTGGAATCTGGAAAGGAGGGAGGATAGGATCCTTCCGGGGTATTCGTGACGGGCAGCGCGGATATGGTGCTACGGTATTTGGTTCCAAAGGCATTGTCCATGGCGGGGGATTCGATGGCTATGAACCGCTCATTGTCGAAATCGTGAAATTCTTCAAAACAGGAAAGCCTCCCGTGAGCGAGGCCGAGACGCTGGAAATATTTGCCTTCATGGAAGCTGCAGATGAGAGCAAGCGTCGCGGAGGGGAGCCTGTTTCTCTTGCAAACGTGATGGAAAAAGCGATTCGTGAGGTTGAGATGGATTGAAACATCGACCGCTTCTTGGAAAACATTCTGTTTTCGTCGAGTCGATTTTCCCTTTTCCCATCTCGACAAAGTCCCTTTATAGTATTGGGTCGGAAGACTTCTTGCATGGCGGATCGCTACGAAATCAAAGGCCGCATCGGACGCGGCGGAGTGGGGGCTGTCTACCACGCAGTCGACAGGCGTCTCGAGCGTGAAGTAGCGATTAAGAGGTTGCTCCCGCTTGAAGAGACTCAGTTGAATGAGTCAACGGGCGATGATTCTCTGGAGAAAGAAGCTCGCGCCCTGGCTGCATTCCAGCATCCCAATGTGGTGACGATTTACGAATTTTCGGAGGATGAAGAAGGCCCCTACGTGGTGTTCGAACTGGTCAAGGGTGACACACTGAAAGAGGTCGTTAAAAAGGGTGCTTTTACCGTGGAGGACTTCTACCTCCTTGTTGACCAAACGTTGGACCCTTTGGTTTCAGCGAAGGAAAAGAATTTGTTACATCGGGATTTGAAGCCGGCGAACATCATGTTGACCTGGCTTCCCTCCGGGCGATTTCAGGTGAAGATTCTCGACTTCGGCCTCGCAAAGTTCAGTCAGACTCCCTCAACGCAAACCCTCGATCAACAGGGATCCTTTCTGGGATCGATCAACTATATTGCCCCGGAACAGGTCGAGGTGCGGCCGCTCGACCAGCGAACCGATCTGTATTCACTCGGCTGCGTTTACTATTTCAGTCTGACGAAGCGCGCCCCGTTTACTGGAGACAGCGTTGCTGCCACGATGACGAATCACCTGTCTCACATACTGACCCCGCTCTCCGATTTTCGTCCGGATCTTCCCAAGCCGGTTGCCGACTGGGTGATGAGTTTGATTGAGCGAAATCCGGAGGACAGGCCCGAAAACGCTGCCGTCGCACTGCAGGCTTTTCAGGCAGCCCGCGAAGAAGTGAAAAATGTTGCGGAAGACGATCCAGTTGCGGTTGCGGTCCCGGTTATTGCTGCGGAACCAGTTGATGAACCGGTAGATCTGGAGGCGACAGCACAGCAAATTTCGCGGCGGCTTCACACGCCCCCCCAGAAAGTCGGTGGAGAAAAAGCTTTGCGAGATTCCTCCCGGACGGTTGGGAGCCGAATTCTGGAGGAGCGCAAAAGGTCTTCGGCACCCGAAGAAGACGTGATCTGGAAGAAGCCCGCTTTCCTTTGGGGGGGTGTTGGTGCGTTGTCACTTTTTTTTCTCATTCTGCTTATGGTTTCTGCGGGAAAAGACAAAGGCACCGGGATGCCCGACGCGAATGCGGCAAGGGGCGCCATTGCTGAAAAAGAGGAAAACTCTGTTTCTCTCGGTTCTTCACGCGTCGACCTTCCGGAGGGTGACCGCATCCGCGTTTCCACCGATTTTATCGAACCGACGCCGCGCATCAATCCCGCCGACTATTCCAATCTTGAACCGGCACCGTGGAACACAAGGACACCGCCGTTTCCGCAACGCTTAGTCGCATTCTATTCCCCGAAAGGTTCGGTGTTGAATTTCCAAAGCTCGCGAATTGTTGAGAGCGGGCGCTTAGTCTGTGCAATGCAAAACCGGAATCCGGCTTCGAATCCGGAGCATCTTTTGATCCTGCCGGATGAGGCGGAAATTCCGTTGTATATAAATAATGCGTCCGGAGACGCCCCACGGATTCGCTATCCGGCAAAGGCGAGATTGGGTGTCCGTTACAGTGCGATGCGAAAAGGCGAGGTTCGATTCTCCGCTTTTACCATCGGGATAAAAATCAAGGTTTCAGAGGGTGCGAACGGCAACATCATGAGATTCGACTTTTTCGACAAGGAAATGAAACCCTATCGCGGAACGTTGAAACTCAATCGCTACGGCAAGCAATTTTCCTGGGTCTATGAAATCAACGGGAAGAAAACCATCGCCAGAATTGATGCTCCGGCCGGAACATTTGTTCCCCTTATTCTCCAGTGGGATGGCGCGACCGGCGCAATGCCTGTCTACCGGCAGACGGAAGAGGGGAAGGAGATGGCTGCAGAACCGGTTGAATCCGAATTTAGAGGAGCGCATCGTCTCGCTGCATATACTCTCGGATTTCTGCCGTATAAACAGAATACAACGATTCAATCGCCTCTGGAAGTCGTTGATACCGTGCTCTATCGGGGGGTCCTCAATGATGAAGAGAGGAAAAATCTGTATGATCACCTGATGCGGAAGTTCGTCAGCAACTAGCAGCGCTAATTCCGCTAACGAAGCTCTTGAGCTTGCAGAAGTCAGGGGCATCGTGTTTCACTGCCCTGTTCCAGAACTACCGAAGTTATGCCCTTTCAACCTCTACCCGACAACGGCCCCAAGCATCCCGGGTCAACTGATATTGGGCTCCTCGTAATCCGGTTTTTCACGGTGGCGACTTTTGGCTATTATCAGCTGCTTGATCTCCTTGGGGAAGCCCGCGCGCGCGTGTGGGAAAAGGCGGAGTGGACGCTTGTAGATCGTTTTGCGGAACTGGGGCTCCCGGTGCCGGGGGTTCTCGCACCTGCCCTTGTTATTCTCCTGCTGGTTGCACTTCTAGCGGTTGTAATCGGAATCTTCACCCGCATCAATGCGCTGATTCTGTTCCTGCTCAGTGCAGCCATTCTGATAGTCCCTCTCGACCTTTCGCCATCTTTGACGCCCCAGGCACTCGTGCTCTATCTAACCGTCTTTATTGCCCTGGCTCTCGGCGGTGCAGGCAAGGCTTCGCTCGACTACCGGCTCGCCGGTAGGAAGAAGCGGAAAACCGGGGCAGCTTGAGTATTGCCGGCTTTACGGAGTTGAAACGATCGGGACAAACTGCCCCAATTTCCCCTTGAAAGATAGGGGCTTCGCCTCCTTTGTCCCCCATGCCTTCCTTTGAAGAACTGGGATTGTCCGGACCGGTGCTACGCGCCGTGAATCGCGCCGGATACGAAGAGCCGACCCCCGTCCAGGCGCAAGCCGTTCCGGTGGGATTGGAGGGGAAAGATATTGTCGGTGCTTCGCAGACCGGTACGGGGAAAACTGCGGCTTTCGCTTTGCCCATCATTTGCAAAATGCAGCCCTCGACGAAACCGCAGTGTCTCGTCCTCGAACCGACTCGCGAGTTGGCTGCGCAAGTGGAGGACCAGATGAATGTCTTCTCCTACTATAAGGCATTGAATGTCATGCTCCTTCACGGTGGAGTCGGATACGGTCACCAGATCGAAGCTCTGGAAAACAAACCCGATATTATCATCGCGACTCCCGGTCGATTGCTCGATCACATGGAGAAAGGAAACCTCGACCTCAGCAGCATCAAGTATCTCGTTCTCGATGAGGTCGACCGCATGCTCGACATGGGGTTTCTCCCTGATGTGAAGAAAATTATCGACCAGTGCCCTCCCGGACGGCAGACGCTTTTCTTTTCTGCGACAATGCCGGGAGCGATCGAAACGCTCGCAAACTGGGCTCTCAAGGATCCTGTTGAAGTGGAGATCGGGGGACGCCGCTCACCTGCGGAAACAGTCAGCCACGCCTTCTATCCTGTCGGGATGGATCAACGCGATGACCTCCTCATCGCTCTCGTCGACAAGACCGGCTACGACAGCATGATGATCTTCACCCGGACGAAAAAAGAGGCGGACTCCCTTCTCGCCCGTCTCAAGGATATCGAAGGCACCCGCCCCACGGCGCTCCACTCCGACATCAAGCAGAGCGACCGGACCAAGGCTCTCCAGGGCTTCCGGGACGGGACATTTAACATCATTGTTGCGACGGATATCGCCGCGCGCGGTCTCGACATTTCCGGCGTGACCCACGTGATCAACTACCGGGTTCCGGAAAATCCGGAGGACTATGTTCACCGGATTGGACGAACAGGTCGGGCTCAGCAGGAGGGCGACGCCTTTACGATTCTCACTGCTGATGAGCTGGAAAATGCCGCTGCTGTGGAGCACTACGTTGAACAAAAAATCGAACGTCGCAAACTCGACGACTTTGACTACAACTACACTGCGCTGCTCGACGACAAACCCGCAGCGCCATTGCGCAGGAAACGTCCCCCGGGCCGCCGCCGCCGGTAATCCATTTTTTATGAAATACGCTGTCTGCAACGAAACTTTTCAGGACTGGCCTTTTGAAAAGGCTTTTGCCTACGCCCGTGAAGTCGGATACACCGGTATCGAAATCGCTCCGTTTACGATCGCCGATTACGCGACCGAAGTCTCGGCGGAGGTGCGCGCCACGATAAAGCAGCAGATCAAGGATGCGGGACTCGAATGCGTTGGCCTTCACTGGCTGCTCGCCAAGACGGAGGGATTCTATCTCACGACTCCTGACGAAGCCGTTCGCGAAGCGACCGGTGAATACCTTGCCGAGCTGGCGAAACTCTGCCGGGATCTCGACGGGTCTGTTATGGTTCTCGGTTCGCCGGTTCAGCGGAACCTCCTCCCCGGAATCAGTCATGAGCAGGGTATGGAATACGCTGCTGAAGTCATCGGATCCGCGATGCCGGTCCTCGAAGACTGCGGGGTGACTCTCGCGATCGAACCACTCGGACGCGGGGAAGGGGACTTTCTCAACACGGCGGAGCTGGGAATCGATCTGGCAAAGATGGTCGACCATCCGAACTGCCGGCTCCATCTCGACGTCAAGGCGATGTCGGACGAAGAAAAGGAAATTCCCGATATCATTCGTGATTCAAAAGATTGGATTGCTCATTTCCACGCCAACGATGCGAACCTGCTCGGACCCGGAATGGGCGAAATCAAGTTTGAGCCGATTTTTGAAGCCCTCCAGGAGATTGACTACGATGGTTGGGTCAGTGTCGAAGTATTCGACTACAAGCCCGGAGTGGAAACAATCTGCGAAAGCAGCATGCAGTACATGCAGGACGTTGTTTCCCGGATCGGCGCGTGAGCGGAATTCTCTGAAAATCTGAAACCGGAAGAGTGACCTGGGGTTCACTCCGGCGAACCTTTCTACCATGAAGAAATTTGTCGCCTTCACTCTGCTTTCCTGTTTCGCAGCCACCGCCATTGCGC
>JAKSBG010000286.1 GCA_022361255.1 Verrucomicrobiales bacterium
CATTCCGCATGAGGGTGGGGCGCGGCTCGATAAGAATTCGCTGGAATACCGGAAGATCGTTCGCTGGATCGAGAGCGGTCTGGAGTTCCGTCCGGAAAATGATCCCGACGTCGAGCGCGTCGAAGTTTTTCCAAAAACGCTTGTGACAAAGCCCGGTGCGAAGCAGCAGCTTGCGGTGACGGCATACTACTCTGACGGGACAAGTCGCGACGTGACCCGCGCTGTTCAGTATGAGGCTCATGATACGGTGATGGCCGATTCAAGCGAAACCGGTCTCGTAACAGTGGGGGAGAAAACGGGCAACACGGCGGTTTTAGTCAGGTTTCAGGAGCACATCGATATCATTATGATCCGGATCCCGCTCGGAGCTGATGTGCCTTCGACCCCCGCTCCGAAAAACTTTATCGATGAACACATTTTCAGTCAGCTCAAGACCATGGGGCTTCCCCCGAGTCCGCTGGCGGACGACAGTGTTTTTCTGCGGCGGGTCACACTGGATATCGCCGGACGAATTCCGACGGCGGAAGAAACAGAAGCTTTTCTCAACTCGAAAGATCCTGACAAGCGTGCGAAAAGGATCGATGAGCTTCTCGCGAGTCCGGACTACGCCGACCATTTTGCCGGGAAATGGGCGGCGATTCTGCGAAACAAAGTGAATCGCGGACGTGACTGGGTGGCGCGGGATTCTCATGCCTTTCACGCCTGGATCCGGAGCAGCCTGATCGAGAACAAGCCCTACGATCAGTTTGCATCCGAGTTGGTTCTTGCGAGCGGAAAAGCGATCGAGAATCCGGCGGTGAGTTGGTATCGAGTCGTCGAAGATCAGAAGGAGCGAATGGAAAATGTCGCTCAGATTTTTCTCGGTATCCGGATGCAGTGCGCGCAGTGCCACCATCATCCATATGAGCAGTGGAGTCAGGAGGACTACTTTTCGTTTACCGCCTTTTTCTCCACCATCTCGAAGAAAAATGTCCGCAAACTTCCCGAAGAGGACATCATTTATCACAACCGGAAAGTGGCGCAGGCGAAGCACCCCAACACGAACGAGCTCCTGAAACCGCGCCTTCTCGGTGAAACCGCTTCTCTTGAAATTCCCGCTACGCGTGATCCCCGTTTCGAGCTGGCGAAGTGGATGCGTTCCAGCGAGAATCCCTATTTCCCCCGCGTCCTCGTCAATCGTTACTGGAAGCATTTCTTCAGCCGCGGGCTGGTCGAGCCGGAGGATGACATCCGGCCAACGAATCCGGCGACGCATCCGGAGTTGCTCGAAGAGCTGGCCGCATCTTTCGCAGACAGCGGCTTTGATTTGAAGCAGCTCATTCGCACGATCTGCAACAGTCGAACCTATCAACTCAGCTCCGAACCGAACGGAGTGAATCAGGCGGATGAACAGAATTTCGCCCGCTACTATCCGAAGCGGATGACGGCGGAGCTGCTGCTCGATTCGATCAATGATGTGACCTGGGCGAAAAATTCTTTCACCCGACAACCCGCCGGCGTTCGAGCTGTGGCTCTTCCCAATGAGAAAGGAACGACCGAGTCGGAATTTCTCACCATGTTCGGTCGTCCGGCAATGGATACGGCCTGCGAATGCGAGAGAAAAGGGGAGGCAAATCTCGGGCAGAGTCTGCACCTGCTGAACTCCGATAAAATTCAGGCCAAGCTCACGGCCGGAAACGGTCGTGCCGCCACCCTGGCGAAGGACAAAGAGCGCAGTGACGAAGAGCGAATTACCGAACTGTATATTCATGGCCTCAGCCGCAAGCCGGCGCCGGAAGAACTCGCGATCGGTCTCGCTCATCTGAAAAAGAAGCGTGAGCAATCGAAAGCCGATCCGAAGGCTTTGCCGGCAGAGCAGGCTGAAAAGGAGGCCTTCGAGGATATCGTCTGGGTTTTGCTGAACACGAAAGAGTTCATGTTTGTGCGATAAAATTATGGCCAAATCCGACCAGCAATATCCGCGCGGAAGCGCGTGGAGGGGCAGGCTCTGTCCTGACCGCGAATGCAGTCTGACAGCAGGAATTCTGAAACAGCTGTCGCCGGGGATCTCCGCGCGAATGCTCTCCGCTTTCGTCGGTATTTTCGTTGCATTCGCTTTCTCCGGGACAGCAAATGCCTTTCTCCCGAACCCGGATCTGCTCACTGTGTCCCCCGCCGTTGCGAAAGCGGGATCGACGGTCGAGGTGAAAATCAATGGCAAAGAGCTCGACGAAGCGGAGCTGCTGCGCTTCTCCCATCCGAAAATTACGGGAAAGCCGGTCATGCTGCCGGCGGATGAATTTCACCCGGAGGCGCGCGCCGTGAAAGACCGGTTTACGGTGACGATTCCGGCCGATATCGAACCCGGCGTTTATGAGGTGCGCTCGAAGGGATACCTGGGTCTTTCCACAGCACGTCCTTTCCTGGTTCTGCCGGCTGACGCGACGGAGGTGGTAGAGGAGGGGGATCACTCGACCCGGGAAACAGCGCTTCCTCTGGCAATTGATGCCGGACTTCTCGGCACTTTGGACAACGGCAAGTTTGACTGGTATCAGTTCGCGGCAAAGAAGGGGCAGCGCCTTCTCATTCATTTGACGGCGGAGCAACTGGATTCCAAAGCAGATGTTCTGCTCGCTGTTTCCGATGAAGCGGGGAGGGAGTTGGAAAGCAGTCGCCACCATTTCGGCCGAGATCCGTTCGTTGATTTTACGGCTCCCTCGGATGGAACGTATTTCCTTTCCCTCAGTGATTCTCTCTATAAAGGCGGACGCGACTATTTTTACTACCTGCAGATCAGCACCCGGCCTCACGTTGATTTTGTATTTCCTCCGGCGGGGGAACCGGGCAAGGCACGGAACTTTACTTTTTTCGGGCGCAACCTCCCGGAAGGCTCGATGGGCGACGGCTGGAAATGGAAGGGGAAGCCACTCGAAACGGTGGAAAAATCAATTCAGGTTCCGGCTGAAGTCGCAACGCATCCGGGCTTTGATTCGGCGATTCCCCGTCAGGGAATCCTGCCTGCTTTTGTCGATGGAGTTGACGGATCGAACAAAGTCAAAATCGGATTCGCCACGGCCCCGGTCACACTGGAAGACGCGGCGGTGGAGGAGCAGAAAATCGATGTCCCCGCTGAGGTAGCCGGCCGCTTCGATGAACCGGGTGACAGTGATACCTTTCGCTTTGCGGCTAAGAAGGGACAAACCTACTGGATCGAGGTGATTTCCCACCGGTTGGGTTCGGTCGTCGATCCGGTCGTGCTGGTGGAGAAGGTGACAAAGGATGCGGAGGGCAGGGAAGTCTTCACCAAGGTCGCCGAAGTTGATGACCTGGAGAGCTTCTACGGGCTCGACACTTTCGACGATCTGAATGCAGACTCTTATGATCCGGCCCTGAGTTTCACGGCCGACGCGGACGCCCAGTACCGGGTCACAGTTATCAATCAGAGCGCCGGGGGCAGTGTTGCTCATCGCTACCGGCTCGCGGTTCGCGAAGCGCAGCACGGATTTCAGCTTCTTGCCGGGACGGAGTTGACGAAAACGATTAACAATGACGCGTTCCCCGCTTCGCCCCTGTTGCGGCGCGGAGGATCGATGGTTTATCGGATCATGGCCTTTCGGAATGATGGATTCGAGGGCGATATCACGGTGACAGCAAAAGGCCTGCCACCCGGAGTCACGGCAAAGCCGCTTGTGCTGTCAGGGAAATCGAGGCAGGGATTTCTGACCTTGTGGGCAACTCCCGATGCGAAAGCCTGGAGCGGGACGATCGATCTCGTTGGCACGGCGGAAGTGGGAGGTAAAAATGTGACCGGTATTGCACGTCCCGCCTCCATTATTTGGGGAACCCGGGTGTTTGGAAATGCCACCCAGATCCGGTCAAGACTCGATATGGAAACAGTCCTGTCGGTTGTCGAAGCAGAGGTCGAGTGCACGCGGGTGGCTCCCAAAGAGGACAAAGTGTACGAAGTAACGGAAGGCGGGACGCTGGAAATTCCCATCCTCCTCACGGATGACGGCAATCGGAGCGGAAACCTGCAGGTGGACGTTCACGGATTTCCCGGGCTTCACCGCAGCCCTCCCAAAGTCGCTATTCCGGAGAATGCGAAGGAGGCGGTCCTGAAATTTCCTTTTTCGGCGAGCCGGAACTTTGATGTCGCTCCGGGAACCTATCAGTTTGTCTTTCGGGGAGTCGGAAATCGAAAATATGCCCGCAATCCCGAAGCGGCAAAACGCACTGCCGCCGAACACCAAAGACTGAAGAAGCTCTTGGAGGCTTATCCGGAAAAGGTGAATGCAGCAAAGGCGGAAGCGAATGCCGCAGCCAAAGAACTCTCCGAAGCAAAAGCAAAGGAAGCTGCTGCAGCTGACGATGCCGCGCGAGCTACTTTGAAATCGGAAACGGCATCCG
>JAKSBG010000098.1 GCA_022361255.1 Verrucomicrobiales bacterium
GCCTGAGCACAGCGGACCTTGTTCGTAAACATGGCATCAGCGAACAGACCTTCTACCACTGGAAGTCGAGGTATCTAGGACATGGAGTTTTCCGATGCGAAACATCTCAACCAATCGGAAAAAGAAAATCGCTGTTAGAAAAGGCTGGCCGTTGACCAGGCTATTGGCATCGAGGTATTGAATGACATGAAAGTGGAGACGCCTGCAGCAAAGCGAGAGGCAGTACAGCATGCACACAAAGAGCATACGATAAGCTTCCGCCGAGCCAGTGAGCTGATCAAGATCACAGCATGAGCAGTTTCTGCTACAAGCCGAAGCCCTCCGGGTTGCATTAAAGGAGGCGGCAGCAAAACGAATAAGATGGAGGCCGCCGAATCCTCACCATCAATTAGCGCCGAGACGGATTTACCGAAAATCCCAAGCGGATCTAAAGAGTCTACCGGAAGGAAGACCTTCACGTTCCGATGCGCAGGAAGCGCACGGCGGCCCCGTGGCGGAACGTGTAGCGCGAGCCAACCGATCTTTGTACCCATCGCTGATCGATGGAATTCATGAGCGATCAGCCCGTCGATAGATGCTGGATCCACATCATTGATGATCCCCCCCGAATGTCTCGCTATCAATGTCGACACAACATGGGTAGACATCGCGTCTGCCGCGTACTCGAACGCATCGTGGAAGCTCGGGCAGATCCAAAGTGGATCATCACCGGCAATGCGCCTGATTCCATCAGCAAGGCATTGCATCGCCAGGCCGGTAAAAACGTGTTGAGCACCAATTCATTCAGACCGGGAAGCCAGTACAAAACACTTTCGCGGGAAGCTTCAATGGAATGATCGGGAATCAATGGCTCAACGAGCACTGGTTCCTCGCCCTTGAGGACGCGGAAGCCTGCAAAACACCTGCCAGATCACCGGGACATTCTCAAAATTTAGCGAGCCCCCATCCTGCGGTCTACTGGAACGGTGAAATAAACACCGCGGGAAACCGGGACACAAAAAAACCGCCCTGTTTCCAGGGCGGTTAATTAGAATAACCTGGCGGCGACCTACTCTCACATGGCCTTTCGCCACACTACCATCGGCGCTACAGCGTTTCACTTCCGGGTTCGGAATGGGACCGGGTGGTTCCACTGTGCTATGGCCACCAGAGTCCTGATCCCGACATGATGCCGGGGTCAGACCTCTGGAGACATTTGCCTCGCTCGTCTGAGAAAAGAGTCAATCTCTGACAACTGCATAAAAAAGAAACAAAAACAAACTTAAGACAGGTTGGCTGAAACAAGCCAAACGGATGATTAGTACTGCTCGGCTGAATGTATTACTACACTTACACCTGCAGCCTATCGACGTTGTAGTCTTCAACGATCCTTCAGGGAGAGTTTATCTTGGGAATAGCTTGACGCTTAGATGCTTTCAGCGCTTATCTAGTCCGCACTTAGCTACCCAGCCGTGCCCTTGACAGAACAACTGGAACACCAGAGGTGCGTCATTTCCGGTCCTCTCGTACTAGGAAATGAACCCCTCAACTCTCCTACGCCCACAGAGGATAGAGGACCGAACTGTCTCGCGACGTTCTGAACCCAGCTCGCGTGCCGCTTTAACCGGCGAACAGCCGGACCCTTGGGACCTTCTCCAGCCCCAGGATGCGACGAGCCGACATCGAGGTGCCAAACCGCGCCGTCGATATGAACTCTTGGGCGCGATCAGC
>JAKSBG010000030.1 GCA_022361255.1 Verrucomicrobiales bacterium
GCACTCGCATTCCAAACCCCATGGCGCGACGGGCAAATTCGCCACCGATTCTTCCCATCCCGAGAATCGCGAGCGTTTTGTTGTAAAGCTCGACGCCTTTGTAAGCCTTGCGACCTTCCTTGAAACGACCTTCGACGACCGACTGGTGCCCCTGAGGAATGTGCCGTGCGAGCGACATCATCAAAGTAAAAGCGTGCTCAGCAGTGGAAATCGTGTTTCCGGCAGGTGTGTTCATCACGACGACGCCGTGCTTGGTTGCAACCGGAATGTCGATATTGTCGACCCCGACCCCGGCACGCCCGATGGCCCGCAAAGTCCCGGATCCTGCCTCGATCACCGCTGCCGTTGCCTGTGCCCCGGAACGGACGATCAATCCCTCGTAATTCGGAATCAGCTCGACCAGCATTTTCTCCTGCTCCGCGCGGTCAGCCGTCGCCCCGATATCGGTGCGAATATCGACCTCGATGCCTTCGGCTTCCTGAAGAAGTTCGATCCCGCGTTCAGCAATGGGATCTGCGACAAGAACTCTGCGTGTGCTCATAAAAATAATGGGGAATTTTCGCGGAACGTAGGGGCGCAGGCCCTGTACGCAAGGGGGAAAAGCTTCGATGACACAATGTTTTCTGGACGGAAAGGTCCCCCGTTCAAGGATTTAGCTGAACCGGAGAGAGTCCACGACCCGCCAGGGTCGATCCTCGATAAGAACACAACTTTTGTCTTGAGCGGGGTGATTCGAAATGTTCTGTGATTCGTGAATGAGCAAACTTTTCGCACAGCTCACCAATGCTTTTCCCCTTTGGATTGCTGCTTGCAGCGGTCTGGCTCTGTTCCATCCCGAATGGTTTACCTGGTTTCAGGGAGATTTTATCCGGTATGGGCTCGGACTCATCATGCTGGGGATGGGGCTTACCCTTACGTTCGAAGACTTTCGGGATGTGATTCATCTACCAAAGGCGGGAGTGATCGGATTGTTTTGTCAGTTTGCAGTAATGCCTTTCCTGGGATGGATAATCGGAAAAAGTCTTTCTCTCGACGAGATGAATCCGATGCTTGCAGTAGGACTGATTCTAGTAGCCTGTTGCCCCGGCGGAACCGCTTCGAATGTGGTCGCTTTTTTAGCGAGGGCAAATGTGGCTCTGTCGGTGATGATGACGGTAACCTCAACCTTCGCAGCTATATTGCTGACCCCCTTACTGACAAAACTGTATGCGGGAACTCTGGTCGAAGTTGATGCTTACGGACTATTTCTAAGCACGGTGAAAGTCGTCCTCATTCCGGTTATGATGGGATTGGTTCTGAACCAATATTTCCCCAAAGTCGGCAAGAAAATCAGTCCTTTTTCCCCGTTTATTTCTGTGGTCGCGATCGTCCTGATCGTCGCCAGTATCATTGGTCAGCAGCGGGAAGTCATTCTCGGTTCCGGATGGAGACTTCTGGCTGCCCCTTTCCTGCTTCATCTCGGAGGATTCGGCATTGGGTATCTGGTTGCGAAGCTGTTTCACCTGACTGAGGAAAATGCTCGAACAATATCAATTGAAGTGGGTATGCAGAACTCTGGATTGGGCGCGACTTTGGCAAAAGATCATTTTCCCGGAACCGTTGCGCCGGTACCTTGTGCTATCAGCGCGGTGTACCACTGCCTCATCGGCAGCCTCCTTGTCGCACTTTGGCGGTGGACCTCCGGAAAGAATACGGCTTCGGGCTGATCTTCGCAGGGTATTTTCTTGCAGTGACCAGAGCACTCTAAGAGAATCAAATTAACAATGAATTTAGGTTTCGGAAAACGCGAAGAGATCGACTGGTGTTTTGTAGATTGCGTCGGCATGCATCGCTACGATGTCGCGGAATTTCCCTGCAACGTCGGACAGGCGGGAGCATGCCACCTCCAAAAGGCGAAGAATGGAAGCGTTTCCATCCACAAAACGAAGCCGGATGAAACCGTCCTGCTCAACGGAGTGGAAATGTCGGCACCCCAGGCTCTTGATCCTTCAACCGACTATTCAATCAAGACCGGCAGTCAGTTTTTGCTTCTCCGGGGTGACAGAGAAATGGACAAGTGGATTCGCGCACTCAATTTTCAGCGTTGGATTCTTCAGGATCTGAATCAGGCTCGAATTGTTGGCTCCGTCCCCTTCCAGGAAATTCCTGATTTTGCACAGGATCATCGCCTGGTCCCGGATGAAACGATCACAACAATCGAAGGCGCTACGCAGGCTTTTTATTTGAGAGACGTATTTCCCGACCTTCCTTCCCAGCCGCCCGCTTCCTCGCCGGGAGCGGCCCCCTCGGCCGGGAATTCCGAAACCATTTCCATTCCGCTGCCCCCCGCTTCGGACAAGGGGAGCGGAAGTCGAAATCAATCCCTTCTGCCGGAAAACCCGCCGGTCCCCGGTAGTGCTGTGGAAATCAATACGATTAGCGGTGAATTCACCTGCCCTCACTGCTGGCAACATTTCGATCGCGGGGACGTAATGTGGATCGCCCGGCATCCCTCGCTGCGTGATCCCGACCTTGGAGAAGACTTCCCTCTACGGTTCTTTCCGACCTCCTTCGATGAACTGGGCCGGGCCGTCGACGGGATGGGTAACCGCTGCTCGGACATGGCCTGTCCCGTTTGCAAATCGCGGCTCCCTCCCCAATTCCTCGATCTTCGCACCTACATAATCTCCATTGTCGGGGCTCCGTCAGCCGGGAAGAGTTACTTCCTTACGAGCATGATCAATGAAATGGAGGAGGCGCTTCCCCGTTCCTTTGGTCTCGCGTTCAAAGATTCAGATGCGTCGGGTAACGCGATCGTGAGCGACATGCGCGCGAAGCTTTTCAGTGATTCCTCCAATCCTGTCGACATCGCACTGGATAAAACGGTTCCCGGCGGTGAAATGTTTCGCACCTGGGAAAAGGAAGGGCGGCAGGTAAAGTTGCCGAAACCTTTTACTTACCTGGTCAGTCCATTCGGCGCTGACACAGGCAGAGAGAAGACTCTTCATCTGGTTTTCTATGACAATGCAGGTGAGCAGTTCGAACCGGCAGAAAGGTCAGAAAGCAGCGAGTCGAGTGACATCGACAGCACCCAACACCTCGCCAGTTCAGAAGCGATTCTTTTCCTGTATGACCCCGCATCCAACGTTCGGTTCCGGAAAATGTTGAAAGATAAATCGGATCCGCAATTGATTGATGAGAAGTTCCTGAAATTAAATCGCCAGGACAACATCATCGCAGAAATGCGGAACCGGATTATGTCGGAACTGAATGTCGATGCCAATGATCGCATCGACACACCGCTGCTAATGCTGATCGGAAAGTGCGATCTTTGGTTTCATCTTCTTGATTCCCCCATTGATGATCCCGTTTCC
>JAKSBG010000029.1 GCA_022361255.1 Verrucomicrobiales bacterium
GCCGCAGTCGTCCCGTTAGGGCTGGTGACGTTCTGACGCAAAATCGCCGGGTCCTCTCCGGACTGGTGCATCAATTCACCAGCTCCGCAAACTGTGGCTATGGCCAATTGCTCCGCAAGCTCTTCGGTCAATCCCGCAGCTTTGCCGGCTTCTTTCAACGTTTCGAGATAGCGCAGTCGTAGCAGGTCGGGATTGTTTTCGAATGCCCGGGCCGCGTTGGCCATGGTCCGCAGGGCGGCGGCATCACCGCGAGCGCGCTCCTGGTGGGCCTGAGCTTCTTTTCGTGCCGTGATGACTCCCGCGTAGGCGCTTTTCAGCTCGCCGGACAGCATCACATCGCGGATTTCGATGCGAAGAACTTCGACTCCGAGTTCTTCGAGCGTGTCGGTTTTCACTTCATTGAGCAGAGCTTTTCCGAAATCGGTTTTCTGCCCGATGACGCCATCGAGATCGAGTCCGCCCATCACGCGTCTCATTGCCAGCTGAATGCGGGTGTAGAGGGCCTGATGGGCGTTGTCCACAGCGATGTGAAATTTCGCGGCTTCTACAATTCTCCATTGGGCGACTGCGGTGAGTTTTACCGTCGCGCTGTCGGCCGTGATCAATTCCTGTCCCTGGACGACGAGTTCGGCGATCCGGTTGTCGTAGATCACGACGGAATGTCCGCGACCCCAGAGTCGGTGTTTGCCCGAATCAAGGGACTCGATGTAGCGCCCGTCTTTGAAATGCAGTCCGGTCTGGTAATCCCAGATCGTGACTGTCTCGACAGACTCACGGATCAGTTTGGCCGCAAGAGCCCAGAGGATTACGGCTGCTGTGATGGTGATGATTGCGATTGCAGTTTCCATGGTTTTGTTAGGGTTGGATTTTCAACGGGAGTCCATGGAGAGATTTCGGTGTTCGTTCTTTGAAAAGGGGCTGAGATTGGGCCCCGTGCCCTTCCCGGTCACTGCTCGAATGGCGGGAGTTGCGCTTTCACTTTCCTGCGTCGGGATTCCGAAGATTCCGTCCGGATGAAAAGGAGGGAGCGAACTCGCAGGGCCTTGTCGCAGTTGCGCAACTCCGGAGAGTCGCACTGACCGGAAAGGGGAGGGCGATTGTTGAATCTGGTTGAAAAGACCAGGTGGAGTCGGAGTCGAACCGACGACGAACAGATGATGAGTCTGCTGCTCTAACCACTGAGCTATCCAGTGTTTCCTGCCAATGGGCGGGACCTTTCCGGGAATCCTTTCAGGCCGCACGACAGAGAAAGTTTCTAAAAGGGTGTAAAATGAAAGAGCACGCATTCCGGCCTCAAAGAGGCCAGCTACAGCGAGGCATACTGTAGCTGAGGTCTGTGACCTCGGAATGCGTTTTCTTTCGCCAATGTTCCAGATGCCGAGCTTCGCTAGTTCGGCAGAAAGGGATCCCAGTCCGCGATGTCGTGCACGTTGCGGAGCAGCATCGTGACGGGCACTTCTGCCGGAGTCTTTGGCTGCTGGAGCAGTTTCATGCCGGCTTCTTCCGGGGTTCGGTCGGCTTTCCGGGAGTTCACGTCCCGCGATGCGAGAACGCAGTTTTCCCAGTCGGTAGCGCCGCCGCGGGAGCGCGGAACGACGTGATCGATATTGCCTTCTCCCGGTCGCAGGTTACGACCGGTGTACTGGCACCGACCTCCGTCCCGTTCCCAGATGTTGCGGGAATTGAACTTGGGGCGCTTCTTCGGCACTTTCGCGAAATTCGCGACGACGATTACAGTTGGAACCCGAATCGAACCTCGGGAAGTTCCGATACTGGCATCGCCTTTCCGAACGGGGAGCTTTTGCCAGTCTTCCCATTTGGTGGGCACCATCTGGCCGGCATACCGGCAGTCGTTCCCTTGAATATCGAGTGCGGTGGCGGTGTCGGTAGCCATTTGGCAGAATGCCTCGGCAGGAGTCCGCGTATTGATGGCCTGCCAGTTCCGGTTCAAGACCAGAACGATGTTCTGATTCAGGATGGAAGAGCTCATGACGTGTGAGATTGGACGTTGATGGTTTTAGTTCAAAATTCGGTTTCGTTACAATTCTGAAATGTAATTTTTTTGGGGAAGATGACGGGCCGGGCGCGCCCAATGGCACGCACCGACCCGCCGCCTCCTTTCCTACAAGACGGGAGGCCCGCGAGATGATTCGCGGGAGCTCCCTTTTGGCACAAATGTTAGAGTTTGATGGATTCGATTTCTCGAAGGAGTGCCTGTTTGTCTTCTTCGAGAAATTTCATCGTCTCCATCGTTTTGTCCGAAATTCCGGCGAGTGCATAGACTTCTTTCTCCGGAAATTGGAGCGTTCCGTATCCGGCGAGATCAAACGAGTAAACTCGCGGACGCTTTCCGACTTTCTGCGCGAAGCGCTGGAAAGCCTCTTTCGGCGTCCAGTGCCCCATCCAGGCCTGCATGTCGGACAGAATCACAACACGGTCGTAGGCCTGGTTGGCTCGCTGGAAAACGGCGTGGAAGTTGGTTCCGCTCCATTCTGCCTTTTCCTCGATGCGTTGAGCGATCGAGAGAACTCCGTCATCCGAGTTGAGGTTGACGTAGCGCGCGTCGCCGCTGAAGAGCATGAGGTCGGCGTCGTTGGCCCGGAAAAGAACGGATGCAAAGAGCGATCCGACTTTCATGGGCTTCCCGATCATGGAGCCGGAGCAATCCATCGCGATCAGCGTGCGTCCGCCGAAGCGTGGCACGTTGATGAGCGACAGGTCTGCCGCCCTGTTGAGAGCACGGACGAGTTTCTGACGCCGCTGACGCGGGACATCAGAAGCCTCGAGCGCATCCAGAGCCGATCGGAAACGGAACGGCAGGACGAGTGATTTGCGGATGAGATTTTCATCCGTCAGCATTTCGACTGCCTGATCAATCATTCGCGGAGCCTGCTCTGCGATGTTTCGCAGGTTACGCAGGAGCGCGAAGTATCCGATCTTCCGCTCGTTGATGAGTCGGGACCATACTTCTGATTTGAAGCGGTCCTTTTGCGCATCGGTTTCAGCTTCCTGTCCAGCTCGCGTGAGTTGCGTTTCCCACGTGTTAGCCGGGGTAAGGCTTCCATCGACGAGTTTTCGCAGCGCCTCGGTATGAGGCGGGTGAACCAGGTTCACCGCATCGACCAGTTTCAGCGTTGCGCTGTCTCGTCGGTACTTCGCCAACTGATGCGCATCGAACCGGGCGAGGGCTGAGCCGAGGCCTTTTTTCAACGCGTTGGGAACTGGCTTTCCGTATACCGCAAGGCAGTAGGCGAGGATTTCGAGGACGTCATCCGGCCGGTAAACGACACGGTCGAAGAATCGTTTTGTCCACTCCTGTCCTTTCACCGAATGAGCGAGTTCACCGGCGACGAGATGAGACACGGATCGCATCCCTGCTTCCCGCCGGGCGTAGAGAGCCGCTTTGGCGACGAACTTCTTATCCGGGATCCGGGAAACCAGGTCGGTCAGCCGTTTCGCGGTATCGTTCCCGCTTCGGTAGAACTGATTTTCGAGAAAACTTGTCAGCAGGATAGTGACCAGCTCGAGCTTCTCGGATTGCTTGTGAGCCTGCCCTCCGGCAAGGTTGGTCGTATCCGGTGATTTGGATTGTCGTTTGAGTAGTTGATTGAATTTCATAGTTTGTTCGTCACCTCCTTCCGGTGGTTGTGGGTTTGTTAGTTCAATGCCGTTCATCGGCAGTGAAAGAGTTTGGGGAGAAAAGTCCTGATGAGCGTCGATAGGAGTCGAACCTATTCCTCGGCTTTCGCCGGGTTCCTCACTTTGTGATGCGCTGCCAACTCGCATCCGGATCAGGCAGTTGGATGGAGCCCATAACGCGGGCGAAGTATCTCATTAGGTCGCTGCCCCAAATGGGATCGAAGAGAAAAACGGACGGGGGAGAAGTGCCTTTCGGCACCACCTTAACAGGGTGGTTCGTTGTTTTACGAAGTATCCCCGTTCCTCACTGCTTCGAAATTGGCACCCGAGCACGGATTTGCACCGTGATCCCCGGAGTCAAAGTCCGGTGCACTAACTGTTTATGCTAATCGGGAATTAAAAATGGCGATTCAGAGAACAATTGGCGGGAGCGTATACGCGCTCTACCACTGAGCTATCTCCCGGAATCGGGAGAGCAGGACTCGAACCTGCGACCTCGCGGATCTAAACCGAAGTATCTCCATGCCTCACTGCTGAATCATTTGAAAATTGGCATCCCAGCCGGGATTCGAACCCGGGCTACCTGATAGAAAGTCAGATGTGCTGATCCACTACACTACAGGGACGTAGAAAACGTTGAACGCTCAACATTCAACGTTGAACGTTCAGAGTTGAATAGTTCCAGGGGCGGGAATTGAACCCGCGTACCCGGGCTTATGAGACCCGGTGAGGAAGCCAGCACCTTCCCTGGTTTTTGAAATGAGTACCCACGGCAGGACTTGCACCCGCAACCTCCGGTTTCTGAGACCGGTGTCTCTGCTAGTTGGACTACATGGGCGTTTGGAAAAAAATACCTCCGGCAGGATTTGAACCTGCGACCGTGAGTTTCGAAGACTCCCGCTCTTCAGCTGAGCTACGAAGGTAGAAAGTGGAGCTCCAGGGACTTGCACCCTATTCCTGATGAGGAACCATTCGTTTAGCAAACGAAGCCGGCACGCTTGTCCGGTCGAAAGCTCCTTGAAAATATAGCCGTGACAGGGTTAGACTCGCTTCGCTCACCCGTTGGGTGCCTTGCGGCATCTGTCTCGCGATGCTCGGCGCGCACCTGCACTGTGCCGATTTTAAGTCGGGTGCCTCTGCTAGTTGGGCTACACGGCCTCGATGAAATACCTCCGGCAGGATTTGAACCTGCGACCCTGAGTTTCGAAGACTCCCGCTCTTCCGCTGAGCTACGAAGGCAATTGATGGAACCCGATGGAGGAGTTGCACCCCTTGGCTCTACCCCTCTGTTTTTTGCCTGTGGCTTAGAACACCACTGAGGGATCATCGGGTATAGGAAAAAATGCGGCATCCCGGTACTGCCCCGGGGTCTCGGACTTGGCAAGCCCGCATCTTGCTTCTGGACGAATGCCGCTGAGAATAAGTAGGCACTGGAGGTAATGGTGAACCGGCACTCCGGCTCCCCCGCTTTCTCTTTGTAAGAGACTCGCAGCTCAGGCTGACGTTCTACTTTTAAACTAAGCGCCCATATGAGATCGGAGTGGCAGGGATCGAATTGATGCTTCGCATCTATGGGGCAAGCGCTCCGCGAAATGAAATCCTGTTACAAACAGGTGGCCATTTACAACCTGCGGCTTATCTGGCACTTACCGAATATAAATCGGCTGCTCTACCAATTGAGCTACACTCCGGGAGTCGCACTCCGGGAGTCGCACTCCAGAGAAAATCTACCTACGGCGAGATTTGAACTCACAACCTTCGCGCTCTCGACGCGACGCCTCTGCCAGTTGGGCTACGTAGGCTTTGGGGCCGGTGACAGGATTTGCACCCGCATGTTCCGATTTACAAGATCGGCGCAATTGTCTGCCACACCGGCATTTGAAATTGGTGCGTCGTGTCGGTAATGCTCCGACTTCTCCGGTTTGGAAGACCGGCATCTTACTTTTGGACCAACAACGCGTATTAGAAAATGAAGGCCTCTGTGGGGATCGCACCCACCGAACAATGCTTTGCAGGCAAGCCGGTTCACTAGCTCCGGTCAGAGGCCGTAAATCCGGTCGACGGGATTTGCACCCGCACCGCTACCTTCACAGGGTAGAATGCTACTGATTACACTACGACTGGGATTTGCTGAAGAACGTTCAACATCGAACTTTCAACGTTGAACGTTCAGAGTTGAATGTTTAATAAATTTGGTCCCCCCGGAAGGTACTGCCCCTTCTTGCCCGGATTAAAAGTCCGGTGCATCACTATTAATGCTTCGGAGGAAAATAGGCGCCCCATGCCGGTAATGCTCCGACTCATCCTGTTCGACAGACAGGCAGGCTACTTTTACATCAATGGGGCCTGGTTGAAATTCTGGCAGCCGTCGGTATCGCACCGACCTCTCATCGCCTTCAACGACGCGCTAATCTGTCTCAGCTAGGCTGCTGGAAATTGGTCCTACCGGCAGGATTTGCACCCGCAACCCCACGATTATCGGTCGAGTGCTCTACTGTTGAGCTACGGTAGGAAATTACGGAAGGCACAGGACTCGAACCTGCACGCCCTTTGAAGGACTGGCTGTTTTCAAGACAGCTGCCGTTAGACCTATTATTCTCGGCTTAACCTTCCATTGAAAACTGACCCACATGGTTCCGCCCCATGAATTCCGGAGTAACAATCCGTAGGGACGGCCCCGCCGGCGTGATACTGTTTCACTATGGGCCATTGAAAAATGGTAGGTGCTGGTGGTAACGCTCCACTCGTCAACTTCCTGACTTGTTTTCGGGACGGCGGTTTTACAGACCGCTGACAGGAACAGCACCTCTTGTAAGTTCCAGGGGCGGGAATTGATTCGCTACGCTCGGCTGAACCCGCGTAGTCAGGCTTATGAGACCCGACAAGAAAACCAGCGTCTTCCCTGGTATTGAAATTGGTCGCGATGGCCAGACCCGCCCTGGCTTTCTGGTGCTCCCAAGGCACCCGTCTCGACTGCTTCGACCTCATCGCGTTTTCCGGCGTTGCCGGAGTGAAAGGTAAAAAGTGGGAAAGTGAAAAGTCGTCGCCAAAATCCATCATTCGAGGATCGGACCTTTTACTTTTCACCTTCCCACCTTTTGCAGCGGCAAGCGCCGCTGTGGGGCGACAGGCTGAGAAGGACACCTGTCGACGCAGAGTCTTGCACCGGATTATCGCAGGGCTGCCGCCCCGCCTTCCCGGTTCATTCCACAACACAGGGAACTATGGGTCCCACATGTTGTATCTCTGCATGACTGCCTTTGTTTCCGGATGTGGCATTACACCCATTCGAAGATCACTACTCGACGTGCGACCTACCGTCGATCCTGCCGGACCGTAAAGAGGGGCTACCCTCAACGTGCGGTTTTCCGTCAATCCGCAGGAGTCTTGCGGACTCCATTGGACCCTGTTTTCGGCGATGCCGAACAGGGATTAAGCCATTTTCCTGACCTTCGTGGACGCGAACTTTGCGTTCTTGGTGAACAATACGGGACTTGAA
>JAKSBG010000028.1 GCA_022361255.1 Verrucomicrobiales bacterium
ACCATTCTCGGGCTCTCCGGTAGCATGAAAGCCTCAATGGCATTGCCGACTGCAGTCACCTATCTCGGCGGTTTCTTCCTTCTTGGTGCGATCATTATTCTGTTCCTTCCCGAAACAAAAGGGCAAGAGCTTCCCGAGTAAAAGGAGCAACTCCCCACCCCGATGGATCCTTCCACGCTGGAGAGCCTCCTGCTGCGGGAGATCCGGAAATCGAGTGAGATTTCGCGCCGGGATCTGGCCGACCGGCTTGAGGTGGCCCGCTCTACTGCGGGCCGGCGGGTCGACAGTCTGATTGAACGGGGCCTGCTGCGCGAAAAGGGACTCGAAGAACGCTCCGGCGCCGGCCGACCCAAGCGCTTTCTCGATCTTGTTGGAGAGCACGGCTGCTTTCTCGGAATCGATTTCGACGCGCGCTATCTCTATGTCGCGCTCGTGGATTTCGCACAGAATGCCATTTCTGAAAAACGGATTTCACTGGGAAAATGTCCCACTCGGAAAAGCGTTCTTTCCGCGCTGCAGGACACTCTTCAGGAGCACCACGCCAAAGCTCCCGCTCCTGTCCTCGGATATGGAATCGGTGTTCCGGGACGAGTGGAGCAGGAGTCACGCACCGCACTCGGTTACCCCTACATTCGCGACTGGGAAGACGTCGACCTCTGCTCCGCGCTCGAGCTGACTCCGGACCGGCTCTGCATCGAAAACAATACCCGGACCATCGCTCTCGGAGAGTACTGGCTCGGCAATCCGGACACAGTCGAAAACCTCGTCTGTCTGAGTATCCGGACAGGTATTTCGGCTGCGATCATTTCCGATGGAAAACTGCTTCGCGGCCGCCACGAAACGGCGGGCGAAATTCGCGGATGGAATGTTCTCCGTGCCGACAGCGATGAAAGGTCCTGGCTGGAGGACACGGCCACAGTCCGCAGCATCGGAATAGCAAATGAAACGACGGCGGAAGAGTGGGAGTCATTCGTGAGAGCCTGTCAGGAGGGTGGAGCGAGAGAACTCGGCGTCCTGCAGGAAATTGTCTATCTCCATGCGGACACCGTGACGCGGCTCGTCCAGCTTTCCGATCCGGAACTCGTTGTGATAGCGGGTGCCTTCAATGAAATTGGCGAAACGTACTTCAACCTGCTCAGGCAAAAATGCTCCGACTTCCTAACTGATCACTATTTTCCCGCCCCGGAGATCAAACCTGTGAACCGCGAGGCCTTCGCCGGCGCCTACGGTGCCGCCGCACTCGCCGCCCAGAATTTCGTCCCGGGCGAGGCGTGATCCGATTCCCCCACCTCAGCGCGGGGAAACGGACATCCGCCAAATTGAGGCGAGAATCAAGACAGCACCAACGATCTGAAGCGGAATCAAGGTTTCGCCGAAGAGCTGCCATCCCGCAAATGTGCAGGCCACCGGCCAGGCCATCTGTATGGACGCGCCGGTTGAAACCGGCAGGCACCGGTAACCTTCATTCATCGCGAGCTGACCGAACCCCGCCGCGCAGGCGGCAACAGTCAGCAGCAGAATGTCGATCGCGCCGAGCCCGGGGATTTCAGGTCCTGCCAAAAACACAATCGGCAACGTAATCCAGACACACTGGGCCAGGTAAATCGTCCCGATCGAGTGGTCGGCAACGAGCCGACGGATCAATACCACCGCCCATGCAGCAAGCACAGCCCCGACAATCGCGACAATCTCATAAAAACCGAGTTGAAACTGTTCGACATTGGCATTCGGTCCGACGAGAAGAATAATCCCGACAAAGGCCGCAACGAGCCAGAGAAAACGTGCCCGGGTCAGTTTTTCGCCAAGTGCCAGCACCGCAATGACCGAGGCAAAAATCACATAGGTATTGCAGATGAGTGTGGCCATGCCCGCCCCGAGCTTCGGAACCGTCCAGTAGTAGGTGGCCGTTCCCAGGAGACCGATGATTCCCCGGAGGATGAGCAGTGGTTCGCGGAAAACCGGAACGACGCGCGTCGGGCGTCGCCCGCGAAAAGCCAAGAGCACAATCGCAATTCCAACGACAGCGCGGAACAGCAATGGGACTTCCGGGGGAATCCCCCGTTCTTCTCCGGAAAGGTAACGGAGCAGAATGGTATTGATCGTGAACCCGAGAACGGAAAGCACCATCACGACAATGCCGCGGCGATTCGTGGCAAGTGGAGTGGTATCAAAAGAGTCAGGTGGCGTCTTCATCGGAAAGGTCGGATCAGCGAGGCTGATCTGATGAAAACGTTGATGTCGAACTGACAGAAAACGAAACCGGAATCAAACCTCACTCAAGGATTAGCAGACAGCAATCAGCCAACCCGCGACGGCAGGACGCGCGCCGACAATCATGCCGGGCGTGGCGATTCGTTTGCTACTGAGGTGTAGGTTCATGGATTACGGTGAGCGGAAAATTCGTGCCGAAGCAGGAATTTGCAAATGGAAAGGAAAAAGGTCGAACTACCGTCCATACTCCTCCCCGTTCAGACTTCGAACCACCGAGTCCATCCACTCATCGAGTTGCCTTCTCATCGCAGCAACCTTCTCCGCATTTTCTCCGGCAACGTCCCTCTCTTCGGCCGGGTCGCTCGCGAGGTGGTAGAGCTCGAAAACCGGCTCTTTTGATTTCTTCCCCCTGATACAGTGCAGCTTCCAGTCTCCGTCAATCCATGCCGCATGACCTTTCAGGCTTTCAATGGATTCCGGCGGCTGCGGCAGTTTTTGCGCAGCAACGATCCGCATGTCCGGAGCAAGGTCTTCCCCTTTTGCCTGAGCAGCCTTCAGCTCCTGCATCCACTCTTCACTCGGCGTTCCAATTCCCCGTTTGGCCGTGTTCCAAAACCCCATCGGCTTCTTCCGCGTTCCTCCGCCATCGAAGAGAGGAAGCAAACTCTCCCCGTCCATCTGATGCGGGGCTTTCCAATCGATTTCAAGGGCATCGATAAGGGTCGGAAAAATATCAAAGGTATTGCCCCGGGCCTCCACAATCCGATGTTCCGGAAAACGCTCCGGCCATTCCAGAATCGACGGAACGAGCAATCCTCCGTCGTAGACTTTTCCTTTGTGGCCCCGGTGTCCTCCGGTATCACCAACGTCTTTCAACGCTCCGTTGTCGCTGCAATACCACAGAATGGTGTTGTCCCGAATACCCATCGCATCGAGTTCCTCCCGAAGCTTGCCGTAGGCGCGATCCATCCCCGTTATTTCCCCATAGAAGTGTTTCCGCTTTTCCTCCTGCCCCTCATAGTGCTCCGCATCTTCGTCAGCGGCAATGTGAGGAGCGTGAGGGGAGCCGAACCAGATCACCGCAAAAACAGGCTGGTCCTTTTTCAAAGCTTGCTTCATCCAGTCCACCGCTGAATTGACGGCGATGAAAGAGCTTTCCACCCCCTCAAATGTCACCGCTGTCCCTTCATCCGAAAGCGTCGCTCCATTTTCGTAAAAATTCGGGGCGCTGATCCACCGGTCGAAACCGTGATCACCGGGCTTCGATCCGCTATCTTTTCTAACAGAACCCAAATGCCATTTTCCAAAATGACCGGTGGTGTATCCGTTTTCCCTGAGCACTTCTGCAATGGTAATTTCCTCTTTCCGAATGGGGTATCCCCATTGGTACACTCCGAGACGATTCGGATTCCTTCCCGTGAGGACACTTGCCCGGGTCGGAGAGCAAACAGGTGCTGCTGCATAAAAGCGGTCAAAGCGAATCCCGCTTGCAGCGGCTTCGTCAAAATTCGGCGTCTGGATGACGGGATGTCCATTGTAGGCCATATCACCCCAGCCCTGATCATCTGCCATCACCAGAACCACGTGAGGCCGGTCCGCTCCAGTAGCCGGGACAGAAAGACAGAAAAGTAAAAACGAAGTGACGGAGGGTAAAAAGCGCTTCATTGCAATGACCGTAGATGAATCCAGCAAAATTGCCGATGGTGTAATCGCGGTTCCCACTCCGGTCATTGGCAGAGGGCGCTATCGCGACCGGAAAATTCCTTTACCCGTTTCCTCTCCTGCCCCCAAAATTACGGAATGAACCGCACGCTGTTGTCCCCCCTGCCCGTCATCTTCGCGACTTCACTCCTGTTTCTCTCGTCTACTCTCGCAGAGCTCGAGGCCGGATTCGCCGCTGTCGATATCACTCCTCCGAAATGGCCGGTCACTTTGCGGGGCTCCTTCAATCCGAAGCCGACCGACGCCGCTCATGATCCGCTTCATGCCCGCTCTTTTGCTTTCCGCAACGGGGAAGGCCGGGCTGTCATGACCGTTGTCGACATTCTCTATATCTCGCAGGACAAGCTGGATGCCATCAAGGCGGAAGCCGCAAAGAAAAGTGGCTGGAAAACCACCGAAATGCTGGTCTCGGGAACTCACACGCATTCGGCCCCGTCGCTCGACGGGACCAGCAAAGAGCCCGCTGAGGTTGCCTTTCGCGATCATGCCTTCAAAGGAATCGTAGAATCCATCACAACGGCCATCGACAGACTCGAACCGGCAAAGATGGCCTTCGGCTCGCACGAGGAACCGTCGGAGGTCTACAACCGGCGCTGGTATCTCGAGGAAGGAAGCATGCCCCCGAATCCCTTCGGCAAAATCGACAAAGTGAAAATGAATCCGCCGAGAAATCTCATCGTGAAACCGGCCGGGCCCACCGATCCGGAAGTCGCCGTCATCGCGATCCGGAATGCGCGCAACAAACCCATGGGGCTTTTCGCCAACTACGCTCTGCACTACGTCGGAGCAGTCCCCAACCGCAATGTCTCGGCCGACTATTTTGGACAATTCGCCAAGCTCGCAAAGTATAAAGTCGGAGGAAGAAACGCCCCTGACGAATACGTCGCAATTCTTTCCAATGCCGCCAGCGGCGATATCAACAATATCGATTTTCACGGAAAACGTCCGCCCCGGGCACCGTTTGAGCAGATCACGCAAGTCGCCACCAAAGTCTCCGACGCTGCCTGGAAGGCGGTGAAGGACGCGGATTACCTCTCAGACCTCCCTGTGGGAATCGTCGAACGCCGCGTCACTTTGAAAAACCGGAAACCCGACGAGGAGACCATCAAAAAATCTAAACGGATTCTCGAGATGACGGGTGAGGAACTGGAAAAGGAACCCCGCCTCGCGATTCACTACGCGATGCGCTCCCTCCGCCTCAACGAAGGGCCTGACTCCACTGACGTCGCAATTCAGGCAATCCGGATTGGTAACCAGGCCATCGTCGCGATCCCGTTCGAAGTGCTTGTTGAGATCGGATTGGAACTCAAAGAGAAAAGCCCATTCGAGCGAACCATGGTTGTGGCGATGGCAAACGGCGGTTTTGGTTACCTCCCCCCGCCGCATCAGCACGAGCTCGGAGGCTACGAAACCTGGCTGGGCACCAGTAAAATGGAGATACAGGCTTCTGTGATCCTCACAGAAAACCTGCTTGAGATGCTCGCGGAGCTGAAAAAATGAGGTAACTCCAGCAGCAAACCTGAAGCCCGGGAGAGCTTCGGTCTACCGCAGAATTGTTTTCGGCTTTGCTAGCTCACTTCTCCTCTTCCGAAGGGGACCATTCCTCGTCATCCGATCCGGTGCTTTCCGGAGTCGACTCCCCGACAGGGTTTTCTTCAACCTTGATCTCTGTTTCCGCAGCAGGAGCAGCTTCTTCAGCGACCTTTTCTTCGGCTTGCGTCGCAGATTCGTTGTCAGCTTCTTTTCCGGAGAAGGCCGTCACTTTGAGCTGATGCCCCATGAAGGATTTCCCGTGAAGTAGCTCCACCGCTTTTTGCGCGCCTTCGAGTTCAGAAAATTCGACTTTGAGATCGCTTGTCACCTTGTCTTCGCCTTTTCCCATCGACTCCCGGCCATTGACCGTTCCGATGTCTTCGAAAAGGTCCTGAATGTCGATATCAGTCGCATCGGCATTTACATTGGCAACGAGCAAAACCGGAGTATCCACTTTCTCGACCTCGATAGGACGAACCTGACGGCTTGGCTTTTTCTCCTCCCCGTCTCCCCGTCCTCCGCGCCGGTCGCGGGGCTTGCGCTCACGACGGCGTCGACTACCTCCTTCTGACGAATCGCGCCGTCCTTCACCGTCACGACGGGTACGAGATTTTGAGTCACGCCGATCACCGCCCTCGGGACGTGGCTTTTTGGCCTTTGCACCGGTTACGAAAATACTCCGTCCCTGAATCTCTTTGTCGTTGAGCTGAGAAACGGCCGCTTTTGCCTCTTCGAGTGAACCCATCTCGACGAAAGCGAACCCTTTCGAACGTCCCGATCCCCCATGCCGGACAACAGACGCCTCTTTTACTGCGCCACTACCCGCAAAAACTTCGGTGAGTTCCTCATCTGTTACATCGTAGCTCAGGTTTCCGACATACAGGCGCGGAGTCGTCGGCTCGACGATTTCGGGTTTCCTGCGATTGCGGCCCTTTTGGGAAGGAGTTGATTTCCCGGCAGCCGGCTTCCGCGATGAAGGTTTCTTTTTTTTCGCAGGATCGATCAGGCCAAAGCTGATCGCCTTGAGAAATTTCTGAAATCCCGTCAATTGGGGCTGGCGGGGCCTGCGACTTCTACTCCGGTTGCCACCGCCGCTTCGGTTTCCCTGATTTCTATTGCGGTAACCGCCGCCTTGCGGTCTCCGGTTACCGGAATTTCTCCGTTGAGAATTTCCACGGGAACCGTCGCGATTCCGATGATTTCCAGAAGATGATTGAGACATAGTTTTCCTTGTTTTGCGATCCTACCCGCTGATTCAATTTTCCCAATTCCTAAAAAGGAATGTCGTCGTCGCCTTCCTGCCCTTGACCGGCCGGAGGCTCACTCAGATGCGAAGGGGGGGCGCCCTGATCGCCAAAGCCCCCATCGGCCGGAGCGGCAGCGTTTCCACCGCCAAGCTTCTCCAACTTCCAGGCATTGAGGTTCACATAGTAGCGACCGTTGTATTCATTTCCCCGAATATCAAAGGTTACCTTTACCTGGTCATCGGTATTGAGTCCGTCAGTCAGGGAAGTTTTCTCCTTAATACACTCAAATTTGATCATCTGCGGATAGTTTCCATCCGCCACTTCCACGACGAATTCCCGCTTCGAGAATCCGCTCGCGAAGGTTTGAACTTCATTCACAACTTTGAGGGTGCCTTCCAATTCGAAATTTTTAGCCATAGGTCTTATTGGGGTGGCGCACTCGTTCACCCCGTTTCGACCGAAACGAAAGCGGAAATTTCCCTTTCTTCGCGCCGCCCCGGGTCGTGAAGTCTACCGGAACAAAGCGAAAATCAGCCCTCAATCAGGGTGGAATCCGGCGCTTTGAACGCCGGAGTCTTCGCTGCATTCCGCTCGCTGACCTGGGTGTTCAGGGTGCAGAAATCATAGGCCCATCCGATAACGAACAGCCCGCCGGTGCAAAGATAAAGGATTCCAGTGAACCATTTGCCCATATACATCCGGTGAACCCCCAGCACTCCGATGAAGGTCTGAAGAATCCAGGCGACCGAGTAATCGATTGGTCCCTCCTTGTAGCGAAGCTCCGCTTTTCTCTCCATCCCCGGGATCAGGAAAAGGTCGACAATCCAGCCGATACCCAGCAATCCGCCCGTGCAAAGCCAGATGATGCCGGTAATCGGTTTCCCGAAATAAAATCGATGGGACCCGGTGAATCCGAAGATCCAGAGGACATATCCGATCGTTTTGCTGTGAGTAGGTTCTCTCATGCCCAGAACATGCAATCGATCGCGCGGATTACCAATTACAATCCCGCCACGAAATTTGAATCACTCACCTACACCAGCACATCCTGAACAACATGCCCGTGCACATCGGTGAGCCGGAAATCCCGGCCCTGGAAACGGTGAGTCAACCGTTCATGATCAAAGCCCAACTGGTGCAGAATCGTCGCGTGCAAATCGTGAACGTGAATCGCCCCGTCATCCACCTCGTAGCCAAAATCGTCCGTTTTTCCATACACCATGCCGGGACGGAATCCTCCTCCGGCTACCCACATCGTAAATGCGTCAATGTGGTGATCGCGTCCGCCGACTTTATTGTCACGCGTCTCCCCCATTGGCGTCCTTCCGAATTCGCCTCCCCACACCACGATCGTATCCTCGAGCAACCCTCGTTGCTTCAGATCCAGAACCAAAGCTGCGGAAGCCTGATCGACCTCTTTCGCGACTTTTTCCAAATCCTTGCCGAGCGTCTGCCCCGGACCTCCGTGATGATCCCAGTCCGTGTGATAGAGTTGCACAAACCGCACCCCCCGCTCCACCATC
Organism: Verrucomicrobiales bacterium; assembly: GCA_022361255.1. GTDB lineage: Bacteria > Verrucomicrobiota > Verrucomicrobiia > Verrucomicrobiales > DEV007 > Arctic95D-9. Next base: position 8,237 of record JAKSBG010000028.1, read on the forward strand.
CGGCGTGCCAGCAAACAGTTGTTCGCGTAGGAATTGCCTCCCGGAGTCGCCCCGTAGAGATCCATCGTCGCCTGCGTTTCGCTCTTCAGATCCATCAACTCAGGAGCGCTTGTCTGCATTCGATACGCCATTTCGTAGGCACTGATCCGGGTCGCAATCTCCTGATCACCCGTTATTCCGAGGCGCTCCTGATTCAGCGCGCTGACGGCATCAACAAAATCGCGCTGACGCTCGGGGGAAATGCCATCGGGATTGGTCAGGTTCAAAATCGGATCTCCGCTCCCGCGAAAGGGAACGCCCTGGAAGCTCGAAGGGAGGAACCCCGCCGACCAGAGCGCATTTCCTGCGCGCGGCCCGCGTGGCCCGGACTGGAGGACCACGAATCCGGGTAAATCACGCGATTCACTGCCGATACCGTAGGTCACCCACGATCCCATACTTGGACGCCCCGGCACCTGAAATCCGGTATTCATGAAAAGCTTAGCCGGACCATGATTGAAAACATCCGTTTTCATTCCACGAAGCCAGGTGACCTCATCTACAATTTTGCGATGGTGGGGAAAGAGTTCGCTCAGCGTCATTCGCGAGTCGCCATAGCTTTCGAACTTCCGGTCCGATCCGAGAATTTTCGCGCCCTTTCCGAGAAAGGCGAAGCGCTTTCCTTTAACGAGAGAATCCGGTGGCAGCTCCCCGTGGTACTCCCGCAACTTCGGCTTGTCCTCGAAAAGTTCGAGATGGCTGGGCCCGCCCGCCATGAACATGAAGATGACATTTTTCGCCTTAGCCGGATGATGCGATTTCCGCACCGCCATCGGATCACTCGCAGAAGCACCCCGCGCTTCCTGCCGAAACAGATCAGCCAGAGCGATCGACCCGAGCCCCACTCCGCATTTTTCGAAAAAATGCCGGCGGGTTTCGTATTGCGCAACTGAGGTCATCCTGACAAAGCCTTTCTCTTTTATTCCCTCGTGATGAATTCATCCGTGTTCATCAGAATTCTCGCCACCGCCGTCCACGACGCTGCCGTCTGCACCGGGAAAGAACCGGGGAAGTTCTTCGGTACCACCTTCTTTGCATTTTTGCCATCCTTGGCAAAAGCCTTTTCCTGAAGTTCCTGAAAGCCCGCCAGAAACTCCAGCTCTCCCTCCGAGGGCTGTCGCGAGAAACAAATTTGAAACGCATGTCGAATCCTTTTCCGGTTCGCGGTGCTGTCCGTTCCTTCAACCTCCCTCATTATTCGTCCGCCGAGACCGCGAGCCAACTCAAACATCGCTTCATCATTTGCGAGCGTCAGAGACTGCAGAGGCGTGTTGGATCGAACCCGGCCCGTGCAAACACTTTGAAAATCAGGGGAATCGAAAGTCGTCAGAAGCGGATACGGCGCACTTCGATAGAATTTCGTGTAGAGCGCGCGGCGGTACCGATCCTCATTCTCAGCTGCAACCCACCGAACCTTTCTTTGGGTAAACGCATAGACGCCCTCCGGTTGCGGCGGCATCACTCCCGGGCCACCGATCCCGGCGTGCAACAAACCGCTCGCTGACAATGCCGCATCGCGCACGATCTCCGCTTCGAACCGGATCCTGGACTGCCGCGAGAGCAAATGATTCAACGGATCAATCTCACTCCCGCCCTCTTGATGAGAAGACTGCCGGTAGGTCGCCGAAGTAACAATCAGCTTGTGCAGCCGTTTCATCGACCAACCCTCTGCCACAAAACGGCGAGCGAGCCAGTCGAGCAGCTCCGGATGACTCGGATACGTTCCCTGGGTCCCGAAGTCATTCTCCGTCTCGACAATGCCGCGACCGAAGTAGCGCATCCAGACGCGGTTGACGGTGACCCGCGGAGTCAGGGGATGATCCTCTCTCACCAACCAGTGCGCCAGGTCCAACCGGGTTCTCGCTTTGTCAGGATTCTCCGGCTCCGGAAGTTTCGGCAAAACGGCAGGAACTCCGGGCGCGAGCGGGCCGGTTTTCTCATCGTGCTGGAGAAAGTCACCCCGCAGGTGGATAAACGTTTCCCTCGGCTTTTCGAGATCCCGCATCACCATCGTTTTGACAGGGCGTCCGATCCCGAGATTGTTCCGTGCTTTTTCGACCGCCCCGATCGCCATCGTTCGCTCCACATCCATTTTGGCGAATTCGGCGGCGAGTCTCTTTTTCTCATCACCGCTTCGCTTGGCCGGATCGATTCGAAGCATCGTCAGGAGACTCTCATCCCGCATCGGAGCAGGCTCGGTCGGTGAACTCTCCCACGCGAACCTGCCAATGTTGTAGTTCGCATTCTTCTCATGACGAAGCACCACATCGACCGGCTTTCCTTTCGCTACCGGAGCCGAAAACGTGAAACGAATTTCGTGCTCCGCGTTCATCTTCACCCCGGCAGAAGTCTCTTTGCCGATGTTAATCGCCCATCCTGTTTCCGGATCACCGTCAATCGTGTAGGCGCCGGAAAATCCGGGCTGAGCGTGATCATGTTCCGCCCTTTTGACCAGGAGAGGTTCGCCATCCTGGAAAAACTCGACACCCGTCAAAACGATATTCCCATTCGACGCCAGACCCGGTCCGTTTTTCGGAAGAGACTCGTGCGGCAAAATTCGCAGGCGCAACGCTGAGACCGGTTCCTTCTGTGCCGTCAGCTTGACCCGGTATACTTCCTTCGGACCCGCATCGGAAACAAGAATCGAGTCGTCGCTTTGGAGCTTCATTTTCCCTCCTCCCTCCGCAAGAAATGTGACCGGCTTAACCCGCGACCATTTCGCGATGGTGGCCGAGTCAGTTAATTCCAAAACCGACTTCTCCCACTCGGCCTGACGAGCTGCCTTTGTCGCTTCGAGCTTCGCCAGCTTTTCTTTCGCTTTCTCAAGAGCCTTAACCAGCTTCGGATCCGGATTTTTCAAAAACATCTCCCCTTCCCCTACCTCGACGGTTGCCCCTGTGTTGTTCACGTCTGTCCCCTGATTGAAAAACGCGAACATCTCGAAGTATTCCTTGTGAGTGATCGGATCAAACTTGTGGGTGTGACACTGCGCACAACCCAGCGTCAATCCCAGCCAGACCGCTCCGGTGGTATTGACGCGATCAACCACCTCTTCATTGCGAAACTGCTCGTCATCCGTGCCACCCTCCTGATTGATCAGTGTATTGCGATGAAACCCCGTCGCTACCAGTGTCGCTTTGTCAGGATCCGGCAAAAGATCACCGGCGATCTGCCTGATCGTAAATTCATCAAAAGGCATGTCATCGTTGAGCGCCCGGATCACCCAGTCGCGGTAGGGCCACATTACCCTTTCCCCATCGATCGTATATCCGTTCGAGTCCGCATACCGGGCCTGGTCGAGCCAGTGCCGCCCCCAGCGCTCCCCGTAATGCGGTGACGCAAGCAACTCATCGACGAAATCCGACACCGCCGTATCGGCATCAACCTGATACTGTTGAATGAAGGACCTGACCCTGTCGGGTGCCGGAAGCAACCCTGTTAGATCGAGCGACAAACGCCTTGCCAGAGTTCCGGGCGCTGCCTCCGGCGATAGCGAGAGGCCTTTCGTTTCGAGTCGAGCAAGAATGAAACGGTCGATCTCGTTCTTCACGCGATGCGAATTTTTCACGGTAGGTGCATCGACCGTTTTAACAGGCTCAAATGCCCAGTGCCCGGAATACTCCGCCCCTTCGTCAATCCACCGCTGCAGCAGCTCAGCCTCTTCTTTCGTGACCGGCTTTTTCACTTTCGCCGGCGGCATCACATCATCCACATCGACGGTGAGAATCCTCGCAACCAGTTCACTTTTTTCAGCATTTCCGGGAATGACTGCACCCTCCGCCGTCGCGGAGTCCCGCAGATCGAGACGCAAACCACCCTCCAGGGTCTCCTCGTCAGGCCCGTGACACTGAAAGCATTTGTCCGCCAGAATGGGTCGAATCTGACGGTTAAAATCGACCGTATCCTCGCCCGTTGCGACGGCAACCAGCGAGAACAAAGCGAAGAGCCCTGTCGATTTTTTTAACATGAACCGCGAATATATCGAAATCCGGCACAGAACTCCATTCGCGCATAGACGCGTCCGCGTCATTTCGTCACCTTGACGATGGGAACCGAATCCTGTCGATTCATTCTCAACCATGCCGATCACAACTCACACTCTGCGCTGTGACATTCTCGTAGCCGGAGGCGGTCCCGCCGGCGTCCCCTGCGCTCTCGCCGCAGCCCGAAACGGTGCCAAAGTCATCCTGTGTCAGGATCGTCCTGTGCTCGGCGGCAACGCTTCGAGCGAAGTTCGCATGCACATTGTCGGCGCCAACGGAACCGGACGATTCGATCGCGGCGAAGCACTCGTCACCGAAGCGAGGGAAGGAGGAATCATCGAGGAGATTCGACTCGAAAACGCGGTACAAAACCCGCAACGATCAGCTGCCGTTTTTGACCTCATCCTCTACGACCTCTGTCGATCCGAACCGAATCTGGAACTCATGCTGAACACCGCTGTCGTCGGAGCTGGAACAGACGGGTCGCGCATCACCGCAGCAATCGCAGAAAGACCATCCACCGAAGATCGATTCCGTATCGAGGCAAACACCTTCATTGACTGCACCGGCGACGGCAGACTCGGAGCGGAAGCCGGCGCAGCATTCATGGAAGGGCGCGAAGGGAAAGACGACTTCGGGGAAACCCTTGCCCCTGCCGCCCCCGACGACCAGCGCCTCGGCTCTACCATTCTTCTGCAGGCGCGCAAACACGATCAGGAAATGCCCTTCAGGGCTCCAGGCTGGGTTCGCGATTTCACCGAAGAGGAACTCAAGCTTCGACTCTATTCCTGCCCGGGCGAAGAAGAACCTACTCACGAATACGGCTACTGGTGGGCCGAATGGGGCGGCACCCTCGACACGATCAAGGACAACGAAACGATACGCGACGAGCTGCTTGCCATCACTCTGGGAATCTGGAATCACATCAAAAACGGTCCCGCCGCAAAAGAATTCCAGGCCGAAAACTGGGCTCTTCACTGGATCGGATTCCTGCCGGGAAAACGGGAAAGCCGCCGATTCATCGGTCAGCACATCCTGGCAGAGGAGGACGTCCTGACAAGCCGCCCTTTCCCGGACGCAATCGCCTACGGTGGCTGGTCACTCGATCTGCATCCTCCCGAAGGGATCGAGGCCCCCGATACCGAACCCTGCGTGCAGACACCCGTCCCGAAACTCTACGACATTCCCCTCCGCGCCTGCCTCGCCCGCGATTTCGAGAATCTTCTTTTCGCGGGACGAAATATCTCTGCCACCCACGTTGCCTTTTCCTCCACCCGCGTCATGGCCACCTGTGCCGCCGTCGGACAGGGAGTCGGCACCGCAGCAGCAGCTGCCGTCAGAAAGAAAATATCACCCTCATCCATTCCCGAATCCCGTGAACTTCTAACAGAGATACAAGACACCCTGGTCCGCGACGACGCATTTCTCGTCGGACGCAATGTCATTTCAGAATACGATGCCGTTCTCCACGCCGAAATCGAGGCCTCGAGCGAACACGAAGAAGGGCCGGCGGAAATGGTTCGATCTTCTCAGTCGCGATCCGTGCATGGCATCAGCGGCGCTCCGGTTGACCGCTGCGATCCCGGCACCCACCGGTGGATGTCCGATCCCGCCGATGGCTTGCCCGCCAGCCTCACGCTGCGTTGGGCGGAGCCGATACCGATCACAGAGATCCGTCTGATATTCGACACCGGACTGCACCGGCACCTTACCCTGAGCCATCATGATGGCTATACGAAGAAGATGGAATGGGGCAGGCCACAGCCCGAAACGGTCAGGGACTACAACATTGAGATTTTCCGCGAAGGAAAATGGGAGTTGATCGAAGAAATACGTGGAAATTATCAGCGCTTGAACCGCCATCGTTTTGCCATCCCGCCTGCCTGCGAACAACTGCGAATCGTGATTCTTGCAACCAATGGAATCGACCACGCCCGCATTGTATCACTGCAGGTGAATGCGTCGGAATTTCGCTAGACTTCCCAATCGGCAATTCCCAAGATCGCCTCACATGACCGCAATCGACTGGATCATTCTCGCCGTATATGCCCTCTCCACGATCGGACTCGGGTGGTATTTCGGACGGAAGCAGGAAGACACCTCGGAGTATTTTGTCGGGTCCGGTGCGATGAACCCGTTACTGATCGGGGTTTCGCTGTTTGCGACCCTGTTGAGCACGATCAGCTATCTTGCCATCCCCGGGGAAATTGCGGGCAAAGGCCCCGGCATTATGTGGAACTACCTGATGTATCCCTTCGTGTTTCTCGTAATGGGATTTGTCATTCTCCCCGTCTACATGAGACAGCGGGTGACAAGTGCCTACGAACTGCTCGAGGACAAACTGGGACTCAGCATTCGACTTCTCGGCGGTGGCATGTTTCTCGCCCTCCGCCTCGTCTGGATGTCACTGCTGATTTACCTGACATCGAAAGCGATCGCGACCATGATTGGGGTGGATGACAAATACATTCCTCTCATCGTTCTCGTAACCGGAGTTTTCGCCATCACCTACACTTCTCTTGGCGGACTGCGTGCTGTTGTCATCACTGACACATTGCAAACGCTTCTCCTCTACGGCGGCGCTTTGTTGGTTATCGGAACTGTTACCTGGAAGATGGGTGGTTTCGGCTGGTTTCCTACCCAGTGGAAAAGCGACGTTTGGGACGAACAGCCATTCATCAGTTTCGACCCTTCCACCCGCATCACGATTGTCGGATCGATGCTGTCGATGTTTCTCTGGATGGTTTGCACCTCGATGGGTGATCAGGTATCAATCCAGCGATTCATGTCGACCAAGGATGCCCGGACGGCAAGGAAGGCGATCGCAATGCAACTTACCGTTGGCCTAATCGTTGGCATAACGTTAGGATTTGTGGGGTTTGCTCTTCTTGGCTATTTCGACGCGAATCAGGCATTGCTGCCGGAAGAAGGAAGTTTGAAGGAGCAGGCTGACCAGCTATTTCCTCACTTCATCGCATTCCATCTCCCTCCGGTGGTAACAGGTCTGGTTGTCTCGGGACTTTTTGCAGCGGCGATGTCGAGTGTGGACTCCGGAGTAAATTCTATCACGGCAGTGGTGATGACAGATTACCTGGACCGTTTCGGCAAAAAGCCTGACACAGAGACAAAACACCTTCGCTTCGCCCGCTGGCTTGCCGTTTCCATCGGAGTCATCGTCATCGCCCTCAGCACGATCGTGGGGCGGGTTCAGGGAAACTTCTTTGAAGTCACGAACAAGATTGTAAACCTTCTCACCGTCCCTATTTCGCTCCTCTTCTTTTTTGCCCTGTTCATTCCCTTTGCGAATGCAAGAGGCGTTTGGATCGGAACGATATGCAGCGTGACGGTCGCGATTCTCATCGCTTTCTCCGGCGATATTTTTGGAGTCGATCCGGAAACAGGATTCGCCCCGGTCAGCTTTCAACTCATCGCCCCTGCAGCTCTCATTGTCGGGCTCGTTACCGGACTGATTGCCTGCAAATTGTTTGATAAGGGGAAGCACTCCGCCTCATGAAAAATCTATTTCTGATCTTCACCTCCACGCTGTTACTTTCCTCCCTTTCAGCACCCGCCGCTGATGCTTTTGAGCTCGACGGAGAAACCCGCAACCAATGCCTCGAGGTTCTCCGGGCCGGGCTGCGAGCAGAGGGCGACGAGGATTTCTGGGCAGCCATTCATGCTGCCGAAGCTTTGACGCTCGCCGGGAAAGGGGATGAGGTGCGTGCCTTTCTCGAACCCAAACTGGCGACCGAAACAGACGACCAGAAACGCGTCGGATTGGCCCGCGAGCTGGTCCGGGCGGGCGACCGGGAGAAAGCCACCGTCATGCTCGATATTCTCAAGGGAGACGACTCGCACGGGCATGTGCACGCAGCCGAGAGTTTGTACAAAGTGGGGTTCGACGGTTCTCCCGCTCCGCTGGTGAAACATTTTCAAAGCACCGACGACCCGCGCCTCCTTCTCATGACAGCCGCCGCTCTCGCGAAGCACGGGAACAAAGATATGCAGAAGGAGGGATTCAACACCTTGCGATCGGTGTTGAAAGGCGAATCGGATCCGGCTGTCTATCGCCTCCCTGCCTGGGTACTCGGACGAATCGGCGACAAATCCGATATTGACCGTATCAAAGAAAAACTCCCCGATTCGGATGATCCCGTGGTCACGGCCTTTCTCCAGCACTCTCTCGCGCTGCTTGGAGATCCGGATGCAAAGAAACAAATCCTGACAAACCTTCAATCTGACGACCCCGCGATCAGAACCTACGCCGCCGTTTTTGCCGGTGAGGCTGGAATCAGTGGTGCCGCCCCTTTCCTAACAAAACAACTCAATGATGAAAACCTCGATGCCCGCATCCGTGCCGCGCAGGGGCTCATTGTTCTTTCCCAGTAAATTCACCTCTATGAGAATATCCAAAACACTCGCGCGCATCCGCGCCGGAGAACCCATTCGCACCTGCGTCCTCGGTCACTACATCCCTGCCTACGTGTGCCATGCGGCACGTGCCGGCTACGATTGCATCTGGCTTGATTTGGAACACCGCGCCCTCACCATTCATCAGATCCAGGCACTCCTGGCATTCTCTCACCTCTACGACATCGATATTATGGTCCGCGCCCCCACGCTGGAGAAAACCGGACTCTATCGCTTTCTGGAAGACGGCGCTGCCGGCATCATGATCCCTCATGTCTCCACCGCTGAGAAAGCGAAGATGCTGGTCGACTCCGTGAAGTTCCCGCCACTCGGCGACCGCGGAATCGACAATGCCGGCCTCGACGCGGACTTTCACATCCACGATCCCGACGAGTATGTGGCTTGGGCAAACAAGGAGACTTTCCTTTGTGTTCAAATCGAGACTCCGGAAGCGGTTCACAACATCGACGAAATTGCTTCCGTCGAGGGGGTCGATCTTGTGTTCGTCGGCCCGGGCGACCTCGGGCTTCGTCTTCGACAAAGCGGAGAGATGACGCTCGACGAAGCCTGGGAACGAGTTGCCTCCGCCTGCAAAAAGCATGGCAAAGCCTTCGGCGGTCCGGCGATGCCGCAATCCGAAATGGAGAAACGTCATGCGTTGGGTGCGCAGTTTCTCGTGAATGCCAGCGAGTTTGGAGCCTTCTCCCAGGCCCTCGCTCAGAACATCACACAATTCGATGAACTCAGCTGACGCCTTCCGTCTCGATGGAAAACGCGCCCTCGTCACCGGGGCCGGTCGGGGAATCGGAAAAGGCTGTGCGATTGAACTCGCCAAAGTCGGCGCGGAACTGATCCTCAATGATCGTCCCGGTAGCGACGACCTTTCCACAACTGCAGAGGAGATTCGCGAAACCGGAGCCCTTTGCCACATTGTCGAAGCAGATGTTTTTTCCCGCGAAGGAGTTGATCAACTTGTCCGGGAGGCGGTAGAAGCAGCCGGGAGCATCGACATTCTTGTCAGCAACCCTGCCTACGGTCGCCGGGGCGGGTTCCTCGATTTCCCGGCCGACGAATTCGACCGCGTCATTGATGCGACCTTTAAATCCGGCTTTCACCTCGGGCAGGCCGTAGCACGGCACATGGTGGACCGCGGCAACGGAGGTAGCATGATATTCATCAGCAGCGTCCAGGCGGAAATGCCATTCGAACGCAGCGCTCCCTACGGAGCCGCCAAAGCAGCACTGAACCATCTCACCCAGTCGATTGCGGTCGAGTTGTTCCCGCATCGCATCAATGTGAATGCGATTGAACCGGGCTGGATCGACACTCCCAACGAGCGCGTCACCTTCTCTGCTGAAGTTCTCGAGGAGGCGGGCAAAGCACTCCCCTGGGGGCGACTCGGACTTCCTGAAGACATTGGAAAGGCGGCCGTATTTCTCGCCTCAAGCGCCGCTGACTACATCACAGGGACAATTCTCCCCGTCGACGGCGGCTTTCGCCTGAAAGATCTCCGCGCCGAAAAACTGGCCGCCGAGGCAAATCCGGAATGATCATGAGTGGCTCACTCTCTCTCCCGGCCTTCCGCTACGGAGGAAAAAACGAAGGCCCACGCCTCCTCATTACAGCCGGGGTCCACGGGGATGAGTATCTCCCCATGCTCGCCGTGCATCACCTCGTTCAGCACTTCGCCGGGAATCCGGACGAAGCTGATTCAATCAGAGGAAGCCTCACCCTGATACCGGTCGTTAATGAATCCGCCTTCATCGAGGGCAATCGATGCGGCTCGGACGGAAAGGACCTCGCTCGAACCTGCCCGGGAAATCCTGACGGAACCACAACTGAACGCGCTGCAGCTGCATTGAGTGCCGAAATAGAGAAAGCCGATTACTACGTTGATCTGCATACCGGCGGAACAGAACTTTCCGTTCTACCCATGTCAGGGTATGTCCTTCACTCCGACGAGGCGATTCTGGAGAAGCAGAGAAATCTGGCACGAGCCTTCCAGCTCCCGTTCTGTTGGGGCACGTCCGGCGAACTTGAAGGCCGTTCCCTTTCGGTCGCCCGCGATGCAGGCGTTCCCGCCATTTATGTGGAGTATCTCGGATCCCACCGGGAGGTGGCCGAAGCAACGGCGGGGATTGACGGTGGACATCCGCTCGTTCACGGATGTCTCAATGTCATGCGTCACCTCGGACTCCTTTCGGAAAAGGAATGCACTTCCGTTGCCCCGGAGTCTGTGGAGGATTCCCGTCCCGATTCCGGTCATATGCAGGTTTGCCATCCTGCTCCCGCCACCGGTTTTTTCAATAGCTGCGTCGCGCTTGGTCAGCAGGTGGAAGAAGGGGATCTCATTGCGCAGATCACGCCTCCCGGTTCAGCCAATCCGTTAGAAGTCCGTGCGAACCGGTCGGGAAAAGTTCTCGTTCTCCGGGACTACCCCCGCATCAATCAAAACGACGCCACTGCTGTGATCGCCGAGCCGTATCCGAACACATGAGCGTCTGGAAACATTCTAACAGATACACCCACAACATTTCCGAAGAGTATCAGACGACTCTCGGAGAAGGAGGCACTCCTCTGGTTCGCTCGCGATCCATTGGTCCTGCCGCGGGACTGAAGAATCTCTTCTTCAAACTCGAGTCCGGAAACCCGACCGGTTCATACAAGGACCGATTCGCCGCTGTCGCGATCAGTGACATGCTCAGAAACGGCGACCATACCTGTCTGGCGACATCGAGTGGGAATACCGGTGCAGCACTCGCCGCCTATTGTGCCGCAGCAAAAATACGCTGCCGTATCGCTGTCGTCGAAACGGCCCCCCTCGCCAAACTCCAGCAGATGCTCGCCTACGGAGCGGAGATCGAACGCGTCCGGGGTTTCGGGCTCGATGCATCGGTCACCCAATCCGTCATCGAAACTCTTCACCAAAAAGCAGCAGAATCGGGTTATGCGCTCCAGGTTTCCGCCTTCCGCTGGAGCCCGGTTGGCATGGAGGGAGTTCAGAGTATCGCCCACGAACTCCCGCAGGAAGTTGACCACGTTTTTTCTCCCGCAGGAGGCGGAGGCCTGACCCTGGCGGTCGGACGCGGTCTCGCCGACACCCCCACCTCCGTGCATTGCGTCCAGCCGGAGGGAAACGACACCATCGCGGGACCACTGCGAAAAGGCCTCGCCCATGCACGCGACGTCGAATGCACCTCGCAAATCAGCGGCCTTCAGGTCGCCAACGTGATCGACGGGGATGAAGTCATCGTCACCTGCAGGAAATCCGGAGGAACCGGCCACACCGTGACCGACGAAGAAGTGTATCAGGCCCAGGCGCGCCTCGCCCGTGAAGAGGGCATTTTCAGCGAACCGGCAGGTGCCGTTGCTTTGGCAGGAATTTTACAAGCGACTGAGAACGGAGAAATCGAGAAAGAGGAGTCAGTCGTTGCACTCGTCACTGGAAGCGGTTTTAAAGACGCCACATCTATCGAGTTACTGAACGCTAACTCGTCGTGCCGGCTTGTTGATTTGACTGATCTTTTTGCCTGAGCTTACTCAATATCCCCCATTCGCTCATCCGCCTCAGCTTCCGCCTTTTTCATGACACTTTCCAGCGTGACCGAAGCTCCATCCTGTCGCTTGCTTTCGTCGGCAGCTTCCATAAAAGCGTAGATCTCAAGCGTTTCCTCCGGCTGCACCGGAATCTTCCCGGTATCGAAATATTTCGCGATCTCGACCACAAGCGGCCCATATCCCGGATACGTTCCGATATCCTTCTCCCCCTTTTCGCCTTTGGCATGTCCGCCGTAGCCTTTTCGTTCCTCAAAGATACCAGTCCGGTCGCCGTCCCATTTCCCCTCGACGCGAATCATTCCCTCATCGGTTTTTGAACGAACGACTGACTCACAACCTGTTCCCATCGCCGTAAAAAGAGATTCAACGCCGTGGATCCCGTACCAAAAAAGGTCTGGATGAGTCTTTTCCAGCGATGCCGGACTGCCCGTCTGGCAGTGCTTCACCGTTCCAATCGCCCCCGCCCTGACCTCCTGTGTTCCGGGACCGTAGCGAAGTGAGGAGGAAGAAAAAAGAGGCACACCATATTTTTCCGAGGCACGGAAAATCAAGATCGAATCCGCCAGCGAACCGGCAATTGGTTTGTCGATGAAGACACGTTTTCCGGCCTTCAAAACAGGAATGACCTGTTCGAGATGGGG
>JAKSBG010000027.1 GCA_022361255.1 Verrucomicrobiales bacterium
CTGAGCGGCCGGGGCCATCTCCCGACCGTTGGCGTAGTTGGTAGAACCCGGAGGTTCTTTCTGAGGAGCTGTCACAGAGAAACGGGTAGGGGAATAGAGGCGGGACGCTTTCGTGCCGCCAACGTTGAAAAACCTTCGCGTCGAGACCAGTGATCCGCTACCGTGGGACATGCCGGAGAGTATAACAATCGAAACGCTTGATCTACATTTTCAAGGGCTGCCCAATGCGATTGCGTCTTTTCTCGTCTCGGGGCCGAACGGGAAGGTATTGATCGAAACCGGGCCGGAAACCTGCCGTGAAACGCTCTTGTCCCGCCTCGCCGACCGAGGGATTTCGCCGAAAGATCTGGATGCCGTCTTTGTGACCCACATCCATCTGGATCATGCCGGTTCGGCCGGTTGGTTTGCTGCGGAGGGAGTTCCTCTATACGTTCATAAAAAGGGGGCGCGCCATCTCATCGAGCCTTCCCGCCTCGTTGAAAGTGCCCGCATGGTATACGGCGACCGGTTTGACTCTCTCTGGGGGGAGATGACTCCTGCACCACGGGATCAGGTCTTTGCTATCGGCGACAACGCCGAGGTCGAGCTGGGCGGAATGACAATAAAGGCAATCGAGACGCCCGGGCACGCATTCCATCATCATGCGTATGCAGTAGGTGATGCGATATTTGCAGGAGATTCGTCCGGTGCGCGGGTTGATGAGTCCGGCTATCTCTCGCTCACGTCTGCGCCCCCTCAATTTCATCTCGAACACACCCTCGCCAGTATTGATCGACTGGAGCAGCTGGGAAAAGACCAGCTTTTTCTCACCCATTTCGGGGAGGTTCCGGATCCGAAGCAGCACTGGGCGGATTATCGCGAAGTCGTGGAGTTGAATGTCGAATTCGTCCGGCAGCGGTTGAAAGAAGGCATGGATGACGAATCCCTGCGAATCGCCTACCAGGCGTTTCAAATGGAGCAGGCCTTTCGATGCCAAACAGCGCGCGAGACCTGGGATACCCTCCAGGAAATCAACGGCACCGGAATGTGCGCCGATGGAATTCGCATGTATTGGCAAAGGAAATGGGATCAGAATCGTTCCTGAATAGAGGATGCATCGCGAATGATCGGACTTGAATTGATCGTCGCGGGAGTGTTCAATTCCCAAGTTAATTGAATTTATGAAACACCTGCTTGTTGTTCTACTACTGGTTTCGCCGGGAGCGGCCCTGGACGCTTTTGGGCAGGAGAAAGAGGGCGGAAAAGGCGAAACCCCGGAGACCTTGTCCGGCCGCCCGCTCGATTACAGCAATCTCGCGCGACTTCCCTACCGACAGCTTATTAAAATTGCGCAGAGCGACGGAGGCTCAAAACCCGATGCCGAAGTCTACAAACTGCGGATCAAGAGCCGGAATCCGGATGTGAAGTCGGCGGATATTGAGCTTTTCCTGAACCTGAAGGACGGCCCGATGGTTGTGGTGGTGAATGATCAGGGATTTCTCGAAATTCCCCACACGAAGGAGTTGCTGGAGGCTAATCCTGATCTGATCGCCAATCAGCCGCGCGGAACGCTGAATATCTTTGTCGATATTGAAGTTCCCAAGGTTTCGCCTCCCAATATCGTCGACGGCAAAGTGAAGTATCAGGAATTGTTCCGCCCGCTTGTGGAGATTCAGAATGAAATGCGCAAAGTCGACCCCACCTTCGGTCTCGGCGGGCAGCAGTTTGTGCTGGAGATCGAAACAGGCGAAGAACCGATCAAGATCACGCGAACCCTCGGCGCCCGAACCTTTCGTCCCAACAGCCGGGGCAAAGTCTACATGATCATGGAGGCCTATCTCTACGAGGAAAACCCGGACGTGGAGATTCCCGACGATGCCAAAATGAATGTCCTCCCGGCGAGCCCGGAAGAGATCGAGGACATCCGTTCCCGGTAGGGAGGGAATCGCACCTCCCGCCTTTCCATCGCACCTCACCCCCGGAGCACTGGTATGCACTGCCGCCCCGCCGCCGGGGCCCTCTCTCCTTCGCGCCGGGCACCGGTTTCCTACCCGACTTCTTTCTCCCGACCTAACCCTGTTGACCCGGGGACCTGACCCTGTTGGATCATCGAACCTACCCTGTTGAATCGGTGGAAAGTCAGGAA
>JAKSBG010000026.1 GCA_022361255.1 Verrucomicrobiales bacterium
GAACGCCGAAGGCGAGACCGAAGAGCCGGGCTTTTTCCAAAAAGTGAAAGACCTCTTTTAACCCGATAAATAAGAATGAGAACGTCAAGGAGTTATCAATGATATCGACACGGTTTACCCCAACATTATTTATCGTGTTTAGCTTACTACCCGGTTCGGTCTTGGCCCAAACCTGTGACCCGCAAGCCCAAGAAGCACTGCAAGCGAGCAGTTACTCGGTGTGTCGCGGTGGTGATTTGGTCAAAGACAATTTGACCGGCCTGTTATGGTCCCGCTGTACGGTGGGCCAAGCGTGGAATGATGTGACCAACCGCTGTGAAGGTGAAGCGGATACCTTTACCTGGAAAGAAGCCTTAAATGAAGTGCAACGTTTGAACCAAGCCAATACCCTGAACTACCCGGATTGGCGCTTACCGAATATTAAGGAGCTGTCCTCGATTGTGAACCTGGGTTGTATCTCCCCGGCCATTGATGAGGAAGCCTTCCCCGGTACCCCCACCGGCGATTACTGGTCCTCCTCGGTGTATGTGCGCTATGCCGGTCGTGCCTGGTTTATGGACTTTGATTTGGGCAATGACTATGCCTCGAATAAAAAGTACTACAAACACATTCGTTTGGTGCGCGGCGGCCCGGGCATGTCCTCCTATAATCGCCTGACCGATTCCACCGGAGAGACCCGAGAAGATTGTAACACCTTCCCCAGCTTAAGCCTGAACCAACTGGTGGATGTGCCATTAGAAACCCTTCTGACCTCCGAGCAGGTACAGGTGCAGTTTAAGGGCAATGAACGCAATATGCCCATCAGTATTGATGCGGGTGAGTATGAAATTAATGACAGCGGTATCTGGAGCAGTGAGCCGGGCATGATTAATAGTGGCGACCGGGTGCGCGTCCGTCACCTCTCCGCCCGGGATTATTTGACCGACCGTCGTTCCACCCTGTATGTGGGGGACCGCAGTGGGGTGTTTACCACCACGACGATGGCGGATAACTCGGCCACCTTAGCCCCGACTACCGCATATGAAGACATTCCGATTGATGCGGAAATCCTATTTGACTATGACAGTTCGGAACTCACGGAGTTGGCGAAGCAAAATATTGACGGATATGTGGAACAGTTCCGAGATAAATTTATTTATATCAAGGATATTATCATTATCGGCCATACCGATGGGATTGCTTC
>JAKSBG010000041.1 GCA_022361255.1 Verrucomicrobiales bacterium
TCAAAACGGGTGCGGATTCGAGAGCGGTCGTCGTCATCACTCCCCGCTCCGCAATCCGGATCGCGGCCAACTCCGAGGTGGTGATCGAAACGGTCGACGAAGAGGCTTCCCCGAAGAAAGTGATGATCGATCTGAAAGACGGTAGTCTTGGCGCACTGTTGAAGCCGAATGCAGCGGGGGAGCTGGATTTCCAGGTCCGCACTCCGAGCGGGGTTGCGGCGGCACGGGGAACGTTTTACTCCGTTGTAGTAAAGGACGGGAAAGGTTACGCCCAGGTAAAGGAGGGACGGGTCGAGATTGTCCCGAATCCTGACGATGCCCAGTAGCAGTGTTTTCTTCTCCTGAATGACAACGCAAGGGATAGGCAGAATGAGACGGAAGTGGTGTAGTATACCCGCTTCTCTACTGCTTTTGTCAGGCCTTGCGCTGGCGAATCCCTCCGGATATACCATCCGACACGGGGATATTCAGATTCGGAACCAGGGTGATGCGCTCCGGATTATCCAGCAGACGAATAAGGGGATCATCGACTGGGATGCGTTTTCGATTGAGAACGGACAAAGGACCAGGTTCGTCGTTCCCGATTCGAA
This sequence comes from Verrucomicrobiales bacterium, assembly GCA_022361255.1. Classification (GTDB taxonomy): domain Bacteria; phylum Verrucomicrobiota; class Verrucomicrobiia; order Verrucomicrobiales; family DEV007; genus Arctic95D-9. The sequence continues at coordinate 591 of JAKSBG010000041.1, forward strand.
GTCGGCGACTCTCAACCGGGTGACGGGTGCGGCAGTCTCGCGGATCGATGGAGCGTTGAGTTCAAACGGGCAGGTATTTCTGCTGAACCCGAACGGGGTCGTCGTGGGAAGAAACGGATCGATCGATGTGGCAGGATTTACCGCGTCGACTCTCGATATCAGCGACCGGGAGTTTCTTGCCGGCGGCGACTTGCGTTTTCGGGGCGATTCGCAGGCGGCGGTGGTAAACCTGGGATCGATCAGCGCCTTTGACGGGGATATTTTTCTGATTGCTTCAACTGTCGACAATGCCGGTTTGCTCCGGGCTCCCAACGGAACGGTTGGTCTGGCGGCAGGCAATGATGTTCTGATCAAGGAGTCGGGAGCCGAGCGTGTCTTTGTACGGGGCGCGAGCGGGGAGAAGAAAGAAAACGGCGTCGTGAACACCGGGACGATCGAAGCAAATGTTGCGGAGCTGAAGTCCCACGGCGGAAATTTCTATGGAATGGCCGTAAAAAACGAAGGCCGCGTTGCTGCCTCGGCTGTCACTCGCGAAGGAGGGCAGATCTTTCTTCGCGCCGGCGGTGGCAAGGTTCGCAACACCGGGACTCTCGTTGCGAAGCGTCCCGCGCAGCCGACCGGAGGCCGCGTAGTCGTTGATGGCGGGGAAAACGGAACGGCGGAAGTGGGGGGAACGGTCGATGCCGGAAGCGGGACCGGAAAGGGGGGAACCGTTTTGATTCTCGGTGACGAAGTGAATGTTTTTGAAGGTAGTCTGATCCTCGCCGATGGCGAAACCGGTGGCGGTGACGTTCGCATCGGAGGAGGGCGCAGAGGTGAAGATCCGCTATTGATGAATGCAACTGACGTCACAGTTGGAAGCGGAACGATTATTGATGCCTCTGCGCGAAATTCCGGAGACGGTGGAGAGATCATTGTATTTGCGGAGAACTCTCTCGATTTCAACGGCCATGCGGCGGCTCGCGGGGGAGCTGTCAGCGGTGACGGAGGTTTTGTGGAAGTTTCTGGGAAACGGTCTCTTTCCCTGCCGCGGCTGATGGATGCCGTCGATGTATCGGCCGCCAATGGACAGGGAGGAACGTTTCTGATCGATCCGACCAATATCTTTGTCGCGTCTGACGGCACGCCGGGAACAATCACATCACCGGCGATGGGCCCTGTGTTGCTGGATTCCGATATTGAGACGTTCCTGCAAAACAACGGCTCTCTCATCATTCAGACGGATAATGTGGGTACGGAGCAGGGAAATGTCGATTTTTCCTACGGTTCCGTGATCAACTGGTCCTCGGATAACAGTCTTTCGGTTCATGCGCACAACGTGATTTACGTTCAGGACAACGTTTCGATCGAGACGACGGGGGCGGGAAACATTCTGCTGGATGGTCAGGGGGGCGTCGAAATCGGGACGAACTCGACTTACCCGGGCGAGGAGACCCGCATTTCTGTGCAGGGCGGGCATCTGGAAATTCGAAACGATTCACTCGACCCGAACAGCAACGGGGTCGGGATCTTCAATTCCATGTTGTCCGCCTCGGAAGGAAAAATTTCGATTACGGGGAATGCCCGTTCAGACCTTCAGAATGGAATCAGGATTCACGCTTCCTCTGTTTCTACAGGAACCGGCGACATTGACATCTCCGGGATCAGTGAAGTCGGAAACGGGGTTTTCCTCGAGGGCAGCCGGATTCAATCCAGTGACGGCGGCGAGATCGATATTCTCGGTCGGGCGATTCTTTCCAATTTCAATCATGACGGCATTCGAATTGATGATACCGAAGCCACCAATGAAACGATGATCTCGACCGGAGTGAACGCGAACATCACCCTTACCGGGGAAGGTTCGGGACCCGATGGAAGAGCGATCCGTTTCGTGGAACCTTTTTCGACCCGGGCTTCTCCCTTTGTGGGGGGGGACGGAACACAGAACGTCGCATTCGACAGTTTGGGCGGGGATGTAGACGTGAGCTACGTGGACGCTAACGACGTCAAATTTGCTGATCCGGACGGGGTGGGGCAGGCATTCACGGCGCGGAACAGCAACTTCAATACGTTTACAGCTGTGAATGTCGGCAGTGTCGATGTGCAGGTCGATCAGACTCTGGAGATTCGCGACATCAAACTGGCAACGAATGCCATTTTCACTGCGAGTAGCGGCAACCTCCGTACTACTGGACTTTTTGATGCTGGCAGCTTGATTGAGTTGAACACAAGCCCCGGAAACGACTTTTCCTTTCAGGTATACAGCCCGCTGAGTGCCCCGGAAATCCGGTTCAATGGGGGGGGCGTTGATGGAAATCAGATTCTCACTCAGGGCACGTTCACTCTCGAAGGTGTTTTCTTTTCCGGGATCAGTGGGGTGTTCGGGGTGGGTTCGGGAGATGATATTCTGATCGATTCGAGCCAGAGTTCTGTGATCGATTTGTCTACAGAGACATTTCCGTTCGCTCCTGATTTTTTCGACTCAACTGATGTATCCGGTTTTTCCGCTACCCCTTCTCCGAAAGTGGCGATTCCAAGTCAGACCATTGCCGTTATCCGTGGTGTCGAGTTTCGGGGATATGAGATCATTTCCGGAGGGGGAGGGGACGACACGTTTAACATCGCTCTGGACGAAGATACGGAATACAACGGGACGCTCGCCGGGGGCGGGGGAGACGATAAATTCATTTTCACACCGGGAGGGACCGTGGGCACGATTGTCGGCGGGGCGGGGATGGACACGGTGGATTATTCTGCGTTTCAAACTTCCGTCTTTGCTGATTTCAGCGCGAAACGCGGCACGCAGGTCAACCGGGTGGATTCCATGGACTCCGTGATTGGTGGTTCTGCCACCGATTACCTGACAGGTACGAGCGGAAATGATGACTTCCGCATTCTCTCTGACGGAGCGGGAACCTTGAACGGGAAACGTTTCAGCAATTTCGAAACTCTTGATGGAGAGGAGGGATCGGATACCTTCAAATTTTTCAATCAGGCCACGGTCAGCCAGATCATCGGCGGGGCAGGGAGAGACGCACTTATCCTGAATGATAGGAATCTCGGCGGGGTGAACACCTACACGATATCGGATGATACGATTACGAGGAACCCGACCTATCGCTTCTCCGGCGTGGAAGTGCTGACGCTACTTCTGGGAGGGGGCGACGATACGGTAGTGACGCGCGGCAATGGACTGAGGCTGAATCTGGATGGCGGGAATGGCTTCGACACACTCGAGATGGGGAACGGCCGCTACCTGCAGGATCAGCCGTTCCAGCTGGGAGGCTCTACCGTTACCGCAAGAAATTTCGAAGCGCCGGTGAAGGGCTCAAATACGAAACCCGCCGGGGAAAATCAGGCTCTTCTGACGCAACAAACCAATCAGGTTCCCAATCCTGACCCCAAAAATGGAAAGGGTGGAAAAGAGATCGATCAGTTTACCAACAACGGGGATCAGTCAAACTCACCTGAAGAGGGCAACCTGATGGGGAATCGGGGGAATGCCCCGGGAGGAGCATTCGGTGCCGCTGCTTCCTCTGTTATTGCCGGACAGGCGGTAGTCATATTGATCGATGGCGACCAATATCTTCTCAGTGCGCCGGCCAGCCTGGATGGAACATTTTCTCTACCTCCCGTTGGTGCGATCAAGGATCTTCGCGATTCCCTGACATCGGATGCCTGGAAAGAACTGGCTGAGGCAATCGAGTTTGACGGGGGGATGATTCTCATCATGCCGGACGGACCGGTAGCCATAGATCTTGAGGCGGCTGCTCCTGCAGATGTCGCTGCGCAGCTCGGTCTGGATCTGAATGCTGACGCCGCCAAAGAACTCTTCGCGGCTCTTGAAATGTCGATCGTGATTCCGCTGACTTCCGAGGATGGCGCGATCTCCATCGCGATTGTTCCGCTTGCGATTGCCCCGGAAATCGTCGCATTGCTCAATGAGCATCTCGGCGATGCCGCCTTTGCTGAATTAACCGCCGCTCTTGATACGGAATAATTTTCCTTTGCCACTGTCTATGAATTTCCCGCTCTGCCGCCCGGCCTTTCTCACTCTCGCGATGTTCGCGTGGGGAGTGCTGGCTGTTGAAACGGCAGATGCCCAGAGCCGTCCTCTCGACAAGGCGCTCGATCAAATGCGCAATGTCATTTTCGGCGGTGAAGAGGAAAGCCGGGATGCGGCCGTTGTCACGGATCAGAGGGAGGAGGAAGTTGATTCTTCCGATTCGGATGCAACTCCGTTCGGAGTGGAACTCCACTCCATCCATCTGATTTCACATCAGGGGAAGGCGACGATGAATCCTTCTGCCGGTGCGCGAACAGTGGTGGTGGAAGAAGGCCTGCCGGCACCGGTCGGGCTCGATGCGCAGCTTGAGTTTTATCTCGGTGAACCGATGTCGATGGCTTTGCTATCCCGTATTCAGAAAGACATCGTGATGGCATGGCGTGACAGTGATTACCCGCTCGTGGATGTGTATTTTCCTGAGCAGAATATTACCGGCGGAAAACTTCAGATCGTGGTTCGCGAGGCGGTTCTGGGCA